>DASQMG010000675.1:0-6760 GCA_035645595.1 Flavisolibacter sp. | reverse complement strand
TTTTAACCAATTAAAGATAGCGCGGTATAGCTTTTGAAATATTCTTAGCGTAAATTGGTAAAACAAATTCTACAACTATGAACAGATTATCCGAAACCTGGTTTGCTGAAGGGTACATAGATTTCGAATTAAAGAAGTATACACTGCTCGCTTACCTGACACAGATCAACCAGTACTTTGATGAAAGCAAATTGTATCCGCAACTCGCCGACCTTATTTTCCATTACAATAATATCGTGGCGTTCAGAGAAAACAAGAAGCATCTACAAGAACATTTCCCTAAAAAATTAACAGGCATACAAATAGAAAAACTACAGGTGCTGTATGAACAAATGATTGATGATAATGACCTGATGCAGGAGTTAGAGGAGATTATTAATTACTCCGCCGGCAAAATGAAAACCACCATCACCAACGGCACTGAAATTTATGAATTTGTAGAAAGCACTTTGTCCATTACGCCGGTTGGTCTGATTCCGCTAGATGTTCAGGAAGGCTACTTCTTTTTAAGCGCTGGCAATACAAAGGCCACGAGAGTTTACCAGTACCGGCTTTCCATTTTCGAAAAACATGACGAACGGTTCCGAAGTATCAAAACAACTTTTGTAGATACACTGCAGCGAAGTATCGTGTATACATACGAAAGCTTAAAAACCGATTTGATCAGATCTCGAAATGACTTTCCGAATCCGGCAGTATACAGCATAGAGACAGGCCTGAGTTTCCCGGTGGAAGAAACTTTGCTGCCGATTGCAAAAAGAAGCTTAGTGAAATTTATAGGGGCGTAGATAACTACTCAAGACGTCTTTACCCACTTTGCCTGCTTAACAGCAAGTCAACCAAACATCCAATTGTATATCCAACCAATCAACTATTCAACAATCTCAAACCCCCAATCCTTGCCTTTCTTTACGGCAGGTATGCCATCGGTGATCCATCTGGGAGGCTTCGCTCCTTTCAACAGCCAGTCGAAATATTGCTGTTCTCTCACCTGTATGTCTTTTCGGTTTTTTCTTTCTACCAGGTTATGCGCCTCGCCATTATAATTAAGTAGCCACACCTTTTTTCCTAAACGGCGTAAGCCTGTAAATAACTCAATGCCCTGGTACCATGGCACAGCACCATCGGCATCGTTGCTCATTATTACAAGTGGCGTATTTACTTTGGGCAGATGAAACAGCGGTGAATTTTCGATGTATAAATCAGGACGCTCCCATAACGTGGCCCCAATACGGCTTTGTGTTTTTTCGTACTGGAACTGGCGGGTAACACCACTTTCCCAACGGATGCCACCGTAAGCGGAGGTCATATTTGCTACTGGAGCACCTGCCCAGGCGGCTTTAAAGAGGTTAGTCATAGTTATTAATTGAGCTACCTGAATGCCGCCCCAACTCTGGCCCTGGATGCCCAAATTTTTCGCATCTACCCAGGGATTTTTTGCCAGGGCCTGCACACCACTCACAATATAATTGTAAGCATCTTTTCCCGGGTGGCCTTTGGTATAGCTAATGTCCGGTGCAAATACCAGGTAGCCACGGCTTACAAAAAACGGAATATTTAACCTGCTTGGAGTTGGTGCCGGCGCGATGTAATTATATAAACCATCGCTTAACTTTTCGTAGAAGTAAGCGATCATGGGATACTTTTTCTTTGGATCAAAATCTTCGGGCTTGTATAAGATGCCTGTGGATTGTTTACCATCGAATGTTTTCCATTTGAAGAGTTCTGCGGTGCCCCAGTTATATAGAGATTGCTGGGGGTTGAGAGAAGTAAGTTTTTTCTCGTTCCAGGATGTTGCAGCAGACGCGACGGTCCGGTTATCATCGGGCCATTTAGCTAAGAACAAATCCGGCGAATTGCCAAATGTTTCCTGAACGAGAAGGAGTTGGTTTCCGTTTTTTGCTTTAGCTGCGAACGTATTGGCATGCTTGCCTCCATTAATCTCTGCCAGGGTAAAAATTACATCATTGCTTAATACACCAGGTTTGAGACGAATAGATTTAGTAGTTCCGTTTTGAACCCTGAGTAGAACAGGCTGACCAAATTTAAAGAATCTCTCATCGGGAGTCATTCTTACATAACGATGTACCTCTTTGTTTTTGCGGCCAGTAACCGTGATGTCTTTTGGCAACCGTTGACCGGTAGGATCCACCTTCCACACATCATACCTATCGTACACATAAACCGCAGAATCGCCTTCGTGCCAGCCCACAACTCCATAAGGATTAGGGTCACTGGGAGAATCATGCTCCTCATCAAACAAGGACATTTTAATTTTTGACGTTATATTTTTCAAAGCAGCACCATCCCAAGCAAAATAGTTTTTGGCCTTGTTGTCATACAGTAAAATGTACTTGCCGGTTGACGAGGGGAATATATCGCCATCGTGGTTTTTCTTAACCAGTTTCCTTTCGCCTGTTGTTGCATCTATAGCATATATATCTTTTAAACTGCTACCGGTCCATTGGGCTGCTACCCTGCGGCCTGTGTCGGTAACTCCAATAAAAGCTTTACCATCCCCTTCTGCAGTCTGAATTACGGTGGGCAAATTTGGCGAGCCTAAATGACTGAATTTATTCTGCCTAAAATCATAGGCGGCAAGGTAGCTGCGCTTTAACTCGTTTTGCAAATTAAATAGTTGCTGCGTTTGGAGGTAGTCATCTTTATAGTGCCATACATCCACTTTCACCAAATCAATATCGACGAGGGAGGTATCTTTCGCAGGTGTAATGGCAGCGGTACCCAACAGCAATCGATTGCCACTTTTGCTGAAACTTACCGCGCCGTTTTCGCTTACAGTCATGCCTAACTCCATTCCTACCGTTCCTTTGTCAATTAACAAATCAGCTCGTTCGCTTCCATCCCGGTGTAGGTATAAGCCCCAGAATTTTTGAAGCGCTTTTTTTGCCGTATCCACTTCTGCTACAAATGCCAGCTTACTTCCATCTTCTGTAAACGCAAAATTTTTAAAGTCGTTACCTTTTAAAATGGTATCCAGTTTTTCGGCCTTTAAGTCAAAAACAGCAACCGCGTTTTTACCGTTACTATCTCGGGCCGGTTTGATGAGTTTCAAAACAAGTTTTTGCCCGTACTTGTTAAAAGCATACTCGCTCACGTTTTTGAATGTTCTTTCTTTACCCGTTTGCAAATTGCGCAATACCAAATCGGTTCCTTCCACAGCCGGTGTGCCCGCTACCGGATCCTCGTCGGCATCTTCGCCGTCCCTATTGCCACCTTTTATATTTTTTAGCTCAACTACTAATTGAGTTAATGAATCAATCTTTATTCTTAAACTATCAACTGTTTTCTGTGTAGGCAAAGCAGAGGGTCGTACGGCGGCCATGTCTCTTTCTTTATGATAAGCCACCCACCCGAAACTTTTCTCCGGTGTTTTATAGGTTTTTACTTTAGCCACTTTCACTACGGCATCTTTACCTAATTCAACAATACCGATAGAATCTTTCGGCAGGTCTTCGATCTTTTTCTTTTTGATACGGGCTTCCCGTGTATCCTTATAAAAAGGCTTGATGCGGAAAACAGCATAGCGGCTGTCCTCTGTTATCACGGCATTATAACCACGTGGAACTTGTTTTTTTATGGCAATGTTTTCAGTTGATTGTATAAACAAATCGGCATCACCTTCCTGCGGGGTAATGGTATAAACCACCCACTTGCCGTCGTTGCTGATCAAGCGCTCGCCAATGCTTTGCCAGCTATCGTATACGGTATGATCCAACGGTTTCTTTTGGGCGAATAGAATAAAAGGCGAAAGCAGGAAAACAAATAATACAGGTTTCATATTCAGTAGCATATTGACTAAAAATAGGGAAAGAAAGGTTTAAAAATCCCGGCTCCGTAGGTTTACATCGTCGCTCCGGGATCTTTAGACCAGGAACTATAAAACTACATTTTTTGAGGCTTCATTAGTCGCCACATGTGAAAGATAACTGCCAAAGCAATCAGCGCAAAGCCAAAATAAAACCAACGGCTTACTTCTTTATTTTCTTGGTAAATGGCAAAAGCGAGGATGATGCCATAAATGGGCTCCAACGTCAGCGTTAAGTTCATGGTAAAGGCAGAAACGCTTTTTAATGCGCGGATATATAGAAAGAACGTAAGAATGGTACAAAGCCAGCTTAACACGATAAGCCATATCCAGTCCCATAAACCGGGAGCACCCATCTTCTCGGGAAAGATGTATTGAAAAAGGGGTAGTAAGACCGTCAGGCCGACAAAACCGCCCGTTAACTGGTAAAGCGTGATTTGTTCAGGTTCATAGTCATCAATAATTTTTTTATTGAGAACAGATACCAAAACGGTAAGCAACGAAGAAAGAAGCCCAATAACAATACCTATTGAAAACTGAATATGAGTATTGTATATAATCAAAATACCCGCAACAGCGAAAAAACCCAAAAGAATTTCAATGCGGTCGAATTTTTTCTTTAGGATTACCGGCTCTGCCAATGCAGCTATCAGTGCCGTTGTAGATAAACAGGTAAGCGCAATGGTAACGTTTGCCAATTTGATGCTGGCATAAAAACATACCCAGTGAAGCGCAAGTATGGTTCCTATCAGGGCGATCATTAAACCTCCTTTCCTATCAACCTTTTTTATCTTCCCAAGAAAAAAGTAGAGCACCCAAAGAGACACAGCCGTTATGAGCATACGCCACCAAACTAACATGGTGGAGTGCAGCGTAATTGCCCGCCCTAGTACACCTGTAAAGCCCCATAAAAAAACAGCAGCGTGTAGTTGCAGCAGTGCTTTTCTCATGGGGACGAAGATAGAACCTCACCCTTAACCCTGCCCCACGAAAGTTGGAGCGGGAAATCGCATTCCTGGATTCTATTATTCTTTACGGTAGCAATTCTTTATGTTCTTTATGCCCAACGTCCAACGAGAGAATCTTACGCCGGTGGAAGCACTCCCCTCTTCAACATCGCCGGAAAGGGCCGGGTGTGAGGTCCTATATTTGCCTAATGCAACCTATTATAAGCATAAAACACCTGTTTAAAAGTTACGGAACAAAACCAGTATTGAAGGATATTAACCTGGATGTTTACCCCGGTGAAGTTATTGGATACATAGGGCCGAACGGGGCAGGCAAAAGCACTACTGTAAAAGTTCTTTGCGGATTGCTGACCGATTATGAAGGAGAAGTAACCGTGAAAGGCTATGATGTGAAAAAAGATACGCTGGAAGTTAAAAAGCGAATTGGCTATGTGCCGGAACTGGCGGAACTATATGATGTGCTGACGCCAATGGAGTACCTGCAGTTCACCGGCACTTTGTATGGGATTGATGAAGATGTATGTGCTGACCGCATTGTACGGATGATGCATGCCTTTGACCTGAGTAGCAATATTAATCAGCGAATGGACAGCTTTAGTAAGGGCATGAGGCAAAAGGTTTTGCTGGCATCTGGCCTGCTGCATAATCCCGACATTATTATCCTTGATGAACCGTTAAGCGGGCTGGATGCAAACAGCGTCATCATCATAAAGGAATTAATTAGCAAACTGGCGAAAGATGGCAAAACTATTTTTTATTGCAGTCACATGATGGACGTTGTGGAGAAAGTAAGTAACCGCATTGTATTAATTGACGAGGGACGGATGATCGCCAACGGTACTATTGAGCAGTTGAGGCAACTCCACGGCAACCAAAGCCTGGAAAAGCTGTTTGCGGAACTTACTGGCAAAGATGCTTTGTCTCTTTCGGCAGATGAATTAATGAATGCGTTGGGCAATTAGTTCATCCGTTAACCGGCACAGGTGGTAAATGAGCACAGTATAGGAGAGTAAGTGGTTCTTTTTTTTACCGCAGGAGTTCTACCCTCAGGCTTCTGCTATATTGAATATCCAAATGCCGCCGAAGGGCACTCATGTACGTTTGTATCGCAAATCAGCAAAAAAAACACTTATCTAAATCTTACAAAAGAAAATTTGTATCATTCAAGATTGAATTAACCGGTCAACCCATTTCCTTCCTCACTATGAACATTATAAATAAAGGATTTTTAAAACTGGCATTATCGCCTGACTCTTTTTACCGGGGTATCGGTGTGGACACAGCGAAGCTAAAAGCAATCGTTACCACCAAACTGATAATGGATGACCGGCGCCCCAACTCGCTTCAACAAACAAGAAGGAATAAAGAAAAGCAGGTTTCATTAGCCACCCTGGGAACAATGGCGATGAGCGCCGTGATAGGACTATTGTACCTGCTGGTTTTTTCTGTGGGTAGTGACGTTGTAACACAGCTCACTTTCTATTTTACCCTTTTCTTTTTTATGCTCTCGCTTACGCTCATCTCTGATTTTACATCGGTGCTGATTGATGTGCGTGATAATTACATTATTCTTCCCAAACCGGTGAATGACAGAACTTTTGTAGTCGCCAGGCTGCTGCATATTTTTATTCACTTGTGCAAAATCGTTTTGCCAATGAGCATTGCCGGTGTGTGCTATATAACAATCGACTATGGCGTTTACGGCACTGTTCTTTTTTTGGTATTCATTCTCTCCACAAGCGCTATTTCGATTTTCTTTATCAATGCCCTCTATATACTTATTCTAAAGGTCACCACGCCGCAACGCTTTCAGTCTATCATCAGCTATGTACAAATATTTTTCGCCGTTTTTATGTATGGTAGCTACCAGTTTTTCCCCCGCATGCTTAACCAGTTGAACCTGGATACTTTTAATATTACTTTAATAAAAGGGATTGCGGCTTATCCAATGTACTGGCTGGCAAAT
>DASQMG010000674.1:0-1998 GCA_035645595.1 Flavisolibacter sp. | reverse complement strand
CGTATGAACTCCGACGTAGGGGAGAACGGCAGCTTTTCCTGTTCCAATGCCATGTTCAACAGGCTGAATGATGTTGTAAAATGGACATTTCTCAGCAACATATTCAGTGTGCAATCCGATTGTCCGGGGCGGGAAAAAATGGGTTATGGTGCGGATATAGTTGTTACTACTGAGGCTT
Organism: Flavisolibacter sp.; assembly: GCA_035645595.1. Taxonomy (GTDB): domain Bacteria; phylum Bacteroidota; class Bacteroidia; order Chitinophagales; family Chitinophagaceae; genus Flavisolibacter. The sequence continues at coordinate 1,820 of DASQMG010000674.1, read as the reverse complement.
ACATGTATAATTATGATATGGCTCATTTTTACAGGAAAACTGTTCGTGATTTTGCCAATGAACAGCAGCCCGATGGCGGTATAACAGAGATAGCGCCGTACACCGGTATCGCTGATAGGGGTTATGGCGGTGAGTCGGGCCCGCTAGGATGGCAACTCGCCTTTCCGTTTGTACAAAAAAAGCTGTACGAGTTTTACGGTGATAAAGACATCATTGAAAAAAATTATGAAGGCGTAAAAAAACAAATGGCTTTTTTAGAGTCAAAAGCAATTAATGGTTTATTTCACTGGGATATCAGTGACCATGAATCGTTGGAGCCTACACCCGAAGCTTTTTCTGCCTCCTCCTTTTATTATCACCATGCCGTACTGGCCGCGGAGTTCGCGGCCATACTGGCTCAAAAAGAAGATTCTGCAAAATATACGAGGCTGGCAGAACGCATTAAAGGTTCCATTGTACGTAAATTTTTAATTCCAAACACCGGCAGGTTCGACCTCGCTACCCAGGCTACCCAACTATTTGCACTCTGGTATAACCTGTCGCCTGATAAAGAAAAAACAACAGAAGTTTTATTAGCCGAACTGGCCCGCCATAAGGATCATGTATCAACAGGCATCTTTGCCACGAAATTTATGTTTGATGTTTTCAGGGAAACGGATCAGAATGAAATAGCTTATAATGTTGTAAACCAAAAAGACTATCCCGGGTGGGGGCATATGTTGGAAAGCGGTGCCACCACGTTGTGGGAATCGTGGCGTAAGCCCGATCAGAATTCACAAAACCATCCCATGTTCGGTTCTGTCAGCGAGTGGTTTTATCGGTCTTTATTGGGCATCAACCCGGCAGCCCCGGGCTTCGAAAAAATCATCATCAAACCCCAGCCTGCCGGTGATCTTACATGGGCCAAAGGTTCTTACCAATCTGTACGCGGAAGCATTGCCAGCGACTGGAAAAAAACCGGCAAGCAGTTCCAATTAAATGTTTCTATACCTGCTAACACTACGGCCGAAATATGGATTCCTGCAACAACCAATGATACAATTACTGAAAGTGAAAAAAAGCTGAATAATCAGGACTTAAAAGTGAGCCGGTACCAGAACGGGTATGCTGTTATTGACATTGGTTCAGGTAACTATTCTTTCATAAGAAAATAAAGAAGACCGGGAGCGGAATGCCTCGATTTGGTTATATATCAAAAACGAGGTTGCGCGTTATTTACTTTAATGTTTTCCTGCCTGTACCATCAGTATGGGCTGGTATGACACTGCACGATAGTCGGCTAGCTTAGTCCCCTATTCTCAAAACCCGGGGAAAAGGGCCCCGCGTCACCTGAGCCGGTTAAACGCCGCCGATGTGCGTAAACACACAATAAGGGTTAATTGTGTAAGCCTTAATGCCACCATAGGCGATTCCAATATGTGGATGGGTGAATGGGCAGAAGGGCAGCAAAGTCATGCGGCATAAGCATAGAGGACTTACCAGCTTATTATACTAAAAAAAGTTTATTAAATGGAGTTATTATGCCGAAGGATATAGCCGCGGCCTGCCTTGCTTTTGTAAACGGTTTATTAAACGAATTCACCGGCAGTATGCTGAATGTGGACGGGGCAGTGGCGATGGCTTTTGCAGGAAAGGTTTGTTATCCGGCTGTTTAGTATACCCGCTAGTTCTTTTGCTCTGGGAAAGAATACTTTTTAGAGGCATCATCAATTACCAAAACCCAATCTTGTCCGTAACCGCTTGAAGGTGGACTGAACGTTTGTTGCCCTTTATTGGAAGATATACCGATTTCTTTGTGGGCCCCATTCTTAGGATCAAAC
>DASQMG010000673.1:0-31716 GCA_035645595.1 Flavisolibacter sp. | reverse complement strand
GCTGTCGGCCAGACGTTTTGCTGCCTCAGCCTCACTAAACCTTCCTTCAATAAAAAGATTGTAAACGTTTTCGTAAGCCCTGGTTGCTTCCGGCGAAGCGGTTGCTTTTGCCTCCGGGTCTTTACCGGTGGCTACTATTGTAGCGTATCGTGAGGAGGGAAATTTATCTTGTAGTACCTTTTTTGTTGCAGCTGCCTGGGTTACATTACCGCCCTTCGTGTACGCATAGTACAAGTTGAATAATACCTCATCCATCTTCTCTGCATCAGGGAAACGCCTTCTTATTTCTTCATAGGCAGCTATGGCTGAGGTATAATCCTCTAACTCATTTAAATAAACAGCACCTAACGTAAAAAGTGCCGTTTTAATAGAGTCATTAGATGCTTTTACAGCTTCAGTAGTGGTGGGTAATTTAGAAAGTAACCCCTCGGCTGTAGGATCATTATCTACTAATAATTCAAGGGGTTGTGGACCATTCCTTACATCGTGGGTATTCATGATGGGGTTGCGTGCCAATAGCTGCTGGCTTACTGCGGCAAAGCGCCGCCAGTTGTCAACGTTAGGCCGATTGCCCCAGGCCTGTTTAAACTCACTTGCACCCCTTGCTTTTGAGCTGGCGTTATAGAAATACCATTCGCCTTTGGGCTGGGTAGAAAACAATTCTGTTGGCGCGGAATTAACAGGCAGGTTTCCCGCAGTAGACATCCCTTCATCTTTCAAACCCTGTTGTTTACGAAGCTGCTTTACTAATTTTTTTATGAAGTCATCCCTTTCTGCTGCCGGCATGGCAGCTATGCGTTGCAGGCTGTCTTGCCGGGAAATAGTACCGGTGTTAAAGGTGATTTTTTGAAGTGGCCCTTTTCGTTGAAAAACCCGTTGCGCATCGGCGTCTGGTAAATCACTTACTTGTATGCTGTCGTAAAAAGAAGCAGCCTGCACATATTTTTTCTGGTTGAAAGAAACATCCGCAATTTGCAAAAAAGCTTTGCTGCGCGAAGCCTGGTTGCCATTGTTATATTTCGATCCTTTAATTAAAAGTTCCTGTGCTGCACCGATGTTGTTGCGCTCCATTTCCATCTGTGCTGCCATGTAATAGATAATGTCGCGGTACTCCTCATACTTATCCCGCTTAGCCATTTTCAGGAGCTCGGCTATATTTTTATCAATGGAATTTTCGCCACCTTCTTTATTAATTCGTACAAGGTTTAAACGGGCATATACTTCCATCACCGGGTCGGGAGTTTCTGAAATTGCTTTTGCATACAGCTTAGCCGCTTCATCTCCTTTGCCACTTCTTTCCATTAATTGTGCGGCAAGATAGTGCCATCTTGCTTTTTCACGCTTATTGTCAGCTCCGTTTATGGCCACTAATAAATGGGCTGCGGTGCTATCCCATCGTTGTTGTTTATAGTACCAATAGGCTTCTGCTTCCTCCAGGTCGTAGCTTAATCTTTTGGGAAAGGCGGGGTCTCTTTTCAACGTAGTGATCAAACTGCCAGCCGCTGTAAAATTTTCCAGTTCTGTCAGGGTTCGTATTTGCCAGATAAATGCATTGTTGCGACTAAAGGTATTGCTGTGTAAAAATTTTTTATCCTCTTTGGTAGCAATGCTTAATTCCTTTGCGCCTTCTGTTCGGGTACCTATGAATTTGTAAAAGCCGTCTTCATCCTGCGGGGCATAGGCATAGTTGATGAACTGGAACATGAGGTAAGCAGAGTCCAGTTTCTTCTCCAAATGAAAAGAAGCGCCCCATAAAAGGTAGAGTTCATCCAGCCATTCGCTACGCAGGTCATGATTTAGAATGCCGGTCCGTGCTTTGTAAATAATGGAATCCAGCTGAAGGCTATCGGCTGCCGTACCGTCCAGAGAGTAATTATAAAAGGAGAGGAGTTGCGAGAAATCATCAATATGCTGCGCCTTTGCACGGTCAAGCACATCGTTAAACTTATTGTTGGCGTTGAAATAGTAATTAAATCGGGTGGTGAGATTTTGCATGATCCGCTTTGGCGCCTTAAGTTTGCCATCGCCGGTCTTCTCCGCTTTAAGTTTACGTTCCTCGTAAGGTTTGTCTTTTTTGATATCTACTTTGAAACCCGGCTGGGCATACGGTGTTTGAACGACAGCCATAAGCAGTATACAGGCAATCAAAGGACAGATATGGCTTCTCACTCTCATTAGGCGGCAAACTAAAGTGATATAAACAGAAATACAAAGGTTTTAGTATAAATGCGACGAAAAAAACGTGTCTGTACACCCTGCCTTGTCAGGTGGAAGCAGTGTTGCCACCTGACAAGGCAGGGAGAAACCATTTCTTACTATGATCCTTGGTTGCCATGTTTTGCGTTAAAGAGTTGGTTAACGGCGGCTCGGTTCAGCAGTGAAACTGCTACGGCGCAGTTTGGTAATTGTCACCCGGCAGAAAGATAGAGCTGATTTATGTTTTATAAGCCACTACTGCGGGCTGTTTTACTCTTGATAGTAATTGTTCATAATGCATTTGAAATCCTCAGTCGCCGGTATGACAAAGAAGAGTGTTCATAATATCAGAGGGTTAAATGTTTGGAGAGTGGTGGTACAGCGTTTAATAGAAATACCAACCGTACAGGAGGGCGGCGCAACTAACGCCACAAAGTGGTGCCAAAGCCGGGTACAAAAAGCCATCTCTATATCCGGCTTTATCCTTTACCCAGGATCTGTAGATTGGCTCTTCACCTTAGCGCCAGGACGGGCGGTGGCCTTTTTTATTTACTTTAGCCTTAATTATTTTTTATGGCGAAACTTGATGCGGGCAGTACCTTGAAGCGGTTGCGTAACCGGTACAGGCTGGTGGTGATGAATGACGATACCTACGAAGAGGTGGTAACCTTTAAGCTGTCAAGGTTCAGTGTTTACGTGGCATTGAGCAGCATTTTTGTGCTGCTTGTAGGGGTAACAGTTGCTTTAATTGTATTTACCCCGGTTAAGTACTACATTCCCGGTTATGGAAGCGCCAAGGTTGACAGGGAGTACAGGCAATTGAAGTATATCACAGACTCTTTGGAAAAGCAGGTGGCGCTACAAACACGGTATGTAAATTCCATACGGAAAGTATTCGCCGGTGACGCCGAGGTACAATTGGATACGACGTCTATTCAATTACCAAAAGATGAAGTAAATGATTAAAAAGACAAAGGCTAAACAACAAATGCAAAAGCAAATGGCAAATAATAAAAGACGATAGCGGATTTAATTTAAAAGCTCCGTTTGAAATTTGGCTTTTGTATTCTGGAATTTGTGTATTGTGATTTAAGTTCTAAAACCACCTATATGTTTAATAAAGAAAAATCCAATTCCACAGAAAAGTTCGCAAGCAACAGTGCTACACTAATCAGTGCCGGCACCGTTTTAAAAGGAGATGTGCAAAGCGATAATGATCTTCGCATAGACGGCACCATTCATGGCAATGTAACCAGCACGGCCAAAATTGTAGTAGGCCCAACCGGTTTTGTAGAGGGGAATATTCAAGGCTCCCAGGCTGATGTCACCGGAAAAGTAATTGGTAATATCAACGTAAAAGAACTGGCCCAGTTACGTTCTAAAAGCATTGTGCAGGGAAACATTTCCGCAGTTAATCTGCAAATAGAAGCAGGCGCTGCGTTCAACGGCCAAAGCATTATGACCATTAATACAAATGTTGTGCAGATGAACGAAGGTGAGGTGCTTCATGCAAAAGCAAAATAATGCAGGCAGCGATGTGATGCGCTATGCGGGTTTGGGCGCCCAGATACTGGTGTCGTTGGGCATAGCTGTTTTTGCAGGTTACCATGCCGATAAATGGCTGAAGCTTTCCTTTCCGCTCCTGGTTTGGTTGTTGCCGCTCTTAGTAGTAAGTGCTATGATTTATAAACTTATAAAAGAAACGTCGAAAAAGAAACAGAATAATGGGTAGAAATAAGGTAAGTCCCCTGGTTTTATTGTTTATAGTTTTAAATACACTGTTTATTGTTTTTAGAAGAAAATGGGATGCGTGGGGAATTGATGACCAGGTTTTGATTATTGGAAACCTGTTTTTATTTGCTATTACATTTATCTCCTTTCTTATTGCAAAGAAAGGGTTGCAGGCAAAAAACCCTCATGCTTTTATGCGTTCCATTAATGGCAGTATTATGGTAAAAATGTTTCTTACCATTATTGCCGCAGGTATTTATATTGCCATTTATAAAAGAGGATTGAATAAAGGTGGCTTGTTCATTTGCATGGGGCTTTACCTCGTTTATACGTTTCTGGAAGTATCCATTTTAACCCGTATGCTGCGGCAAAAGCCTAATGAGTAAAAAGCAGGCACCCATTTCAACATTGCAGGATTACCTGCCGCCGGGAACTTACGGACCGGTGCTTCACTACCTGCAATTTTATAAAGTGCACTTGACTGTAGCCCGTGAACGTAAAAGTATTTTAGGCGATTACCGCCATCGGATAGGGACACAAACGCACCGCATCAGCGTAAACGGAAATTTAAACAAGTATTCATTTTTAATTACGTTGCTACACGAGTTGGCGCACCTGTTGACGTTTGAGAAATGGGGGAACAAGGTTGCCTCTCATGGTAAAGAGTGGAAGGCGACATTCGGGCAACTACTGGCGCAGTTTATTGAGCATAATATTTTTCCGCAGGATATTAAAACAGTTTTGATGCAATCCTTGCATAACCCTGCGGCCTCCAGTTGCGCCGATGAAGCTTTGCTACGAACATTAAAAAGTTATGATGAAAAGAGTGCTGCCTCGCTCTTTGTAGAAAGCCTGCCCGAAGGCGCTTTATTTAAAACGCACGATGGCAGGGTTTTTAAAAAAGGAGAGAAGATGCGTAAGCGGTATCGGTGTGTGGAAGTAGCAACAAAGCGGTTGTATTTGTTTAGCCCGGTGTATGAAGTGGAGGTGATAAAGTAGCTGGTTTGTCTTAAGTAAAGGGACTGATAGTATTTTTTATAAACCTTTTAATTGTTTAAGCATCCACAACTCACAGCCAAAATGCCCCGTATTTCCCATTGAATGATTTATGTATTCAAACCCAAACTTCTCATACGTTTTCAGCGCTTGCTTTAATTCCGGCATCGTTTCCAAGTAAATGTTTTGATAGCCAGCTTGTTTTGCAAAGTCGATACATTGCTGAATCAATTTCTTTCCCAGGCCAATTCCTCTAACATGTGGTAATAAATACATCTTAACCAATTCACAGGTATCCTCCGGCAATCCGGCAGAAGGAAATATGCCACCACCGCCAACCACTTCGTCATTTCTTTCTGCAATAAAATAAATGGAACGGTTGGTGTTTTGAAATACAGAATAAAGAGCGTCCGTTGCGTCATCATAATAAACAGTGCCCGGATGATTCGCACCAAATTCTTCCAGCGTTCTTCGTATCACATTCGCGATAGCAGCGTTATCTTTTTCCTCTATCGTTCTGATTGTAATTTCCTGTAGTCCTAAAGGCATGTTTTCTATTTAATCAACAAAGAAAATAATTTCCACTCTATACATCTCCCCAAAATAAAACCCCGGCGCTAACCAGGGTTTTACCTTTCACGTTTAACGTCTCACGTTCTAAATCATCTCGCTTTGCAGCAAAGGATTTTTAATTGTATGTTTTTGCTCATTATGCTTTTTAGCAGCGCCAACAAAGTGTACAAATAAGGGGTGTGGCGTTTCTACCGTGCTTTTTAACTCGGGGTGATACTGGCAACCAATAAAAAACGGGTGCGAGCTGATCTCCATGATTTCTACCAGTCCTGTTTCAGGGTTACGGCCCGATGCCAGCATACCCGCTTCTTCGTATTGTTCCAGGTATTTATTATTGAATTCATACCGGTGGCGGTGGCGTTCTTTTACTTCAGTACTGCCATAAATTTTATAAGCCAATGTGCCTTCTTTTATCTCACACGGATAAGAACCTAAGCGCATAGTTCCTCCTTTAGTAGTAATCTTCTTTTGCTCCTCCATCATATCTATCACCGGCTCGGCTGCTTTCGGATCCATTTCTGTTGATTGCGCATTGGTAATGCCCAATACATTTCTGCCAAATTCGATGACGGCCATTTGCATACCCAGGCAAATGCCAAAGAAGGGCAAGCCACTTTCGCGGGCGTATTTCACCGCCGTAATTTTTCCTTCAATACCACGGGAACCAAAACCTGGCGCCACCAACAGGCCATCTAAACTTTCCAGCTTCTCTGCTACGTTTTCAGGTGTAATAAATTCTGAGTGGATAGAGACCACCTGCACCTTGCACTCGTTCATGGCACCGGCATGTACAAAGGATTCTAAAATAGATTTGTAAGCGTCCTGCAGCTCTACGTATTTACCAATAAGGCCTATGGTAATCCTCGCTTTTGGGTATTTTAGTTTATCCAGAAATTCTTTCCATTTCAACAAGTCCGGTTCTCCGAAAGCCGTAATATTTAATTTCTTCAGCACAATCAAATCCAGCCGTTCATTCATCATCAGCAGCGGCACTTCATAGATGGTGCTGGCATCCGGTGCTTCAATAACCGCCTCTTGCTTTACGTTGCAAAACTGGGCGATCTTCCTTTTGATTTCATCGTTCAGCGGTTCCTCGGCACGACAAACAATTACATCGGGAAATACACCACTTTCGCTTAATTGTTTAACCGAATGCTGTGTGGGTTTTGTTTTTAATTCCTTGGCGGCTTTCAGGTAAGGAATTAATGTAAGATGTACTACCAGCAAGTCTTCTTCCGGCAGTTCCCATTGTAACTGGCGTACCGCTTCTATGTAGGGCAGCGATTCAATATCGCCAACAGTGCCGCCCAATTCAGTAAGAATAATATCATATTGATTGCCCTGCCTCAACAGCAACATGCGACGCTTGATCTCATCAGTAATATGCGGCACCACCTGAACCGTCTTACCAAGAAAAGCGCCTTCGCGTTCCTTATTGATTACCGTTTGGTAAATGCGGCCTGTGGTAACATTATTGGCCTGCGATGTAAAAATATTGAGAAACCGCTCGTAGTGGCCAAGATCCAGATCTGTTTCGGCTCCATCCTCCGTAACATAACACTCGCCATGTTCATAAGGGTTGAGTGTACCCGGATCAACATTAATGTAAGGGTCAAATTTTTGGATGGTCACCCTCAATCCTCTTGCCTGTAAAAGCTTGGCCAGCGATGCCGCAATAATGCCCTTACCTAAACTTGACGTAACACCGCCGGTAACAAAAATAAATTTAGCCATCTTGTTGTGGTTAATAAGTTATACTATGAGTAAAATGATTTTTACGAACCCAGCTTAAGTGCTACTATTGATCGTCTGTTGCGTCGCACTCTTGTGCGCTTTGTACTGCTACTGTGCTTGTTCAAAGACCATCGGAAGAAAAAAACTTCGTAGAGGTCATGCAAACCTACGGCAAATATTGGGCGTCAAAAAATCTGGTTGAGCTGTGTGGAAAACTGCCGGGTAAGAAAAATAGCTTATCAAGCAACCTTTTTGCTTTATTACTGTTGAGTATAAAAAATCAATTGAATTTTATGCGTAAACAAATTTTTTCGGTAGCTGCAGCGGCCGCTATGTCAATGGCTGTGATTTCCTGTTCCGATACAGGCACCACGAACACTACAAGCAGTGATTCAAGCAAAATGACCACTAACACAACAGATAGCAGCGCTATGGGAACCGATGCTTCCAAAATGAACGAAGAGCCCGGCGTAATGGTAGGAGGAGCGAAAATGGTTGCTTCTAAAAATATTGTTGAAAATGCTGCAGGCAGCGCCGACCATAGCACATTGGTAACAGCTGTAAAAGCGGCCGATTTAGCGGGTACCTTGAGCGGTGCGGGTCCATTTACTGTTTTTGCACCAACCAACGAAGCGTTTACTAAATTACCTGCCGGCACCGTAGATAATTTAGTAAAACCTGAAATGAAAGGCGACCTGACCAAAATTCTTACTTATCATGTGGTTTCAGGTGCTTTAAAAGCGGCTGATCTTAAAGATGGTCAAAAGTTGAAAACTGTACAGGGTGGGGAACTGACGGTAAGCATTAAAGATGGTAAAGTAATGATCGACGGCGCAACAGTAACAACGGCCGATGTAATTTCAAGCAATGGCGTTACGCATGTAATAGATGGCGTGCTTACACCAAAAAAATAGTGGTTGATTTTTTGAAGCAAAAAAAAGGGGCAGTTTTTTAACTGCCACTTTCACTTGGTTTAGTAGCCGTTTAAATCATCGTTAATGCCTCTTCCGATTCCAGTTCTTTTCTGAGGTGCTTTTCTATTGCTGTATCATACAGTTCTTTCCAATTATTTACAGAGCCCCAATCTTCCCCATCTATTATAACAGCATTCTTTACAACCTTACCTAAATAAGTAAGTGGTACGCGGCTGTCTTTCATCGTACGATTAAAATTTGCAGCTTGTTCCGCATTTACCGACACCACAACCCTGCTTTGTCCTTCGCCAAACCACCAGGCATCGCGCCTCACACCTGTACCGGAAGCCTTCACATCAAACCCTAATTCGCGGTGAAAGGCACTCTCCAGTAAGGTAGTAAATAACCCACCTTCACTAACGTCGTGTGCACTTTGTATCAAGCCCTGCCTAATTAACCTCATAATGATTTGTTGCAAACTATATTCTTCTTCCAAATCAAAATAGGGAGCAGGTGAGAGATCCATACCGCAAATCTTGCTTAGATATTGTGATGAGGCAATGTCATTTTTTGAATTGCCAATTACAAAAATTTCATCGCCTTCTCTTTTAAAGTCCAATGTCATCTTTTTTGATAAGTCATCCACCAGGCCTACCATACCAATGGTTGGTGTAGGAAATACCGGCCCTTCAGGTCCCTGGTTGTAAAAGCTCACATTGCCCCCGGTTACCGGCGTGTCAAATTTTCGGCAGGCCTTACCCATGCCTTGTATGGCTTGTGTAAACTGGTAATACACTTCCGGGTCGTAGGGGTTTCCAAAGTTTAAACAGTTGGTCACCCCTAAAGGTATACCGCCACTGCAAACAATATTGCGGGCTGCTTCTGCTACCGCTATCATGGCTCCCTTGTATGGGTCAGCGTATACAAAACGGCTGTTGCAGTCTACTGTTATCGCTAATCCTTTACCGGTTTCTTTCACCAAAACTATCGCTGCGTCGGCAGGTGCATTCGTAGACGCGTTTACGGTTCCTACCATGCTGTCGTATTGATGATAGATCCATCTTTTATTTGCAATACTGGGCAGCTGGATAAGTTGTTCGGCAACGGCTTTTATATCATTTGGTTCATCAACAGAGTTGATGTCAAAGCCTTCTGCTGTAGTAAGATAGGCAGGCTTATGGGCTTCTCTTTCGTATTGCGGGGCACCGCCACCAAGTACCAATTCATTAGCGGGAATCTGTGCCTCCAGTTCGCCCTCCATATAAAAGCTTAGCAGGCCATCATCCGTTACATATCCAATCACCGCATTCTCCAGATCCCATTTGTCGAACACTTTTTTTGCCTCTTCCTCCCGTCCTTTTTCTACTACCAATAACATTCTTTCCTGGCTTTCGCTAAGCAATAGCTCCCATGCTTTCATGTTTTGCTGGCGCATTGGTACTTTGTCCAAATCTATCCGCATTCCGGCCTCGCCTTTTGCACTCATTTCTGCAGTAGAGCAAATAATGCCTGCGGCACCCATATCCTGCATTCCAACAACAACCCCCGTTTCAATTACTTCCAAACAGGCTTCCAATAATTTCTTTTCCTGGAACGGATCCCCCACTTGTACCGCCGGTAATTCTTCGGTGCTTTCTGAGGTTATTTCTGCCGACGCGAAAGAGGCCCCACCGATACCATCTTTACCTGTAGCACTTCCAACATACACCACCGGGTTACCTTTACCTGTTGCTATTGCAGAAACGGTTTTGCCCGCTTTTACAATACCTACACTCATGGCATTTACCAAAGGGTTGGTATGATAGCATTCATCAAAATAAATTTCACCGCCAACGGTTGGTACGCCAAAGCAATTGCCGTAGTGCGAGATGCCATGAACAACGCCAGCCAATAGATGTTGTGTTTTTTTATCTTTCAAAGCGCCAAAACGTAGAGAATTGAGCGACGCGATGGGTCGGGCACCCATGGTAAAAATATCGCGGTGGATACCACCAACGCCAGTGGCCGCGCCCTGGAATGGTTCGATAGCAGAAGGATGATTATGGGATTCGATTTTGAATACAACACCATAACCATCTCCGATATCCATCAGCCCTGCATTTTCTTCGCCGGCTTTTACGAGCATGCGGCCACCTTCACGGGGTAATGTCTTCAGCCACTTAATAGAATTTTTATAACTGCAATGTTCACTCCACATTGCCGAAAAGGAGCAGAGTTCTGTAAAGTTGGGCGTGCGTACGAGCTTTTGTTTTATAAGTTCAAATTCTTCTTCTGTCAGTCGTAAGCTCTGTGCGGTTTTTACTGTTACTTCCATAATAAATAGAAAGTGGCAAAGATAGAAGGGTTTAGAGTTTAGTGTTCTGGTGCTATGCGGCGCTTCATTTTGTTGTGTTTGCTTTCTTCAAAACCCATGCGAATTAGTGCCGATTGCAATACAATTGAGTAGTTGACTAAACCAACCCCAAACTCCAAACTTTCTTCCCTACATTGTGACGTTTTAAACCAAGATACTTGTGGAGCATTTGCTGTTTGCTGCTTACCTTATTTTACTTGCCTGGCTGGTTACAAGAACAAAGTTTTTTACTGCTTCAGGACTTACTACCCCTCAGCTTGTTAATATTTTTCTTTTGAAGGTGATGGCGGGTATTTTATATGGCTGGATTGGTGTGTATTATGGAGAGATGGCCCAGATGGTGGATACCTGGGGATACCATTACGAAAGTGTGACTGAATATCGCCTCCTTCGATCCGACCCAGAACTTTTTTTCAGCAATATTTTCCAGAATACCTACCCGGATGGCTACACAAAATTTCTAGCATCAGAGAACTCCTGGTGGAATGACTTAAAAGGGACCTTTTTTGTAAAAATACTGGCCATCTTTAACCTGGCGAGCTTTGGTAATTATTACGTCAATGTCATTTTCTATTCCTTTATAAGCCTATTCGGACCTATCGCTATCTACCGCGTTATGATGGATGTTTTTCCGGGCCGTAAACTTCCTGTTCTTTTGGCTACGTTTTTGGTTCCTTCAGTTATTTACTGGACGTCAGGAGTGCATAAGGACGGAATTATTTTCGTAGGCCTGGGTATCGTTATCTACCACATTTATTTTGGATTAAGAGAAGGAGGATTTTCGCTTACCCGTTTATTGATTGTTTTCTTTGGCCTGTTACTGGTGCTGGCCTTGCGCAATTTTTTAATCATCCCGGTTTTGCCGGCCCTGCTGGCCTGGGTACTGGCGGCTAAGCTCAAATACAAACCATGGATTGTTTTTTCAATTGTATACATCCTGTTTATAACGCTGTTTTTTACAGCCAGGTTTATACATCCCCGCCTAAATTTTCCTGAGGAAGTGGTTTCCCGGCAGGAGGCTTTTTTAAAGCTGGGTGGTGGCTCGGCGGTAGCTGTAAATAAAATGGAACCTACTTTCGTAAGTTTTGTTTTTAACAGTCCACAGGCATTTACTTTAAGCACTATAAGGCCCTATCCATCCGACGTTCGTCACCTGCTATCGTTGGCGGCGGCTGCCGAGATTAATTTTTTGCTGCTACTGTTTATTGCTTTCCTTATCTGGCGAAGGAAAGGGACAGGTTGGAGCCCGTTTTTGCTTTTCTGTATCTTTTTCTCTTTTTCTATATTAATGATGATCGGCTACACAGTAGATGTCTTAGGAGCCATAGTGCGCTATCGTAGTGTTGTACTCACTTTACTGGTGGTGCCTATGATAGCACAGATAGATTGGGTAAAAATAAACCGGCTGTTTTTGGGTAACATTACAAATAAATGAAATTTAAAAAATTATCTTATTTCTCTATTCTCCTTAATGGTCGCCTGAAAAAAACATACGTTTTTTTTTAATAATCTGTCATAACAATGTTCATTCTTAAAAAATTAAAGAGCTTTTTTCTGGAATTTAGTTTTCTTTGAAAAAAATATTTTTATGTCTCTACGTTTTAATGCACTTGCAAAATTGCAAACATCGAGTGAGGCTGATGCTCAGAGAGCTACCAAGATCACCGCTATTTTTGCCGAAAACGTTTTTACCCATGCTATTGCCCGCCAGTTCTTAAGTGATGAAGCTTATAAAAGCTTGATGGGTTCCGTAAAAGCGGGTCAGAAAATTGACCGCTCTATGGCTGCACAAATAGCAAATGGTATCCGTGCCTGGGCCGAGGGCAAGGGCGTAACCCACTTTACACACTGGTTTCAACCGCTCACAGGCAGTACTGCGGAAAAACATGATTCTTTTTTTACATTAAAAAGCGATGGCACTTCCATAGAGCAATTTGAAGGCGATGCCTTGATACAACAGGAGCCCGATGCATCAAGCTTTCCAAGCGGTGGGTTGCGGGCAACTTTTGAGGCAAGAGGTTATACCGCCTGGGATCCTTCTTCGCCTGCATTTATCATGGACATCGGCTATGGTAAAACGCTCTGCATCCCTACTATTTTTGTTTCTTATACAGGCGAGTCGCTAGACTATAAAGCGCCTTTATTAAAGGCCCTTGAATCCTTAAATAAAGCGGCCGTTGACGTATGTAATTATTTTGACAGAAACGTGCAGCGTGTTACACCTACTTTGGGTTGGGAGCAGGAGTATTTTGTAATAGACGAAAGTTTATTTAATGCACGCCCCGATCTGGTAATGTGTGGCCGTACCGTGTTCGGTCATACCCCTGCAAAAGGCCAGCAGTTGGAAGATCACTACTTTGGTTCTATTCCTGAAAGAGTGTACGCTTTTATGCGTGATTTTGAGGCTGAGAGTTATAAACTTGGTATTCCTTTACGTACCAGGCACAACGAAGTAGCCCCCGCACAATTTGAGTGTGCTCCTATTTTTGAGGAAGCCAATCTGGCGGTAGATCATAATACCCTGTTGATGGATATTATGACCCGTGTAGCGGCCCGCCACAAATTAAGGGTACTTCTTCACGAAAAACCATTTGCCGGTATTAATGGAAGCGGTAAGCATAACAACTGGAGTTTGGCAACTGATACCGGGGTTAATCTTTTAGCACCTGGTAAAACGCCAAAGACCAACTTGATGTTCCTTGCCTTTTTTGTAAACACTATCAAGGCCGTACATGATTATGCGGATTTACTAAGGGCTTCTATTGCATCTGCTTCCAACGATTTTAGGCTGGGAGCTAACGAGGCACCACCAGCCATTATTTCTGTATTCATCGGGCAATACCTCTCTAAAGTATTAGACGACGTAAAAGAAAGAGTGGGAGAGAAATTTGATGAGCAGGATGAGAGCATGTTAAAGATTGATATTCACCGCAGCATACCGGAATTGCTGATGGATAATACAGACCGTAACCGTACGTCCCCATTTGCTTTCACCGGAAACAAGTTTGAGTTTCGTGCTGTGGGTTCTTCAGCCAACTGCGCCAATGCAATGACGGTTTTAAACACCATCATGGCCGAAACGTTGAAAACATTCAAAAAGGAAGTAGATGATCTGATTGGAAAAGGGGAGAAAAAAGAAATCGCTATTCTTCATGTAATTAAAGAATACATTATAAGCAGCGAACCCATTTTATTTGAAGGCAACGGCTATAGCGAGGAGTGGGAAAAAGAAGCAGAAAGACGCGGATTACCCAATGTAAAAACCACGCCACTGGCATTGGATGCCATGGTGACGGAAAAAGCAAAAGCGTTGTTTGCCAATAACAAGGTTTACACACATGCTGAACTGGAAGCCCGTCATGAAATTGAGCTGGAAAAATACATAAAAAAAGTTCAGATTGAAGGAAGGCTGATGGCCGATTTAGCCACTACATATATTCTGCCAGCGGCCATTAATTATCAAAACAAATTAATTGAAAATCTCAGGGGTTTAAAAGATACTGGTTTAGCCGAGGGAATGTGTGACCAACGCACTGAGTTGGTTAATCGTCTTTCGAAACACATTAATGAAGTAAGCAGACTTACGGTAGAGATGGTGGAAGCCCGTAAAATCGCCAACAATATTGAAGGCAGCCGTGACAAAGCCATTGCCTATTGCATCGATATAAAAGAGCCTTTCTTCGATGCTCTCCGCTATCATGCTGATAAGCTGGAGCAATTGGTAGATGATAAAGAATGGTATCTGCCTAAATACCGTGAACTTTTATTTTTAAGATAAGCTAAATGGTAATAAAGTGAAAAGCCTGCTTCAAGTGAAGCAGGCTTGTACTTTATAAAAGAAAGATTCGTGTAATGTTGAAAATTGGTGACCACTCACAGCTTCACGGCGGCCATAATTTGAACACCCTGGTTTTTTAAGTTGGCGATGCCTGTAGCAGCAATATTGTTTAAGCCATAAATATAACGGGCAGTTAAGCCAAAGCAGTGCGAGGGCCACAATTCAAAACCAGCCGTTGCATTAAAGCTATTTTCCCTGTAGTTATCTGTGACCTTGGAAAACTGGTTGGTACTGCTTTTTGTTTTGGCCATAATAAGCACATCAACCTGCGGACCAGCGACAACTGCAAACCTGTTTTTTACCTGGAACTTAGCTAATAAAGGAAGGGAAAAATAATTTAAACGCAAACTTGATCCGGTGATATCAAACCCGGTGTTTCCAAGATTATTAACTACGTTCTTGCCACCCATCGAAGAATATAAAAATTCCGGTTGAATACTGAATTTACTACCGGCCTTAATAGTGAAAAATACGCCGGCTGCCAAACCGGTTTTCCAGTCGCTGTCAGGGCCATCCTCTGTACGTATGTTGGAAAGGTTCAACCCTGTTTTTATGCCCCAGTTACCCTTTTTCTTGATCATGCTGTTTTGAGCTTGCACCGTGGCAGCTACTAAGGCTGTCATCAAAATAAAAAAAGAAATTTTCTTCATTGCAGTTTATTGTAGCGGCAAAGTAATGATAAAATAGAAACAACGATTTTTTTACACAGTGTTGGGCAAGAATTTTTACTTACTGCCAAAGTTTAGTACCATATTGGAGGTAAAGAATATAACTAACGGTGATGAAAAAAAGCATATTCGGCATCCATCTTTTTTCGGGATAATAATAGGTGCTGGCATGAAAGCAGGCAAACGGTGCTGCTACTAATATCCAATGGCTGAACGAGGAACTGCTGTTGACAAAAGGAACAAAAAATGCCAGTAAAAGATACAGCAGTAAAACACTCCAGGCCTTTCGCACCTGGATCAGCATTTTGTGTAAATGCGACTGTATAAAATACCCGCCAATAAGAAAGGGAATGGCTAATAATAGTGTACTTGCCGCCAGCCAAATGTTACTTTTGACATCCGGTAACTTTATCGCGACATGTGGAAAAAAACTGGCGAAGCTTAATTTATCGTTCAGGAAAAGCCAGGCCCCTAAAAAATAATACGGGGTAAAACATCCCATTAAAAATAAAAACACCTCATTTAACCGGAAGGGTTTAATAATGATCAGCCCCAATAGAATACAAATAATAAAAGAAGCGGCAGGAAAATAGATATACGAACTGATACCAAGCAGGAGCCCCATATTAAAAATTTGCCCACGTGCATTAGTCATGTTGTACAGCCTGAACAACTTAATAAAAATCCAAAGAATAAAAGTAGTAGCAACTAAGGGGGAAGATAAAAAATTCCATTCCGGTACAAGGGTAGTAATTAGCAAATAAGCCATCCCCGGTAAATAGGTCTGCTTTGTTATCAACCGAAACTCACTAATCAAGTAATTGATCATGAGGGCCTGAGCATAGAGAAGCAAGAATGAAAACAGCGAGCAGGTAAGGGCATTATTCGCACCTAAAGAATTAATGCCGCTAATAAGCCAGTGATAATAATCTTCATCGTTTTGAGTAGCAGAGGTTTGCTTCGGATACAGGAACAATGGCATTTTGAGGAGCAAGCCAAAGATGAGGAGCACAATAATATTGCCCGGTGATTTTTGTCGGAACATGGATACCACAGGGCAATGCTATTAATTAAATTCCACTTTTGCAAAGCAAATGTTATTGCGGTAAAAGCAAGGCACAATCATTTGGTAGCTACTTACCTGCTTCCCATACTTTGGCATAAACTCGTACCCCCGGTCTAAATTTTTTAAGGTGGGGTTACGTACTATCTGGCCGTCTGGCGAAAGGGTAAAATCATTAAGTAACAAAGCCCTTTTTTCATCTATGTTAAACACATAATGAATCTGACCACCGGTGTTAATGGTTTGGTAGGATATACGGTCCTCTGATTCGTCGTCGTATTGTTCTTTATGAATTACATTATTCCATTCAAGTTTGCCTTCTTTGCTAAACGACAAAATGGTAATGTTATCAGCATTGTATCGCACATTTTGCCGGTTATTAAACCTGTCGCGATAGTACCACGAGTTATAATAAGGCGAGGACATGCTATAATAATCATAACTGGTGAAAGGCATGCCGTACAGGTAATTAAAGCGGTTCCATTGATTGCCCCGCGACGTGCTGTAATACGATTCAGTGTTTATAACAAAACCACCGTCCCTTTTAATGATCACATTACGGATGAAATAATCGTTGAAGGCAGTCTTCACATTCGTGCCGTTGCCTTTGGCTTCCCTCCGTAATTCTTCGCTTAGTGTAACTGAGTTTTGGAGAACCGGTTGCTTTGTTCTTTTATCCCACACATAAAAATAAAAGCCTTCTATATCGCCCCGCTTTTTAGCATAGTAAAACGAAGTAAGAAAATACCGCTTATTGATGTTGTCAACCTTTACATGCAACTCATCAAGAAAAATCTTTTCAGGTTGTGCAGTAACACTAAGAAGTGTATCCGATTGTGCCGCCTTATAAAAAAGAGAGGTACTTAAGATAGTTTCATTGTTGTTCCGTGTGGCCTTCGTAAAAACCAGGTCGCCGTCATTATCCACATTAAACTGATCAAGGTAATCTTTGTTTTCATCCATGTTCATTACAAAGGCAGAACGCTTTTGGGGGTTAAGCTGGTTATCAAAAAGCAACGTAGTAACAATATACCGCTCTTTGTTTTTTGTATTGATCTTAAACAGCATCAACTTTGATTTGTCTTCGCTGGAAACGGCCGAATAAACTTTATTATTACCACCAAAACCTATATGGGTAGTATCAAGTGACAACACTTCTGAAACCCGTTTTCCGTTCCCGTCCACTTTCACTGCATCGCAGTAAATAACTTTCTTCTTTTGATACTGGTATACCAGGTAGGTAAAGTCAGCATAGGGGAAAAAATCAATATTGATCAGGCGGTCGTTGTCAATATATTCCTGCTCTTCTTTCGCAATTTGCTCCATATCGTTATTGAAAACCGAGATGTAGTTTTTATTGCGGGTGTTCTTGTAAACAAGAAAATTTCCCGACACTTTGCCTATCACTTCAAACCTCATTCGGCGGGAATCCTCTTCATCCACCTCTGAGTAAACTATTTTTTGGGCCAGGGCTGGTAGAGAAAAAAAACAAAGGGCGGCGTAAAGTAAGTAATAGCGGAATTGCATTATTGAAGACATTGTATTTATAGCATTAAAATTAAGTGATGTTAGTGTTATATAGACGTTTAAAAACACTATTGGCTGCACGATGCGAAGGCAGATTAAGTTGCATGGGTGAAGCATTTTTGCCATGACATTTATTTTAACATTCGTTTTAACGTATACCTTTGCCCACTGCCATTTAAACAGGCCCTAAGTGAGAATACCTTTAAACAGAGTCACGGGTGCGGGATTATTGATAGCCCTTGGGATTATTTATGGTGATATCGGCACCTCCCCCCTTTATGTTTTTAACGCTATCATTAGTAACCGCCTGGTTGATGATCACCTCATCATTGGCAGCCTTTCCTGTATCATCTGGACAATAACCCTTCAAACAACTATAAAGTATGTATGGCTCGTACTACGGGCCGACAATAAAGGGGAGGGAGGTGTATTCGCTTTATATGCGCTGGTGCGAAGGCAGCGAAAGTGGCTGGTGATACCGGCAATGCTAGGGGGGGCCGCTCTTCTTGCAGATGGAATAATTACTCCACCTATTTCCGTTACATCGGCAATAGAAGGCTTAAAGGAAATTTCATTTTTTAGCAATATTGAAAAATATGTTGTTTATATCGTGCTGGTGATTCTCGCCATGTTCTTCTTTCTTCAGCAATTCGGTACGGCTTCTATCGGCAAGTTTTTTGGTCCGGTTATGTTCATTTGGTTTTCTATGTTGGCCGTGCTTGGGATTATCCATATCTCGGATGACTTCAACATTTTGAAAGCCTTTAGCCCTCACTACGCTGTTCAGTTTGTTAGTACATATCCCGAGGCCCTGTTTTTATTAGGTGCTGTTTTCTTATGTACCACTGGTGCGGAGGCCCTTTACAGTGATCTTGGGCACTGCGGTCGTGGCAATATAAGGATATCCTGGATTTTGGTAAAGTCGTGCCTTATCCTGAATTACCTGGGGCAGGGGGCCTTTCTGCTGAAACACAGGAGCGGCTTAATTATTACCGATGCTGTTAAGGCACAATATGGCGTTAATGCATTTTACGACCTCATGCCTGAGTGGTTTATCATCGCAGGCGTTATCATAGCTACAAGCGCTGCTGTAATTGCCAGCCAGGCAATGATAACCGGATCCTTTACCCTGATCAGTGAAGCAATGCGATTAAATCTGTGGCCGAAATTAAAAATCCGCTATCCATCTGAGGAAAAAGGACAGTTGTTTATACCCAGTTTAAACCTGATGATGTTTTTGGGTTGTGTGGGTGTGGTACTGTATTTCCGTACTTCGTCACGCATGGAAGCAGCTTATGGGCTGGCGATTATAGTCACTATGATGTCCACTACCATACTGTTTTCCAATTTCATGATTTCAAGGAGAATAAAAAAGGCTTATGTATGGACATTTTTAACCTTTTACATCAGTATTGAGTCGTTGTTCTTATATGCCCTGCTTCACAAGTTTACACATGGCGGATACATCACGCTTTTGATAGGTGGACTTATGTTTATAGTAATGTATGTTTGGTTCCGTGCCCGTAAAATTAAGAACCGCTATGTTGAGTTTGTGCGGCTCGACCATTACATTCCTAAAATTCAGGAACTGAGCAATGACCGTTCTGTACCAAAATATTCAACGCACCTTGTGTACCTCACAAGTGCCGACAACCCCAAAGAGATTGAGCATAAGATCATTTATTCTATTTTAAATAAGAAGCCCAAGCGGGCAGATATTTATTGGCTGGTGCACGTGGATACGCTTGACGAACCTTACACCATGGAATACAAGGTGGAGCATATTATACCTAATGATATTATCCGGATAGATTTCAGGTTAGGTTTCCGTGTAGAGCCGCGCATTAATCTTTTGTTTCGTAAAGTGGTAGAAGATTTAGTGGCTAATAAAGAAGTAAACATTGTAAGCCGTTACGAGAGTTTAGAGCGGGGTAAAGTAACCGGCGATTTCTCTTTTGTAGTAATGGAAAAATACCTGAGCCAGGACAATGATTTACCTATTGGTGAAAGATTGGTTATGAAATTTCATTTCTGGCTAAAGGAAGCATCCCTGTCAGAAGAACGAGGTTTTGGTCTTGATGCCAGTACTGTAGTAATTGAAAAGTTCCCCTTGATTGTGGCGCCTGTTACAAATTTAAAATTAAAGAGAGTAGGAGAGCAGTAGAGAAATTGGATCTCCGGGTACAGATTAACCAAACGGTAAAGTGAAGTTGGGCGTGCAGGGCTCGATATGGCAAACGTGCTGATTCTGTGTTCCTGAAATCTTTCCTTAAAATGTTTTATAAGGAGAGAGAGGCGTAAATAGCGGAAGACAGGACCAGCCTTGAGGGTTTGTTAACGACTCCTGAAATAACGTTTTTATTGTAACATTTGGGGGCTATTTTGCTTTTAGGAAGCAAAACCTCCAACCATGACTAAATTTTACTTTTCACTTTTTATTGCTGCATTTTTCCTTGCCAGCTGCAAAACCGTCAGCAAATCTTATAACAAAGGCAACTATGCAGATGCTATTGAATTAGGCGTAAAGAAACTACAGAAAGATCCATCCGATACAAAGACCAGGGATCTTGTAAAAAGCGCTTATACTTTTGCTGTTAACCAGCATGAGGATGCCATCCGAAACTTATCAAACAGCAACAGCGATAACCGTTACGAAGCTATTTTACGGGAGTACATTAAACTGCAGGACTTATATTACACAGTTCGCCAGTATCCTGTGGTTGCACAAATGATTTCTGCCACCAATTACAGCGAATACGTACAAACGTATCGCGATAAGGTGGCTGATGTTCATTTAGCCAATGCCGAAAAATGGATGGAAGAAGGGTCAAAACAGGCTTTCAAAAATGCTTACAACGAATACCGCTATGCCCTTCGTTATCGCGATAACATGGTAATCAAAGCCAAACGCGATGAAGCCTATAATGCAGCCCTTACAAAAATCCTCGTAGTACCTATTCAAAACTATGGCGGGTATGGTTACAACAGCAGCTACCAGTTGCAGCAATTCCAGAACGATGTGATGCGTACCCTGGCCAACAACATAAACAATGATTTTGT
Source organism: Flavisolibacter sp. (assembly GCA_035645595.1). GTDB lineage: Bacteria > Bacteroidota > Bacteroidia > Chitinophagales > Chitinophagaceae > Flavisolibacter. The sequence continues at coordinate 11,063 of DASQMG010000673.1, read as the reverse complement.
TCGCTTTTATTCTGAATGGGAGATGCGTAATTCCAATATAGAACCCGACCAGGTTTTAGAAATGAATTTAGGCCGCATCCGAATTGGCCAGCCATATGACGAGCGAAAAAGAAGGCAGGTATCTAAAGAAGTTGTCGTAAAGGAAATTGTATACAAGCAGGATTCTGTTGTTAAACAATACGGCACAGTAAAAGCTACTATTACAAGTACAAAACGTACGCTTTTATCGGAAGGGGAACTCTACCTTTCTTTGAGAGACCCTAAAGGCAGATCACTGTGGAGTGACCGTTTTAACGGGCAGCACAGATGGCAAACGGAGTTCGCAACTTACACCGGAGATGAAAGAGCGTTAAGCGAAAGTGACAAAGCCTTACTGAATAGAAACTCTAATGCTAATGCCCCCCGTGAGGAGGAAATTATGGAAGAACTATACCGGCAGATTCAGTCCGACTTATCGTACCGCTTACGAAATTATTTCAGCAGGTTTTAATGTAGCAGTAGCTAATAAAAAGTTATGAAAATCCCTTGCCTTTTGCAAGGGATTTTATTTGGAGGTATAAATGTGTGACATATTATTAACTCCAATAAACAGTTGAATTAATCCAGATACATGCGGTGAAGATTAATTCTTTAATGTGTAACAAATGCCCAGCCGTTGGCGGTACTTTTTTTAGTAAGCAATTCTGTTGCATAAGAAACAGGTAATCCATAAAAAATAACAAACGCTGAGGCGAATGCAGGAATAAAAGCCACATACCCCATTGGAGAAGTTAACACGGAACCCTTTGAAGCTATGATAAATACACCAGTCAACGCCACGCCGGCTGCGGCCGCATACAATATTGTTTTACGTGACTTACGGCTAAGCTTTACCACAGAGCGGATATGGTTCATTGGTACAAAATACAAACCTGTATCCTTTTTAGTAAACGATAAAAGATAAAGCCCGTTTTCTACAGCTTTAAAAAAATAGCCCTTAATCTTTTTTAAAGAGTCGTTTTGCAATTTTATTCGTAACGGAGTGCCAATTGAATAGTGGATTTCACGGTAGCCTTTCTTTGCTATAAGGTTATAGCCTTGTGCATAAAGCATTTGAAAAAATAATAACAGCCCCAATGTTATCAAAAATTTTTTCATGCTTCTTCTTGTAGGGTTACAGCATTCTGTTCAACTGCCAGGTGATGTTTTACGCCCACTTTCAATGCATAATTTTCTTTTCCGTGGCTTACCGGGAAGCCATAGCAAACGGGATAGTCATATTCCCTTACTTGTTCATAAATAATCTCGTAAACCATTTTTCCATATGGCCGCTCCGTGTCTTTGCTATCGGTAAAGCCACCTACTACAAGTCCGGCCAGTTTATCCAGTTTCCCGGCCCGTTTCAGTTGCACCAGCAGCCGGTCAACATTGTATAAATACTCGCCCACATCTTCTAAAAAGAGAATTTTATTTTTTGTTTTAATGTCTGATGCGGTGCCAATAAGGTGCGCTAGTAAAGCAAGGTTGCCACCTACTAATTCGCCTTTTACAGTACCTTCCCGGTTTAGTGGATCAGGGCTGCAGCCGTACTTGGCAGGCTCACCTTCCAGGGCTTTTTTTATAGATTCAATATAAGGGCTGTTAAACTCCCCTTCGTTAAATGCAGCAGCCATTGGCGCGTGTAACGAGGCAATCCTGTAATTACAGTTAAGGTGAGAGTGCAGTATAGTTATATCGCTAAAGCCAATGATCCATTTCGGATTTTTTGCCAGCTGTTTAAAATTTAAGCGGTCAATAATGCGGCTCACACCATAACCGCCTCTTGCACAGAGAATGGCTTTAATGTTTTTATCATCCATCATTCTTTGCAAGTCGTCAAGCCGTTCCTCATCGGTGCCCGCAAAGTAGTTTTGCGATTCGCTATGCGTAGTGGCACCCATTTCCACTGTATAGCCCCAGGCGTCAAGGGTTTCAATACACGTTTGCATTTTTTCGATAGGCATAAAACCCGCTGGCGCTACTATGCCTATCGTGTCGCCTTTTTTTAAGTACGGTGGAATTTTCATAAATCAAAATTGTGTTGCAAAGTAGTTCATGTTAAACCAATTCAAATGAGGTTAAACGGTTTACGGTATTTTTGAACGCAGATTAATTGCTTATACGCAGGCAACAATCACATAATACTTATGATACCGAAACGCTATTTAATTACTTCGGCCCTTCCTTATGCTAACGGCTTAAAACATATCGGCCACTTAGCCGGCGCTTATATACCTGCCGATATTTACGTGCGGTACCTGCGGGCTCAAAAACGAGATGTAGTGTTTGTTTGCGGGAGCGATGAACATGGAACCGCCATCCCTATTCAGGCCATGAAGGAGGGGACGACACCGCAGGAAATTATTGATAAGTACCACGTCATCATGAAGCAAAATTTTGACGACCTATCTATTTCTTTCGATATTTACGACCGCACCTCCAGCCCTCTTCATCATGAAACAGCACAGGAATTTTTTACGTATTTAAATGATCGGAATGAACTGGAAATAAAAGACAGTGAACAGTACTTTGATGAGGACGCTAAAACCTTTTTAGCCGACCGTTTTATAAAAGGCACTTGTCCTAACTGCGGTTTTGAAAATGCTTTTGGCGATCAGTGCGAACGTTGCGGTACCTCATTAAGCCCGGATGAGTTGATCAACCCGGTTAGTACACTAAGTGGAAACGCACCAGTAAAAAAAGCAACAAAGCACTGGTACCTGCCCTTAAACAAACATGAAGACTGGCTGCGAAGCTGGATACTGGAGCAACATAAAAGCGACTGGAAAGCCAATGTACTTGGCCAGTGCAAAAGCTGGATTGATGCTGGTTTACAGCCGCGGGCGGTAACAAGAGATTTAGATTGGGGTATAAAAGTTCCTTTGCCTGGGGAGGATGGAAAAGTATTATACGTTTGGTTTGATGCACCCATCGGCTACATTTCGGCTACCAAACAATGGGCATTAAATACCGGTAACGACTGGAAACCCTATTGGTTAGATAAAGAAACCAAGCTTGTTCATTTTGTAGGTAAGGATAACATTGTTTTTCATTGTATCATCTTCCCGGTGATGTTGAAGTTGCATGGTTACATTGTTCCTGATAACGTGCCGGCCAATGAGTTTATGAATTTGGAAGGTGATAAGATGAGTACATCCCGGGCCTGGAAACTCGACATGCAGGATTATATCGATGATTTTTTAAAAAAAGAGAATGGTGGTCCGCAAATGGCTGATGCGTTGCGGTACTATTTAACGACGATCCTACCTGAAAATAAAGACAGCGAGTTTACCTGGAAAGGATTTCAGGATGCTGTAAACAGTGAACTGGTGAACATCTTCGCCAATTATTTTAACCGCACATTTGTGTTGATGCACAAGCTGACGGCAGGCAAGGTGCCGAAATTTCATAATGATGGCGCTGATGATAAGGACAGGGAGCTGATAGCAGAAATAAAAAATTCTAAAGCCATTATAGAAAATCTTCTAGAGGAGTATAAATTTCGTGAAGCTTTATTTACTGTTATTGACCTGGCACGAAAAGGCAATAAATACATGCAGGAAAAAGAGCCGTGGATAAAAGTGAAAAAGCTGACCGACGAGAGTGGGCAGGCAGGTATAGCGCAAATGGAAATTGATAATTGCCTGCATATTTGTCTGCAACTTTGTGCAAACCTCGCCATTTATATTAACCCTTTCTTGCCAAACACCGCAAGCAAAATGGCGCACCTGATGAAGGTGGTAGGTAAAATGCTGGAATGGGAAAATGCGGGTTCTGTGAAATTATTAAGTGTGGGTTACTCGCTTAGGCCACCGGAGTTGTTGTTCCGTAAAATAGAGGACGCCGAAGTGCAGTTTCAGGTTGAAAAATTAAAAGTTGGTCTGGAGAAGTCAAAAATGGAACAAGGAAAAACAGTTGACAGTACACAGTTGGCCGTTGACAATAATGAAACAGATGCTAAATCCGCAATCGGGGATTTGAAATCCGGAATTCAGTATGATGATTTCGATAAACTCGATCTTAGGATAGGTACTATTCTCTCTGCAGAAAAAGTAAAGAAAGCTGATAAGCTCTTGAAGCTTGAAATAGATTTAGGGTTTGAAAAACGCATCATTGTTTCCGGCATTGCGCAACATTTTACACCAGAGGAGTTGCTGGAAAAACAGGTGATTGTTGTTGCCAATCTGGCACCCCGCAAAATGCGTGGTATAGAAAGCCAGGGAATGATCTTAACCGCAGAGGAGCCATCGGGCAAATTAATTTTGGTAAACCCTGATAGCCTGGCGCAGAATGGGAGTAATGTAAAATAAGAGAGTGCAAAATCTTTTTGAAGGCCGGTTACATACCGGCCTTTTTTGTTGACCAATGGCTGTTAAATCACCAGCATTGAAAAAAATTTCTACCATTACCGCAAGTTGTATAGGCTTGTTTCTTTTTATACTATCCTGTAAGCACGAACCCCTGGATATAACCACTACAAGCGGCAGTGGAAACGCTGTAGTTACCTGTAGTCCTGACACCGCCTATTTTCAACAACAGGTGTTACCGATTATTATTTCTAACTGTGCGCTTAGCGGTTGTCATAACGCTGTCTCCCGCCAGGGTGGTGTTATGCTTACCGATTATACTAACATCATCACCACGGGCGATGTTCGGCCGGGGCAACCTAACAATAGCAAAATATGGGAAAGGATTACAGAAACCGATCCGGCAAAGCGAATGCCCCGGCCACCACGCAATCCTTTGTCGCAGCAGCAAAAAGACATCGTCTTTAAATGGATATCACAAGGGGCAAAAAACAATTCCTGCCAGGCTTCTGCCTGCGATTCATCTACCGTAACATTTAGCGGTGCCATCCGATCCATCATAAACAATAAATGTCTCGGTTGTCATAGCAGTTCCGCACCGCAAGGGCGCATTAATTTTACTACTTATGATGGTGTCAAAGCCAGGGTAGATGATGGCAAATTATGGGGTTCCATCAATCACCTTCCGGGCTTTTCGCCTATGCCAAAAGGCGGTGCAAAACTTTCCGATTGCGAAATAACCCAATTTAGAAAATGGATCGACACCGGCGCACCAAATAATTAATCTATGAAATCAACATTCATCGTCTTATTCATTTTTGCTTTTGTGGTGACAGGGTGCTATAATGATAGTGAAGAAGAGCTATATAATTGTTCGGTAGATGCTGCCGGTACTAAATACAGTACCACGCTAGCTGCCATCTTTAATTCTTATGGTTGTATAAGCTGTCATAACAATGGAGCTCCCTCGGGAGGTGTTGCATTAGAGAACTATGCCGGTGTGAAAGCGGCCGTTACCAGTGCAAGACTGTTTGGCGCCGTTAATCATGACCCTGGCTTTGCACCAATGCCACAAGGCGGTAGCAAAATGAATGCTTGCGATATTAAAAAGATAAAGGCCTGGATAGATGCCGGTGCGCCCAATAACTAACTTGCAGCTTTAATAGTAATTTATGAGGCGTAAAATGTTTTTGGGCCTACTTCTTCTTATTGTTGTGGCAGCAATTATCGGGTACCGCCTGTATTCAAAGCAAACACCCGATATAGTCCAGGATAGTCCGGATATAACCGTTAGTGCAAAAGAGTTGATTGCCGCTTTTGAAAGGGATACGGCCGCGGCAGGTAAAATGTATTTGGATAAAATTGTTGAAGTAACAGGTACGGTAAAGACTATAGATACTTCGGGCGCAGTAGTAATGGGAGAGGAAGGTACCCCTTCGGAAGTGGTGATTGGACTGGACCGGAGACACCTGGAAGAGGTAGGTAAACTTAAAGTGGGTGCCGTTGCAACGTTACAAGGTATTTGTAGTGGTTATAATAAAAGTAATGGCGACCCTGATGATATGCTGGCAAGTTTAGGAGCTACAATCCAATTGCGGTCAGCAGGAGTAAAAAACAAAAAATAAAAGTTTTGCATACAAAACGTAAAAACACCATGTTTATTAAAAATCTCGTAACCTTAGCCAGCCTCTTAGTCCTTGAAACAGCCGTAAATGCACAGGACAGATACTTTACAAAAACGGGTACCATTGAATTTTATTCCAAAGCTACTATGGAGGATATTGAAGCAAAGAACAAAACGGTAACTGCCGTGTTGGACTCAAAAACAGGGGCTATGCAATTCAGTGTGCAGATGAAAGGTTTTGAGTTTGAAAAAGCACTAATGCAGGAGCACTTTAATGAGAATTATGTTGAAAGCGGCAAGTTCCCGAAGGCTGAATTTAAAGGCGCGCTAACTAATAATGCGGCAGTTAACTATACTAAAGCGGGCACGTACCCTGTAACGGTAAAAGGTAAGCTAACGCTGCATGGCGTAACCAAAGATGTAGAAGCCCCCGGCAGTATAAAAGTTGATGGCGGAAAACTGGAAGGGAAATCGACGTTTACTATTCAGTTATCCGATTACAAAATTTCAATTCCATCGGTAGTAAAGGAAAAGATTTCCAACAGCATTAAGATTATTGTTGATACCAGGTTAGAACCCCTCAAAGGCTAAATCATAATCATGAAATATATACTCTGTTTTTTAGTGGCTTTTGCTGCTACGGAATCCTATTGCCAGGAAGAAGATTTATTAAAAGGCCTGAGCGACGATCAGCGCCAAAAAGAATATGTTCCTGGTGCGTTTAAATCGTCAAGGGTTATTATGTCGCACAGCATGGAAATGCTGCGCCCCGGCGTACTTGATTTTCGCATCCTTCACCGCTTTGGCAATGTAAACCAGGGCATATCCGAGTTTTTTGGCCTGGACCAGGCTACAATACGTCTGGGGTTGGATTATGGAATAAGCAACAATCTAACCGTTGGTATTGGACGGGGCTCTTTTAAAAAAGAGATTGATGGGTTTATTAAATACAGGGTGATGCAACAGGCGACAGGCCCAAAGAGTTTGCCTTTTTCTCTGCTGGTGGTCGGGGGTTCTACCCTTATTGGTGCACCGTGGGCTGACCCAACAAGGAAAAATTATTTCTCTTCCCGGTTGGGTTACTATGGCCAGGCAATTATCGGAAGAAAGTTCAGTGAAAAACTTACGCTCCAATTATCGCCGACTTACCTGCACCGCAATTTTGTAGAAAAGATAGCCGACCCCAATGGTTTATATGCTGCCGGCGTTGGTGGTAGAATAAAACTAAGCAAACGTGTATCACTAAATGTGGATTATTACTATGTGGTTAATCAGAACGATGCCCGTAACCTTCACAATCCTCTATCGCTTGGACTGGACATTGAGACCGGTGGCCATGTATTTCAATTGCATTTTACCAATGCAGTGGGGATGAACGAAAGAGTTTTCCTTACCGAGACAACCAATGACTGGGCGAAGGGGGACATCCAGTTTGGCTTTAATATTTCAAGAGCCTTCCAGTTAAAAAAGAAGAAAGGTTAGGGGTTGAGAGTTGTTTCGAACAGAGAAACTTTTGCGATGGTAGCTGCTGTATTTTGCCGATGTTGGTGTCCTTGCCAACATTTTTTATTATAAGAGGAACCATAGGGATGTGTGGGTGTGCGGCCAGGTCCGCGTTTTATTCTCATCGGTCTAATTTGCTGACTGGAATTACAAGACTTACAAGTGTGCGACGCAACAAAAGCTTAATAAATATTCCTCCACTGGTAACACCAAAGAAACCATTTCTTGGTAAAACCGGCTGCCACAAACGCAAAGACCGAATTAAAGAACTCCAAACCCTAAACTCCAAACCCTAAACCATCCTTATCTTTAGGCCGCTTATAAATCCCCCTTACTATAAAACCAAATTTCAATGGGAATTATTAAAGACAGGTTCAAGGAAAAAGGCGATGCAACAGCAGCCGAAATAAAAGATCTATTAAAAGAACACGGAACGAAAAAGATTGGTGAAGTGCAATTGGCGCAGGTGTATCAGGGCATGCGTGGCATTACCGGGTTGGTAACAGAAACGTCGTTGCTGGATGCACAGGATGGTATCCGTTTCCGGGGTTATTCCATTCCTGAATTAAGGGAAAAATTACCAAAGGCTGAAGGCGGATCGGAGCCACTGCCCGAAGGATTATTTTACCTGATGCTGATTGGCGAACTGCCAACCGAAGCTGATGTAGAACACCTGACCGGTGTATGGCAGCGCCGTAGTCACGTGCCTAACCATGTGTTTGCAACTATCGAGGCCTTACCAGTCACAACGCACCCCATGACGCAGTTTGTTGTTGCAGTAATGGCTTTGCAAACCGAAAGCCAGTTTGCCAAGCGTTATGCAGCAGGTATGAACAAAAAAGACTATTGGGATGCTGTGTTTGACGACAGTATGGATTTGATTGCACGACTGCCCCGCATTGCGGCGTACATCTATCGTCGCAAGTATAAAGGTGGTGATCATATTCAGCCTAACGGCTTGCTTGACTGGAGCGGCAATTTTGCGCACATGATGGGTTATGCCGATGATAGCTTCCAGGAATTAATGCGGTTGTATATGGTGATTCATGCCGACCATGAAGGGGGTAATGTATCGGCGCACACAACACATTTGGTGGGCTCCGCGCTTAGCGATCCTTACCTGAGTTATGCTGCCGGCATGAATGGTTTAGCCGGTCCACTACACGGTTTGGCTAACCAGGAAGTGATCAAATGGATCTACGAAATGCGGGAAGAGTTGGGCACTGAAGCTCCAAACAGCGAACAGATTGCGAACTATGTAAAAAAGACATTGGAAAGTGGTAAAGTAGTACCGGGGTATGGCCATGCGGTGTTGCGGAAAACTGATCCCCGCTTTGAAGCGCAGATGGAGTTTGGCAAAAAGCATATGCCCGATGATCCGCTGGTGCAAACAGTTTGGAACATCTATGAAACGGTGCCACCGATACTGCAGTCGCTTGGAAAAGTTAAAAACCCATGGCCTAATGTGGATGCGCATAGCGGTGCTTTATTAGTTCATTACGGCATGGTGGAATATGAATTTTATACGGTGTTGTTTGCCGTTAGCCGTTCGCTGGGTGTACTCGCCAGCCTTTGTTGGGACAGGGTTCTAGGCTTCCCGTTGGAACGGCCGAAGAGTATTACAACAGACCTGGTGAAGAAGTGGCTGAGGGGAGAAGATGAAGTTTGGGAGTAACAGACCCCATCCCAACCTTCCCCGGCAGGGCACAAGGCCACCAGCTGCACAGATATTGATTTTTATACGATACTAATAGCACTCAATCGGTTTTGGTTGGGTGCTTTTTTTATGGGGCTGGGGGACGAATATCTATTGGGCTTTTGTTGCGTCGCACTCTTGTACAGTTTGTAACTCTTTTGAGCAAACGCAGAATCATGAGCTGATTTCATATATGATTGTGATTTCTTCCGTTAATTCTTTGTCTTCAATATCATACCTATAAAACATTGAATCAGATTTAATCTCGCTGTCTTGTTTGATAACCGGAGGGGCGAATTTTGCAGTTTCTATTTGGAGTGGATTTCGGGCTATGCCTTCCTTGGTGATTTGTATGATATTTTTAAGGCCGATATCCAGCGCTCTACTGATATGATTCGCATTTGACTTTGCGTTGGTAATTGCTTGCTGAACAAGCAATATTCTGACGACCTGCTCCAAAGAGTCAGAAATTTGATAATCGAAAGAAATCTCTACTCCATTCATTTTTTTTGCCTCAATGCCTTTGAGAACTTCGTTAACCAATTTTCCATTCATCGGTATCGTGGCAACTAAGGAATTTGATACACTGTACTCCATCTTGTGCTTCAAATTATTATACTCGTTCCTGATAGAATATTCTGAGGCTTTTATTTGTTTATTTAAAACTCCCTGTTGCATCATGATGATCGACAAAGTTTCGATTTGCTCATTGGCTTTTGCCATGGCTTTCGATTGAGAGGTGTCAGTTTTTTCAATACTGAATGTGATAAAGGCAATATCTGGCTTAACCATCATCCTGGACTTACCTTGTACAACAATTGTTTTTTGAGAGGTTTGGCTAAAGCAAATTTGTGAAAGCAGCAGCGCACAGATTAAAAAATTCATAGCAGAAGTTTGTTAAGTTTAAGTAAGATCGAAATAATAAGATGGAAATAATAGCTCAAATTCATAACCTGCTTTAAAGTTTTTATAAAAGATTGGTTGTATGGCTTCAGTAACTCCTCACTACAACTTTGTTGGAGAGGGGTTGGGGGTGAGGTTCTTATATTTGCGCCATGCATTACGTCTCAGCAGAAAACTTATCAAAATCGTACGGCATCAAGCCGCTTTTTCAAAATATTTCCTTTCATATTTCCGAAGGCGATAAGATAGCTCTTGTGGCCCGCAATGGTTCTGGTAAATCAACACTATTAAAAATCATCGCCGGTAACGAAACCGCCGAAACGGGCAAGGTCTGGATCAGTAAAGATGTGGACGTAGCCTTTTTTGAGCAGGAACCACAACTGAATGAAACAGCAACAACGCTGGATAATATTTTTCATACCGGCCACCCGGTTTTAGCAGCGATCAAGGAATACGAAGAGTTGGTAGATGAAGTGGAGGATACCGATGCTTATCACCGGAAGTTCAGTGATGCCATGATAAAGATGGATGACCTTGGCGCCTGGGATTTTGAGGCAAAGGTGAACCAGATTCTGAGCAAACTAAAAGTTCATAACCTGCATCAAACCGTTTCTACATTAAGTGGTGGACAGCGTAAACGCATTGCGCTGGCCAGAACGTTAATTGACATTGGCTTTGAACATAAGCATGTATTGTTGATTATGGATGAACCTACCAACCACCTTGATGTAGAGATGGTAGAGTGGCTGGAGCATTATCTTAATAAAGAAAATGTGACCCTCATATTGGTTACCCACGACCGCTATTTCTTAGATAATGTGTGCAACGAGATCTGGGAGATGGATGAAGACCTTTATGTGCATCGCGGCGACTACCAAAACTTTCTGGAGAAGAAAGCGGCCCGCGAAGAAAGTGAAGCGGCAAGTATCGGCAAGGCCCGGAATCAATACCGCAAAGAACTGGAGTGGATGCGCAAGCAACCCAAGGCCCGTACTACAAAAAGCAAGAGCCG
>DASQMG010000672.1:0-5129 GCA_035645595.1 Flavisolibacter sp. | reverse complement strand
AAGCAATCTCAAAAGCGAGTTTGAGGATACGCAAAAAGCAATTAAAGATGACTGGATTTCTTTGTTACTGCTCGTTGGCGCACTCATACTTTTCCTGTGGGGTTTTATTCATTTACTGAACCGCCTTATAGATAAGATTTTCTTTAAAGGCTACGATTATTCTTCACATTATTCCGAATCTGACCTTCCGTTTATCAACTCGCTGCCGCAGGAGGAGAATATTTTTATAAATGGGGCGGTAAACAGTGGAAAGAGCAAGATGTTGACAGATTTTATTTCTGCTAATAAAAAAGACTTTTACGAAATAGATCTTGCGGCTTTATCGGCACAAGATCCTGTTGATGGTTTGGGAGCAAAGAGTGATGAAGACTTAAAAAGAATTTTCCCCGAATCAGACCGTATCATAATTGTAAGGCACTTTGAACTTTTTATGAATGATTTAGTGAGTACACAAAAAAAATTGGTTCTGTTGGAATCGTTACTACGCTTAAAACGGCAAGTAGTTATCTTATCCGCACGTTCCTTCGACTCAATGATCATTAAAACCCCTGAAGGTGCAACAATAGCGATTGATTATACCGATAGATGGTCGAGCGTAATGAACCAGTTTTATAACCTGTATCACCGTTGGAAAAAGCCGCAAAAGGATGATACAGTCAGCTTAAAAATGCAAACCTACGATGCGTTGCTGCAAAGAGGTTTGCAAAACGTACAAAGTGCGCCTAAAACCAGGAAGAGCATCCCGCTTCACCTTGCGGGAAAATTAATAACGGGGATAAGGTTATGCCTGGATAAAGGCAGAGCCCGCTATAAGGAGCCGGATGCTGATAAAATTATAAGATATACTGAATTACAATTGTCGGATTTTTTAATGAAGATTGATAAAGAGTGCAGCCATAGCGATTTTTTGTGGGATTTACGCCCAACCGTACTTACTTACATTAAAAAAAATGTAAAGGAATTCATGAACTTCGACTTTCAGACTGGCAGACCCGTACACCAGCGGAAGATAATGGCCCGGCACTTTACTTTACTCTTCGAAAAGATTTGCCTGAAAATACAATCCCTGTCTGCCAACTATTACCTCGCCCTATGGCAGTCGTTAAACCGCGACGAGCAACGTACTTTGTATGATATTGCACTTGATGAGATGGTTAACCCTGCCAACCGCGATATAGCATCACGGCTTGTAGATTTGGGCCTGGTAAAACGAGTGCCCGACATTGCCTGCTATGAAGTAATGAACGTTAGTTTCCGCAATTTTATTTTCACTCAGCTTGATGGAAAAGAAGTGAGCATTTTGCAGGCAGATGCCAACGGAAAAGGCAGCTGGAACAGTTTTCAATTGCCTGTGTTGCTGGTAGTAATAGCCATTGGTGTATTTCTATTCACTTCCCAAAAAGATGCTTTTACCAATATGATCACTTATTTAGGAGCCGCTGCAACTGGTATTGCCGCATTGTTAAGAGTGCTGGCTATAATTCCGTCAAGTAAAAGTTAGAAAGTGCGGAATAAGTATAGCGCCTTAGCTGTCTTTCATACAGCCTTAGGTGGCGAATCATGCGAACGATACCAATTTGTATAAATGAGTACCCACCAGATTAAAAGCAGTTGTAATGGAAGCCGCAGGTAAGCAGCCCATAACAACGGATGTCCTTGCTGTTTATAATCGTAAGCCATTTGTATATTGGCGGGGAAAACTAAAATCAGCAAAAGAATAAGCCCCCATGCCGCTATATTGCGTGTAGCCTTAAATAAGAGGAGCGCTCCAAATAGGATTTCTAATGCACCGGTAACATAATTAATTGCTTCATGATAGGGGAGAAAGGGCGGAATTATTTTTAGGTAGCCTGCCGGATGCCAAAAGTGATTAGCTCCCGCCAATACAAACAAAACAGCCATTACATACAACAAAATTTTGTTCATAGCGGTTGAGACAGGTTGTTAGATGCCATCAAACTAAAAACCATTCCTCTTTACATTTTTTTTTGTTAAAACATGTGGAAATAAGACTTTCTTGTATACGGCCGCGGCATTAAAAACAGAAATTTGTCCGCTATGCCCACCCCTTTACGGTATAAATTCTTTTTGCTGATTCCTTTTTTTCTATTTGCTTCTGCCAAAGCGCAGGTAGTAAAGGTTTATGGAAAGATCACCAATAATAAACTCGAAGCCCTGCCTAATGCCAGTGTTCATTTAAAAACTTCTTCGGTGGGAACCCTGTCCAAAAACGATGGCAGCTACGAACTTTTTATTTCAAAAGGCACCTATGAAATTGTAGTTAGCATGGTAGGGTACAAAACCCGTCTGCTGCCTATGGTAGTAAACGACGAAACCTTGCAAAATGTGATACTTGAAGATGATGAAGAAAAATCAACCCTGTCGGAAGTAGTTATAAAAGTAAAATCGAAAGACCGCGCCGATGAGATAATGAAAAAACTGGTTGAGAATAAAGACAACATTAATACAGCTTCTAAGGCTTATTCCTACAAAGCCTATATTAAAGCAAGCATGCAGGATTCGAGTATAGCGGATAAAAAAAACGACGACTCGGCCAAGCTAAAGGAAGCATCAGTACTTATACTGACAGAAATATTTCTAAAAGTAGACCGGGACGGCACTAACCGTATAAAAGAAGAAAGGATAGGTGTAAAAGTGAGCGGGCCCGGAAGGCGTCTTTTCTTTCAAACGACCACAGATGGGGACTTTAATTTTTACAACAACCTTATTCAAATTCCATCCATCTCGCCCACCCCTTTTGTATCGCCGGTAAGCGGCACCGGGCTTCTGTCCTATAAGTTTAAAACGCTCCGCATTGAACGGCGGGGGCGGGAAAAATTATATACAATTTCCGTCAGGCCAAAGGCACTAACGAATGCTACAGTGGAAGGAGAGATAACCGTTTCGGACAGCACCTGGAGCATTTTATATTGCCGGTTCCGGTTCCCGCCTTATCATTTGCAGGAATACGAATTTTTCGAGGTAGAGCAGCGTTATGATTTTATTGATAACAAAGCCTGGCTGCTAAACCAACAAAAATTTACCTATCATACCGACAGCCGCAACAACAGGCGGTCGGGCCTGACAATTGTCAATTACTCCGACTATGAATTAGATAAAAAATTTGACAGGCGCTTCTTCACCAGTGAGGTAAGCAGTACAACACATAAGGCTTATAACCAGGATAGCGCCTTTTGGAAAGATGCCCGCAAGCTGGCGCTTTCCACAAGGGAAGCAGACTTTATTCGCTATAGAGATAGCTTGTTTGCTATCACCCAAACCAAAGCTTATATAGATTCTGTTGACAAAGAAATCAATCGCATTACCTGGAAAAAGATCGGCTTCTTTGGCCAGACTTTATATAGCCGCGAAAAGGAACGAAGCTGGTACCTGCCGCCCCTGATTTCTTTATACTCGCCTTTTGCCTTTGGTGGTGGAAGAATCAATGCCGCCATTGGTTATGGCAAGTTTTATCCTAACCGCAAAAATATTTTTGTCAACGCCAGTTTGAGCTACGGTTTGCGCAATAGCGATATCAATGGCTCAGTTGATTTGAACCGCAAGTACAACCCATTTAACCGTGGATATTATACAATAGCTGCAAGGCGGGAGTTCCAGTTTATTTATGAGGGGGATGCATACATCAACATGATAAAGCGCAGCAACATTTATTTAAACAATGAAGTAGGTATAGGCCATGGACTCGAAATTGTAAATGGCTTGTTCTTACACAACGAACTGGCCATTGCATTACGACGTTCGGTAAGTAATTATAAAACCGGCAATTTAGTGGATAGTCTGTTAGGTGATGTTTTGAATAATAATCAGCCGGTGCCATTTGAACCCTATAATGCGCTTTACGGGCGGTTACGATTAGAATACACTCCTTTTCAAAAGTATAAACGAGAGCCTTTAGAAAAGATTATCCTTGGCTCGAAATGGCCAACAGTTTATGTTGAATGGCGCAAAGGAATAAAAAACATTTTGGGTTCGGAGGTCGATTTTGACTATGTGGAACTTGGCTTACAGCAAAGCGTAAACCTTGGTTTAATAGGTTTATCCAACTATACCGTAAGCAGTGGAAGCTTTCTTAATACTGCTGGCCTGCGGTTAATTGATTACAGCTTTCAGCGCCGCGGCGATCCGTTATTATTTATGAATCCGCACCGCTCCTTCCAGGCACTTGATTCTACATTTCCTGTTTTTAAACGTTTTTACGAAGCACACCTCGTGCATGAATTCAATGGATTTTTATTGAATAAAATTCCATTGCTCAAAAAATTAAAGCTTCGCGAAATGGCAGGCGGCGGCTTCCTGTTTACCCAGGAACGCAACCTTCGTTACGCCGAACTTTTTGCTGGTATTGAAAGGGCCTTTCAATCTCCGTTTAACCCGCTTGATAAATTTAAAGTGGGCTTTTATGTAGTGGGTTCCGCGGCTAATCAATTCAGAAACCCCATCCAGTTTAAAGTGGGCTTTACTACCTGGAATAAACGGAAAGGAAAGTGGTATTGATATTTTAGCTTACGTGAAGTAAAGGCCACGATAAAATTAAAGAAAGGCTTAATATACCTTCAGGTTTAAACACAGATGAACACGGCACCCACTTTGAAAGGCAGCACGGCAACACATCAACGAAAGGTTTTTTACAATGGAGCCTGTAAACAGTAACCACAAATTATTTAGAACGTTCTTAATATGCGTTTATAATCAATTACCGAGTGGCAAATTCAGACGCCATGATTGAAGAATCAAAGAAGTGTGGTATAACAGTAACTGGCACAGCTGATGCTAGGGAATACGGCAAATTTGTTCACATAACCGACATCCGGAAAAAACAAATTTAAATGGTAGCAGCCTACTGAAATTAATGTAATAAAATGGCACTGGCCAGTACAAAATAGCTTTCCTGACAAACACCTGCATTACTTAGGTAACAAAGCTATATCTATTAAGAGCCATACCGAAATGAATAGGATAGGGTTTACTTCGCACCAAAGTTCTGTGTCCAGTAATTGCCCGCCTTAGCTACACCCATTTCTTTAAACGACGGCTTCATAATATTCTGGCAATGGCCCGGGCTTTTAAGCCAGCCTTCAACCACTTCTTTCTCAGACGCATAACCCATT
>DASQMG010000671.1:0-4210 GCA_035645595.1 Flavisolibacter sp. | reverse complement strand
AGGATGTAAAAGATGACGACGATCTTTGCAGTGCGAAGGATTAACTTTTTAATAGAAGTTGTAAGGCCAGGCGTTTGCATGAACAGCTAAAATACAAATAGGGAGGCGCCAGTTACCAAGTTAGGCCTAATGTAAAGGAATTAGGACAACAGGCTTAAGGTTTAGAGAATCAAACTACAGGTTACGAAGCAAAGTCTCCAACACAAAGCTAATTGCCCTTTTACTGACCCTCTGGAATAGATCGGGGCCTTACTTTATAATCGCTTGTTCTTATCTCTGTAAAAAGTCTGATAATGAACGGAACATCTTTTCCGTAAGGAATCTACTACGTATCGGAAGGTAGTATGACAGAAAAAGACTCCCATGCTGAGGGACATATCTTTTAATATTTCCGGGAACAGGTAGGAATAAACTACTTTCCATTTTTATAATTTGTTGAATGCCTTTTACATTGTTGCGTTCAAAATCCTAACCCATTTCAAATCTTATCGCCGCAGCTACTCGGTTGAAGGGATCAAAGCATAGCCTTAGGGCGGCGTAATAGCAAGCAGCCCAACGGCGCTCCGCCGGCTTGACCAAAACAATTACTGATCACCTCATCATCCGCCCTCATAATTAGTTATCTTTAAAACCCAACGAAGCCCCTGCTGATGAAACATTTTTTTCTGCCCCTGTCATTACTGCTTGTTACAATCGTTCATGCTCAAACAACCCCTACACCCGACAAATTATGGGGACCGCTTTTTAAAGATGTGCAACTGGCCCGTGCCATGGGTGATAACAAAACCTTCGTCGACATGGTGCCGCAGTTCAGGCCTGATGTTATTTTAAAAAAATATAGAGCCTTAAAAGGGAAAGACTCTGCCAGCCTTAGGGCTTTTGTGGTTGCTAATTTTTATTTGCCATCAACGCCCACGGTTCATGTAACCGAAGGAGTATCACTCAATCAGCATCTTACAGAATTATGGAACACCTTATCCCGTAAAGCGGATACCCTACGCAAATACAGTTCACTGTTACCGTTGCCTGATTCTTACATTGTTCCCGGTGGCCGTTTCCGTGAAATTTATTATTGGGACAGTTATTTCACCATGCAGGGATTGGCTACCAGCAACCGCTACGATCTTATTGAAGACATGCTTGATAACTTTGCCTTCCTCATTAACAAATACGGCCACATACCAAACGGTAACCGCAATTATTATTTAAGCCGTTCGCAGCCTCCGTACTTTGCGCTGATGGTAGAACTGCTGCATCAAAAGAGGGGTGATGCCGTTTATAAAAAATATTTACCTGCATTGGAAAAAGAATACGCTTTTTGGATGAATGGAACCGATAAATTAAAATCCCTGAATGCCCATCGCCGTATAGTAAAAATGGAAGATGGCTCTATCCTCAATCGCTATTATGATGATAACAATGCACCGAGGCAGGAGAGTTACCGCGAAGATGTTGCCACTGCAAAAGAATACAGGGGCAGGGACGGTAGTGTATTTACTAACTTAAGGGCAGGTGCCGAAAGCGGGTGGGATTTCAGCAGCCGTTGGTTTGATGATACGCTGCATTTAAAAACAATTGAAACCACCAACATTATTCCTGTAGATCTTAATTCCCTGCTTTACCGTTGCGAAACTATTTTAAGCAATGCTGCAAAAGCAGCGGGGCAGGTAGTAAAAACAAAATCCTATAAGCAAAAGGCAGACAACCGCAAAGCAGCTTTATTGAAATATTGCTGGGACGAAAAAGCGGAGTTCTTTTTTGATTATGATTTTAAAGAGAAACATATGACGGGGAAGTGGAGCCTTGCCGGTGTCATGCCCCTGTTTTGCAATGCGGCAACCACCGACCAGGCAGAAGCTGTAAAGAATCGGATACAACAAAAATTTTTACGTGATGGTGGCGTAGTTACCACTATTTATAGAACCGGCCAGCAGTGGGATGCACCCAATGGATGGGCACCATTGCAGTTTATTACAGTGCAGGGTTTATCTAATTACCAGCATAATGATTTAGCCCGCACGATTGCTGAAAGATGGATGAGTGTAAATGAAAAAGTATTTAAGAGCACCGGAAAAATGCTGGAGAAATACAATGTAGAAGATACCAGTTTGGAAAGTGGTGGTGGCGAGTATCCAACACAGGACGGCTTTGGCTGGAGTAATGGCGTGTATTTGAAATTTTACGAACTGTTTAAATCCAAATCTTCCTTTTAATATGGCCGTTTCCGCCCCGTCTGCCACCACTTCAGTACCTGATGCTATCCGCAAGCCGCGGCTTTCATTCATGCAGATCATCAACATGAATGTCGGCTTCTTTGGCATCCAATACAGTTTTGGTTTGCAGCAAAGCGCGGTCAATCCTATCTACGATTTTTTAGGTGCTAACCCAGACGAAATTCCGTTGCTGAATTTAGCCGGACCACTAACGGGTTTGCTGGTGCAACCCATCATTGGGGCCATAAGCGACAAGACATGGCATCCAAGATTTGGACGACGAAAACCTTTCTTTTTTATTGGTGCCATCTTATGCAGCATTGCTTTGTTCTTATTCCCGTTCAGCTCTGAACTTTGGATGGCCGCGGGTTTGTTATGGATATTGGATGCAGGCAATAACACGGCAATGGAACCTTACCGGGCTTTTGTAGCAGATAAGTTAGATGGCAGCCAGCAGGCTACAGGTTTCCAGGCACAAAGCTTTTTTACGGGCTTCGGACAAACCCTTGCTAATTTTTCGTTGTTTCTTTTTCCGCTGATCATTGTTGGCTATACCGGTAAAATTCCCAACTGGGTTTTTGCTTCTTTTATGTTGGGTGCTGTATGCTCCATCGGCTCTGTGTGGTGGAGTATGAAAACCACTCCCGAGATTCCACCAACAAAAGAAGAACTGGTAGAAATGCGCCGGAAGCCATTAAATATTTTTAGTCCGTTTACTGAAGTGTTCAGTGCCATCAAAGACATGCCACGCATTATGTGGAGCCTTGCCCTTGTGTATTTATTTCAATGGTATGCCTTGTTTTGTTACTGGCAAAACAGCTCCAAAAGCATTGCACTTTCCATCTACAATACCACGCCGGATAACAAACCTTTGTACGAGAAGGCAGTTAGCCTGGCCGGTTCGGTTAATGGCTGGTATAATATTGTCACCTTTCTCTGTGCATTTGCGTTAGTGGGCTTCGCCAAAAAGTACAGTGCCAAGTGGGTGCATTTTACCTGTTTGGTTTTAGCAGGAATAGGTTTTATTGTTTTCCCTTTTATTAAAACAACCCCGTTGTTGTATGTAGCTATTTCAGGTTTTGGTATTGGGTGGGCCAGTATGATGGGCATTCCTTATTTAATGGTGGTAAGTGAAATTCCAAAAGAACGATATGGCGTATACATGGGTATCATCAACATGATGATCGTGATCCCCATGTTTATTCAAACCATCACCTTTGGTTATATACTGAAAAATTTTTTGGACAACGATCCGGGGAAAGCGATTTTGTTTGCTGGGATTTTGTTATTGATAGCAGCAGGTGCAACAACGCTGATAAAAAACAACAAGCCTGGTAAGAGTGCAATGATACCTGTGGTGCCTTTGCAGCCGGCTGCTGGATTATAAAGGCCATGGGACCGGCTATATTGTTTTATAGCATCGCCTCTTGCGTCGCACTCGTGTGCTTTGAGTAATTCTATCGGGCACAGCACCGCGGTAAAAGCCTCACGCTAAAACCCCTTGGGAGTAGGGTGAAAACGAATATTTTGGAGTAACAAAATTTAATTATGGACTTTGGTAAACTGCCATACGATAGACTCAACACTGTCAACTTCTCGCTACCCCTGGAGCCTGAAGCAAACAAGTTCGTGTTAACCGGCCAAAGGGCAGCATCACCAAAAGTTTACATTGGCTGTCCCCGGTGGAGCATTAAAGAATGGGTGGGCAAGCTTTATCCAAAAGGCACAAAAGATGCGAATTTTTTGGATGCCTATATAAAGCAATTCAATTGTATAGAACTGAATTCAACCTTTTATAATTTATACGACGAAGCCGCCATTAGCAAATGGACCGTAAAGGCAGAGGGGCAGGAATTTTTATTTTGTCCCAAGGTTTACCAGGGCATTAGCCACGACGGTTCACTAACAGAAAAGGTTCCCCTGATGCACGCTTTTGAAAAAAGCATCAGGGCTTTTGGTGAACAGCTTGGCCCCGCATTTTTGCAATTAAGCGATGG
>DASQMG010000670.1:0-10737 GCA_035645595.1 Flavisolibacter sp. | reverse complement strand
GTCCTGGTTATAAGAAAGGTTGCCGCTAAGTTGGTAGGCTCCAAATCCCAGGCGGTAGCCGGTTTTACGTCCCAGTTGCTCTAAATAGTTTTTTTGAAGTAAGGTTTTTACAATGTTGGCGGTTGTAGGCTGGCTCAGCTTCATGTGCTCGGCTATTTTTATGAGCTGTACAGGTTCTTTACCCGATAATGCCACAAACTCCAAAATGTCTAAAGCTCTTATAACTACCTGAACCATGTTGTAAAACAATTAGATGAAGCAGAAAAAATAGGTATCAAATTCAATATTATGAAATTTAAATAAATCATTTTTATAACTCAGATTGGAGCGCAACATAAGAATCACGTTATAGGAAATAAATAGACAGTTGGGCGGCTGCCTTTTTTTATCGAAGTATCCTTCTATGTTATATACTATCTCCCGGCCTTTCAATTAAAAGGCACGACCACACCGCAGTAAAAAAACATTTAATTTTTTTGGTAGACTGAAAATAAAAACTATTTTTAATTAATAGAAAATTATTATTCAATAATAATTAATAACACTCACTGCTAAACTTGATTGCTGTATGTTTAATTTCAACCTGAAACGACTCTTGTGCTGCACAATGCTGCTGGTGGCTTCGTTAGCCGCGCTGGCTCAAAAAACAATAACGGGTATTGTTTCTTCCGAAGATGGAAAGCCGCTGCCCGGGGCTACTATTATGGAAAAAGGAACGCAAAACATTGTTGTTTCAAATGCTGCAGGTGCTTTTTCAATCCGGGTGGCGTCAGCTAAATCACTATTAGTCGTCAGTTTCTCCGGTTATAGTGCTAAAGAAATTGCAGTAGGTTCGTCTTCCTCTTTAACGGTCTCCCTTTCCTTCGGCCAGGGGCAAATGGATGATGTTATAGTAGTAGGTTATGGTAAACAGAGAAAAGTTACCAGTGTGGGGGCCCAGGCCTCCATTGGTACAAAGGAGTTGATTCAGTCACCCGTAGCCAACATCAGCAACTCGCTGGTAGGGCGCCTGCCTGGCCTTTTTGCTATACAGGGTAGTGGTGAGCCTGGCGCCGATCAATCGCGTTTGCTAATCCGGGGACTCGGAACGTTTGCCGGAACCGGAGCCCCGCTTGTACTGGTAGATGGAATTCAGGTGGACAATTACAATAACATTGATCCGAACGAACTGGAAAGTGTTACGATTCTAAAAGATGCATCAAGTACTGCCGTTTATGGCGTAAGAGGTGCTAATGGTGTTATTATTATTTCTACAAAAAGAGGCCGTACCGGTGTGCCTGTGATCAGCTATACTTTTAATAATGCCTTCAACAGCTTCACGGCTATTCGTAAGCAAATGAATGCCTTCGACTACGCAACTAATTTTAACCAGACGCTAAAGAACGACAGCTATGTTACCGGCGGCACCTACACACCCAGGTACAGCGAGGCTGATTTGCAACTCTATCAAAATGGCCAGGACCCTATCTTTCATCCCAATATTAACTGGTACGATGTGATGTTGAAAAAGGTATCTACCCAGCAACAGCATAACCTCACTATCCGTGGCGGAACCGAGAAGGTAAAGTATTTTATTTCCGCGGGTATGTTTAACCAGGAAGGTCTTTTCAATAATGCAAAAGTTGATGCGGACTTCGATGCGCAGATACGTTATAAGCGTTATAACTTTCGTTCTAACCTCAACTTCGATATTACAAAGCGTTTGAAAGCTGCGGTTGACCTGTCTACACAAATAGAAAACAGGACCGGCAACAACGCCACTACTACAGGCATTATAAACCTGATCGCTGCTGCTAATCCACTGGGTTCTCCGGGTGTTATTGATGGCAAGGTGGTCACCATCACACCAAGCGGCAGCAACGGTGATAACGGCACCAATCCGTTTAGCTCTCTCTATTCAGCCGGTTACAAAAACGACGTTCGTAATTTCATCAACAGCACTGTGCGCCTAGATTACGACCTGAGTTTTATTACACCCGGTTTAAGTACACATGGTTTTGTGGCCTATCAAACCGCTAACCGAAGGGTGAACGTTTACAGAAAGAACTTTGTTAGTTACCAGGCAATAAAACTGCCCGATAACTCTATCATTTTTGCCCAGCAGGCAGATGTGGCGCCCTTTGGTTTAACCACCAGTAACCCGGATAGAAACCGGCGCATCACAGGCGAGTTTGCCCTTGATTATAAACGCAGCTTTGGCGGACATAACATAAGTGGTTTACTACTTTACAACACGATAAAAACGTATGATCCTGCTTTTGCTTTTGGTGTGCCGAATGGTTACCAAAAGGGTGTTGGGCGCTTGGTCTACGATTACAAAGGAAGATACCTCGCCGAATACAGTGCCGGGTACGAGGGCACCGAAAACTTTGCTCCCGGCGAACGGTTTGGTTACTTCCCTGCTTACTCCCTGGGCTGGGTGCCAACTGCCGAGAAATTTTTCCCGAAAACCAATATTGTAACCTTCCTGAAAATCAGGGCATCGTATGGCCAGGTCGGTAACGACCAGTTGAGTGCTGATTACTTAACCAGTACTAACGGACGTTTCCTTTATCGCCCCACCGCCTTTACATCTGCCGGCAGTTACTCCTGGGGAATTGTGGGTAACAACTATACTGCATATCCTGGCTTGAGGGAAGGCAGGGTAAATAATCCTGGTCTTACCTGGGAGCGGTCTATAAAAAGTAACCTTGGGATGGACGCAACGCTTTTCAATGGTAAGGTCAGCGTTACAGTTGAATTGTTTAAAGAAGAAAGGGATAATATCCTCGCTACCCCGCAAACTGTATCACTGTTAGTGGGCACAACGCTGGCCGCACAAAATCTAGGAAAGGTGAGCAACAAGGGGTATGAAGGCGAATTCACTTACAGGGACAGGCTAAGATCCTTCAATTATTGGGTGAAAGGAAATCTTTCGTTTGCAAAAAATGAAATACGGTTCCAGGATGAAGTGCCAAAAGCCTTTCCTTATCAAAACAGGACCGGCCATCCGGTAGGGCAATCGTTTGGATTTGTTGCCGAAGGATTGTATAACAGCTGGGATGAAGTAAACGACCCGAACCGCCCGTTATCAACTTATACAGCCAGCAACAGGATCCAACCAGGCGATATCAGGTATCGCGATATTAATGGAGACGGCATCATTAATTTCCAGGACGAAGTGCCAATCGGGTACTCTTCGGTTCCGCAGGTTATTTATGGAGTTTCATTAGGTGGCGACTATAAAGGGTTTGACTTTTCTGTATTATTTCAGGGTGCCGATCGCGTTTCGTTACAATACAGCCGGCGGGCCAACCAGGCTTATTTCGATGTAAACCCTGCAGCCGCTGCTGAATATTTAAAAGAAAGCTGGACTGCTGAACGATATAAACAAGGTTTGCCCATTAACTTTCCCCGCTTGGCAGTAGGCAACGGCGCCAACAGTTTTACTCACAACTATGTAAACTCTACCTACTGGACTGTAAACGGTCGGTACCTGAGATTGAAGAATGCAGAAATAGGATACACCTTCCGTCCGCAGTTTCTTCGCCGAATCGGGCTGAAATCTTCAAGGATTTATTTCAATGCCAACAATCTTATTACCTGGAGTGGTATTCTTCCCGGTATCGATCCGGAGACGCCGAATCTTGGCGCCAACAACGAACCGTACCCCCTTGTGCGTACCGTTAACACCGGCATAAATATCACCTTCTAACACTTGCTTCTTATGAAACAGAAATTTATAATAATTTATAGTTGTTTAAGCCTTGTATTCTTTTTCTCTTGTAAAAAAGTTTCCAGCTTTTTGGAAAAAGCTCCCGGTGTTGATATTGATGAGAACACTGTTTTCTCTTCGAGGGTTGAATTAGACAAATACATAGCTACTATGTACCAGTTTGGCCTGCCTTCACCCCTTCCATTGCGCACCGCCGAAGCAGGCTTTACTATAGCAGGTAACAACACCAACACCTCAGGTATTACAGATGAAGCCGAGGCTTCTGAAAGCTTTTCCTTTACGCAGAACTGGAATGGCGGCGGTATCAACGCTACGAATATCATTGGCAATGAAGATTATCGTTACTCCGTAAGGTGGCAATCTATACGCATCGCCAATATTATTCTGGAGCGTATAGCCGAAGTGCCCAATCTTGACCCAACGTATAAAGAACAGGTCATGGGCGAAGCCTTATTCATCCGCGCCATTAATAATTTCGAAATGTTCAAGCGCTATGGCGGCTTTCCATTAGTAATGAAGAGGATCACGGGTTTGGAGGAAGCGAAGATTGCGCGTAGCCCTCTCGAAGAATGTATAAAGGCAATTACAAAAGATTGCGATGAGGCAGTGGCTAAACTACCGGTAGTACAGCCAGCTAATTTCACCGGCAGGGCTACCCAGGGCGCTGCGCTTGCGCTTAAAACAAGGACCCTTTTGTATGCTGCCAGCCCCTTGTTTAACACCGCCACACCCTATCTGAGTTTCGGAGGCGAAGACAACAAATTAATCTGTTATGGAAACTATGATGTAGCTCGCTGGAAAGCTGCGGCCGATGCTGCCAAGGCTGTATTGGATTGGGCACAGGCAGCCGGGGTTACATTAATTGATGTGCCTGCCAAACGTATCCCGGTAATAACACCGGGTGGAGTGGTAGATGGTAACTATCGCACCGCCTGGAGCCAAAATGATAATAGTGAAACGATCCTTGCCACCAAGGTTTTTGGAGGTGCAAAAAGCGTGGGTGCCTTTCCATGGCTGCACGTGGTAACCCGTTCTGACTATGTTGCTAATGCCGGTGGGTTTTGGGTAGGCACATCTCCTACCTTCAACTTCGTACGCAAGTATGAAAAGCGCGACGGTACTCCACAGACATGGAACCCTGCAGGTGGTAATGACCTGTTAACCAAATATGCCGAACTGGATCCGCGCTTTTGCCAGACGGTTGTTTATGTTGGAGCACGGTTGCACAACAATGCTACCCGTGTGCAAATATGGGAAGGAGCCTTGTCAAATAAAGCCACTTGCAAGGGGGGACATTGGTTGTTGAAATGGGTGCCTGATGCCATTGGGACAACCGCGCAAATTCCTTATGTTCCCTTATTCAGGTTAAACGAGGTTTACCTGAGCTATGCAGAAGCGCTGAATGAAGCGAATCCCGGTCCTACTCCTGAGGCCTACGATGCAGTAAACCGAGTAAGGAACCGGTCCGGCATGCCTAATTTACCGGCAGGATTATCACAAGCACAATTCCGCGACCGGGTACGCAACGAAAGGGATATTGAACTGGCTTTTGAAGACCTACGGTTTAACGATATCCGCCGTTGGATGATAGCCGAACAAAATGGTGTGATGCAGGGAGATTTTATGGGGCTGGAAATTACCAGGCTTAATACCGCTACACCTTTTCCTACTGCCTTCAGTTATAAGCCATATGTTTTTGAGCCAAGGGTTTGGGAGCGGAAGCAGTACCTCTTTCCTTTTGATAACAACGAAGTATTGAAAGGTAACCTCAAACAAAATCCGGGTTGGTAAAACGTAGAAGGTATGGCAGGCCTTTAAAACACAGAAGGTTTCCATATGAGGGCTCCCTACCAGGAAGCCGTCTGCTAATCCTTCTTTGTTTAGCTAAGCTTATAAAAAATGATTTCTCCAAAATAACTTCTCATGAAAAGAAAAATTGCTTTCTATAAATTTTTACCCGCCCTGTGTTTTCTTGGGTTGGTGACAGGCGCAGGAGCCCAAATGGTGGTACCCGATTCTGTGCAGATCATTAATTTACCCCCCGGTACCGAAGAAACTTACATTGGGTTTGGTAAGCAATCCAAAAGGATAATTACCAGCGCAATTTCCACCGTAAAAGGATCCGAATTGCGCAAGCCCTTTACAAATTCTATCGCTAATACGTTGGCTGGCCGGCTGCCCGGGTTAACTGTTAACGTTGGTTCCAATGATCCCGGTTCGGCATCGCCAACATTGTATGTAAGGGGCATTAATACATATGGTTTTAGCGCTTCGCCCTTAATTATCATTGATGGTTTTTTAGGTGACTATACGCAATTGGTGCCAGAAGAAATTGAAGAGATATCTGTATTAAAAGATGCATCGGCCACAGCCGTTTATGGCATGCGTGGTGCTAACGGGGTGGTGCAGGTAACTACTAAAAAAGGGCACCGCGGCCCCCTCGTTGTTAGCTTTACGGCACAGTATGGTTTTCAGAAACCAACTGCATTGCCTAAGTTTTTAGATGCCTTTAATTATGCAAACTTATATAACGAAGCTTTAGCCAACGATGGCAAGCCGGCTTTATATTCTCAAACAGATCTTGACCATTACCGCAATGGCACTGATCCTGTTTTTCATCCAAACGTGAACTGGTATAAAGAGGTCTTGCGCCAGTCCGCACCCCTCTCCAATTATACATTAAACTTTAGTGGCGGCGATAACACCGTCCGTTATTTTTTATTGCTGAATGCACTTGGCAGCGAGGGCTTGTATAAAAAATTCGGTAACGATTTTGACGAAAGCGCTAACCCGGTTTACAACCGTTACAATTTAAGGGGCAACGTGGATGTTACGTTGAGTAAAGTATTTTCCGCCCAATTGAATATTGGCGGAAGTATAGAAGATAAAAAAAATCCGGGTGACCTTTCTACAAGCGCAAATTTTGGATTGCTTGACCGCCTGCCGCCGAATGCATTTCCCGTAACAAACCCCAATGGAACCTTTGGAGGTAATGGCACTTACGCTGGTAACCCGTATGCTAACTTAACATCCACTGGTTTTTCTACTTCTAATGGAAGTGTACTGCAATCGTCTTTTAAAATGAATGCTGCGCTGGATATGATTACAAAAGGCTTGAGTGCAACTGCAGCTGTGGCGTTTAATAACTATTACGAAGCTGGCTCCAATAAACGTAAAAGCTATGTGCGTTCCAGTGTAAGCAAGAATGCGCTTGGCGATACTGTTTATACTTCCTTCGGGCAAAAAACAAGCTTAAGTCCCGAAGAATCAGTGTTAAACCAATCGCAGAACTACAGCATCCAGGGATTTTTAAACTACAACCGCACCTTTGGCCAGCACGGTATCACGGCCATGGCTATGTTCAATACCGACAACTACAACATCAATAGAAACTATCCAAACACTGATGTCGCCAATCAATCGTTCCCATTCAAAACAAATGGTGGAGCGGCACGGGTTACTTACGTAAATAAGGATAGATACATTGCGGAATTTTCGGCAGGCGTAACGGGTACCGAAAATTTTGCAGATGGCAAGCGTTACGGTTTTTTCCCGGCTGGTTCCATTGGATGGATCGCCTCCAATGAATCATTCCTGAAAGGCAGTAAAGCAATTAACTTCTTTAAAATCCGTGCCTCGTACGGACTCGTTGGCAACGAAGCAATCGGTGGCCAGCGCTTTATGTTTGCGCAGCGTTATCCGTTTGGTGCGTCGTATTGGTTTGGAACAAATAATACGCTGGTTAACTCCATCAGCGAAGGGCGCCGGCTAAACCCCGACGTGACCTGGGAAAAAGAAAAGAAAGCAAACATTGGCATAGAAGCTAACCTTTTTAATCACATTGGAATTGTTGTAGATGTTTTTAAGAATAACCGCTATGATATACTGGCTTCGGCCGCCGCAACACTGCCTTCTTTTTTAGGCTTTAATGGTTTGCCTGATCTGAACATCGGCACGGTGGAAAATAAAGGTTTCGAGGCCACACTTCGTTACAATACGGATGTAAAAAAAGCATTTCAGGTCTTTGCAGAAGCCACTGTCTTTTACGCAAAAAATAAGATTACCTACCGGGGAGAAGCCATTGAGCTTAACCAGAACCTCTATCGTACGGGGTGGCCGGTGGGGCAAACATTTGGCCTGCAGGCACTTGGTCTTTTCCAGTCAGATGCTGAAATAGCCACCAGTGCCAAACCCCTCGGCATCTCAATTAAGCCGGGTGATATCAGGTACCAGGATATTGGTGGGCCCAATGGTGTACCAGACGGTGTTATCGATGGTAACGACGTAACTGCAATAGGCAAAAGCGAAACACCTGAGTGGACTGCTGGTTTTCATACCGGCGCGAGCTTTAAGGGTTTTGATATTGACCTCTTCTTCCAGGGTGTTACGGGTGTCAGCCGTTCTTTAGGGGGCTCCCGTTATTATGCGTTCCAGAACAATGGACAAATTGGCAAAATAGCACTGAACAGGTGGACGCCACAAACGGCTGCTACTGCCGATTATCCGCGTTTATCCGCAAACAATAATTTGAATAACTATCGTGGTTCTTCTTTCTGGCAACGTGATGCCAGCTTTATTAAACTGCGAAACGCCGAAATAGGCTACACATTGGCAACTAAAACAATGACGAAAATTGGGCTTACGCAAACCAGGATTTTTGTTAACGGTACTAACCTTCTCGCATTTGATAAAATTAAAGAGGGCGACGTGGAAGCACTTTATGGTTACCCCGCCTTGCGAACTGTATCACTGGGCGTGAAAGTTCAATTGTAGTAGACACAATGCGATTACTAATAAATTATCGACGTCAACAAATTAGAACAATGAAGACAATAAAGAGAATACATATAGCGGTGTTGCTTTTGATGGTAACCCTTGTTTCCTGCGAAAAATTAGACCGTGAACTTGAAACTGATTTAACCTTGCAGCAGGTGGAACGTTCATTTCCCAATGTGCAAAACATGCTCAACGGTTTGTATGCCGAATTAAGGGAAGGGTTCCAGGAAATTGGCGGCGATGCCATGATGGCTTCCACCACCGATGAAGCCGAGCACACCAATGAAAACAGCAGTGTGCAGGCTTTTAACCAGGGTGCATGGAATGCGGTAACCAATCCGGCCGAGGTTTGGACGCAATACTTTAGGGCAATAAGGAAAGCAAATATTTTTTTACAAACTGCTGCCCCGGAGAAGGTAAATCTTGATGCGTTTAAAACCGACCAGACCACCTATGGACAAAGGTTGGCAGAAGTAGCAAGATGGCGATACGAGGCCCGTTTTTTAAGAGCCTTCTACTACTTTGAACTGATAAAAAGATATGGTGGCATTCCGCTGACCACCGTACCGCTTTCGGAAGCTGATATTCCCGGTGCGCAGAGAAATACTTTGCAACAAAGTATTCAGTTTGTTTCCGACGAATGCGATTCTGCTGCACTCAACCTGCCGTTGACCTACCCGGCCGGCGAACTTGGCCGTGCTACAAGGGGTGCTGCGCTGGCGCTAAAAAGCCGCCTGTTGTTATACGCTGCCAGTGATTTGTTTAACACCCCATCATGGGCGTCGGGCTACGCTAACCCGGAACTGATTGCATTACCGGCCGGTGACAGGGCAGCCCGTTGGAAGGCCGCGGCTGACGCTGCAAAAGCAGTGATAGACTTGGCAGGAACCGGCTATGCTTTGGCGCCAAATTATAGAACCTTGTTTACTACGTTCACCGGCACCAGTGCTCCGGAAATTATTTTCACACGACGGAATGGCGCCTCCAATGCATTTGAGGTTATCAACTTTCCGATAGGATATGACAGGGGCAACAGCGGTACCACCCCGACACAGGACCTGGTAGATGCTTACGAAGTAAAAGTTAGTAATACATCTGCCGTTCCCTTTGACTGGAATAACCCGGCACACGCCGCAACACCTTATGCCAACCGCGATCCCCGGTTAGGACTATCGGTTGTTACCAACGCGTCTTCCTTTAACGGAAGCGGAACAAACAGGCCGGTTGAAACTTTCACTGGTGGTAAAGACGGGCAGCCTATACCGAATGCAACAAAAACCGGTTATTACCTGCGTAAATACGTAGCCGAGGGAACTAATCTTACCAACAATACCGGTTCAGCCATCCACAGCTGGATCTATTTTCGGCTTGCAGAAATTTATTTGAATTATGCCGAGGCTTTGAATGAATACGCACCGGGTAATGCAGACATAAAGATTAACGTTGACAGGGTACGAACAAGAACCGGTGTGGCCATGCCGCCAATGCCTGCTGGTTCGCAAAGCGAAATTCGCCAGCGCATACGCAACGAGCGCCGGGTTGAATTGGCCTTTGAGGACCATCGTGCCTGGGATACCCGCCGATGGATGACTGCACCGGCAATATTAGGGGCATCTGTTCGTGGCGTGAATATTACTAAAAC
The DNA here is from genome assembly GCA_035645595.1 of Flavisolibacter sp. Classification (GTDB taxonomy): domain Bacteria; phylum Bacteroidota; class Bacteroidia; order Chitinophagales; family Chitinophagaceae; genus Flavisolibacter. The sequence goes on along the minus strand of DASQMG010000670.1, from coordinate 604 downwards.
AGGCGCTACAACATTTACATATGCACCGTTTGTTTTGGAACCCCGCGCCTTTGAAGCAAAAATGTATTTGTTTCCTATCCCGCAGACGGATTTAAATATTGCAAAAGGATTAAAACAAAATCCACTCTGGTAAATTCTTTTTTATCAATTCAAAAAATCAGCAATGAAAGCAACAAAAATTTTTTCCTCCGTAGCTTTAGTCACGCTGTTTGCCGTGTCTTGCAAAAAATACCAGGAGATTGGTGATACCAGTTTTGCCGATCAACAGATTTATATGCCAGCCGCTGTTGAAGGGAATTCATCAAATGGTATTTACCTCGTAAATACGGTGGCAGTGCCTGGGCGGGTCTATCGTTATACAACGGATGTAGCCGCAAAAAAATTAAATATCTCGCTTGCTGTTTACCGTTCCGGGGTTGATACGAAAGGTGCTGTACCGGTAAATGTTACAATAAACAGTGATACCGCCACCCGGCTCTTGGCAGCGGGAAAATTTCCACCCGGTACCGAAGTACTTACGCTGGGAAAATATGGTCTTCCATCTCTTGTTACTATCGGCGATGGCAAAGGCTATGAACCTTTTAATTTCAGTATATACCTTGAT
>DASQMG010000669.1:0-11119 GCA_035645595.1 Flavisolibacter sp. | reverse complement strand
ATCATAATAATTTTTACCGAAGGATAGTTCTTCTTAAGAAGGGGAATAAAATCAACCCCAAAGCCATCGGGTAGTTTGTTATCCAGTATAACAACAGAGGGATTTTCTTTTTGCAGGTATTCTTCAGCGGCTGAAAGATCTTTTACATGATCCAATTCCATCTCTTTGCCATTAAGGATAATGTTCAGTAATAAACACATATCACCTTCGTCTTCAATAATAAGTACCTTTTTTGCCTTTACGGGCTGCAGTGTAGGGATTGCCATTTTTAATAATTTAAATTTTCCGGATTGTTTTATCTCAGTTATAGCGGGCAAAAGTTTGCCTTGATTTTCCAGCGGCAAAATAGTGTAAAAATCCTTTCAAAATAATTTCTCTATAAGTTATAACGATACGTGCTAAAATCATTAATCATCTATTGTTAAGAAACCTCGTGTTGCAGCTTACCCCGGTAATAAGATTTGTAGAAAGCAACGTACGAACAGTGTTGATTGTTTATGACGTTGCAGGTCTTTTCAATTGTTACCAACAATCGCAGGCGGGAAAATGTTTTGCTGAGAATAATCTATAGCACGAAGTGCTGATGATAATTAACTAATTCAATAGCCTGGTGCGGCATCTCGTAGCCGGCGTAATACCGTTCAATGTCATTAAGCTTACCCAGTACCTCCTCAACGGTGGCTGCTGTAACCAGTTGGTTGGTGAACTCTTTTATTCCCGGCAAGCCCTTCAAGTAATTTCTATACCGGCCACGCATTTCGTAAAGCCCCTTACCGCCCGTCTCCCATTTTGATGCCTTGATTAAGTGTTGCCTGCAAACTTCTACCCGTTCTGCAACCGTTGGTGGTGTCAAAGGTTCGCCGGTTGCTATATAATGCTTTATTTCTCTAAAAATCCATGGGTAACCGATAGCGGCCCGTCCGATCATTATACCATCAACTCCATACCGCTTTTTGTATTCTGATGCTTTTTGGGGGCTGTCAATATCCCCATTTCCAAAAACAGGAATCCGGATGCGCGGGTTATTTTTAACCTCGCCAATTAATCTCCAGTCAGCTTCTCCTTTGTATAGCTGGCAGCGGGTACGACCATGGATGGTGAGTGCCTTAATGCCTACATCCTGGAGCCGTTCAGCCACCTCTTTTATGTTGATGCCTGCATCATCCCAGCCCAATCTTGTTTTAACCGTAACCGGGAGGTTAGTCGCCTTAACACACGCCTCCGTCAACCGAACCATCAGGCTGATATCCTTCAAAACGCCGGCCCCGGCGCCTTTGCATACAATGCCCTTTACGGGGCATCCAAAATTAATATCAAGCAGGTCGGGAGCCGTTGCTTCTACAATGCGGGCCGCCATTGCAAGACTATCTTCATCGCCGCCAAAAATTTGTATACCAACAGGCCGCTCTCCCTCTAAAATACTGAGCTTTTTATGGCACTTTACCGCATTTCGTATTAGTCCCTCGCTCGAAATAAATTCTGTGTATAGCAAGTCAGCACCAGCCTTTTTGCATATGGCCCTGAACGGCGGATCGCTTACATCCTCCATAGGCGCAAGTAAGAGTGGGAATTGGGGCAACTGTATCGGGCCGATGTTCATGTGGAGGTATTATCTGTATAAGGAAACCAGCCTGCAAAAGTAATTGGTATTAACAATTGAGGGGCATGGATTATGCATGTATGGATAACGAAACAACCAATTTTCATTCACCTGTAATTACAAATTATGCAGAACACAAATAATTACGCTTCAAAACAAGACAGTACAGAGCCCTCTTCCCAACCAAAAGAAAAACAAGAACAAAGCGATCCACAGTTAACAGAGCTGGCAGGCTTTACGGATTCTAATGAAGATTTGGAACCCACCTTAACCGATGGTACAAAAGCGCCTGATAAAGCACCACCTGAAAATGTGAACGACTAAAATGGGTAAGGCTAAAAAGCAAAAACCTTCGCTGCCCGCAGCGAAGGTTTTTTATTGTCACCGAAGTAGGAACTCGCTGCCTATTGATGGTTTTTAAACTGTATCCCAAAAAACCACCAGGGTCATTTGCCGTATAACGTCTGTCGCAGACAGGGAATCAATAAAATTCTTATTATTCATTCCGCATATGTCTAACCTGTTATGAAATGATCTCCCAGTTTTCCTTAATTACCTTCACAGGCCTGCCGTTAATGTAATAATATAATGCAACCGATTCAGGGCTTCTGTCAGCGGGCCATTTGAATCCATCCTGATCATTAGGAACGCAAAAAGCTGGTTGTTAAAAAAATAGCTGCCGGTTAAAAGCTCGAAGTATTTGTTCTTACATCCTGTTATTTGTTTAATAATGATATGATTCAATTTGCAAACCTTAGTTGTTGACATCCCCATTATTATCGCCTCATCATCTCGTACGATTTTTTTACGAGCCGAACGACATCGGCATCCCAATCGTCTTCATCTTTCAGCCTGATGTAATGCTCCATCTTTTTGCCGTAGGATGCCCTTTTATAGATAGGAAAATCATCACTGGCCTCCGGCAACACAAATTTTAAATCCAGTTCCTGTTTCATCACCTTTACTACCAAAAATGTTTTGGCAGCAATAAAAACAATACAGTTCTTAGTAGCACTGGCAGAGACACCTTCCCAGCTCATAGCCGCCGCAAGCAATTTGTCGAATACATTAACTAACTCTTTTGGCTTACCCACAAATAGTGATTCAATACTTACCTGCCTGCAGTAATGCCAGCTTTTTTCTTTTGTCAGTGGACGGTCACATTTGGGACAGATGAAATGCATAACGAGTTGAACATTTTACTTCCGGCAAAGTTGGTTGCAGAACGAGAATAGAAATCTTCATTACTAATATTTACAACGACTCCTAAAATTAAAACTTGTTTCACCGGCCATTACCAGTATAAGCAGAAATAACGCTACCTTGAAAACAAGAAAAAAGCGATGCTTCCTGTATTTGCTTTTACCCACCTTTATTACTTATATGATTCATCAACCGGCAAATAAAGTATCAGTCTCGGCAACCGTTTCGTTGGAGCTTATTAATCATAGCCATGCCATACAGCTTTTACAGTTAGTCAACCTAAACAGGCAATATTTAAGGGAATGGCTGCCCTGGGTGGATGCGATGCAAACCGTGGATGATTTTAACTCCTATATCAGCCGGTGCGAGACCCAACACACTGAAGGCAGTGACTATGGTTATGTAATTAAATTGAATGAGGAAGTAGTAGGCAGAATAGGTGTCCATCATGTTAACTGGCAAAACCGGCATGGCGCAATCGGGTATTGGCTCGGGGCAGCCTTTGCGGGAAAGGGAATTATTACACAATCCTGCCAGGCAATCCTTAATTATAGCTTCAGTGTTCTTAAGCTTAATCGTGTCGAAATTAAATGCGGAACAGGAAACACAAAAAGTGCTGCCATACCCGAACGCCTGTGCTTTAAAAAAGAAGGGGTATTACGACAAGCGGAATGGGTAAATGAAAGGTTCATTGATCTTTATTTATATTCAATGCTTAAGGAAGAATGGAATACAGCACAAACCAAGCGTGCAAATGAGTGAAGCACGTATTGAACCTTTGGGACGCTGCCCGTAACGCTCCCGGTTTGCGGTTTACTCTGACTGATAGCCGCTCCCTCAACATTTTTATTGCTTTCCGGTAAGGTAAAAAATAGGCTATTTTGTTTTTTATCCGGATTTTCTTTGCCTGTTCACTGCCGGTCAAAAATTTTTACCGGCTCTTTCTGGTTGCTTACCGGTAAAAAGCAGGATAATTACCTATCTCCCTTTGCGTTTGCATCACCAACCATTTTATTTTGTTGAAAATTAATAAAAAGTGGACGAGCGAAATTTTGAAAATAAGATGGAAGCACAATGGGGGTGCCATAGCAAACACCGCGAAAAAAGCCGGGTAGCCGGCGGGCTTTTTTTACTGCTTATCGGTGGTTTACTGTTAGCCAAAGCAAGCGGAGTTTATTTCCCGGCCTGGCTTTTTTCATGGCCTGTGTTAATAATCGGGATTGGGTTGTTGAGTGGTGTTCGCCATGGGTTTCGTGGTATTGGCTGGCTTTTTCCAATAGCTATCGGCGGCCTGTTTTTGGCAGACAAGATGTCGGCCGATTTTAACCTTCGCCCTTACCTGTGGCCTATCTTGTTTATTGCTGCTGGAATATTCATCATCTTTCGCCCGCGAGGGCGTTTTCGTAACCGGGATACCAGCGGCAATGACACGTCGTCGACCAACGAAATAATAATAACGGAACCGGCAACAACTACCAGTGAAAAAACCCAATGGCAGGGTACTTTCAACGATAGGAGCGATGTAATAGATATTACTGCTGTATTTGGCGGCGTAAAAAAGAATGTAGTTACAAAAAGTTTTAGGGGTGGCGATATTATAACCTTTATGGGCGGCACGGAAGTCAATTTAACACAAGCTGATTTTGCCGGCAAAATCACTATCGACACGTTTAATATGTTTGGTGGAACCAAACTGATACTACCTCCTGATTGGAACGTGCAAAGCGAAATAGTAGCCATTTTTGGCGGTGTAGATGACAAGCGTCCGCCGGTGCCTGCCTCTGCACAAAATAAAGTGCTTTACTTGGAAGGTACCTGCATTTTTGGTGGCCTGGAAATAAAAAGTTACTAAACTGTTTTACCATTTTAAATCCTGTTTTATGAATTGGTATCTTGCAAAAATTGTTTACCAGATTATCTGCGGCGAAGGCACTCACACAGCCCAGTTTGATGAACAACTAAGGTTGATTTCTGCCGACGAAGAAGTGGAAGCATTTGATAAAGCTGCAGAAATTGGCCGGCAGGAAAGCGAAATTTTCTGTAATGATAAACAGCAGCTGGTACAATGGAAGTTCATAAACGTTTCCGAACTGTATCGCATCAGCCAGTTTATAAACGGCGCCGAACTTTACTCTCAAATTAAAGAAACCGGTGATGGCGAGGCATACAGCAATTTTATCCATCACAAAGCAAACCTTATCCGGCAAAGGCACACGCACCAACTTCTTCAACTAGTATAACCACTTGCCAACTTCAGTCTTAAAAACAACCCGCTTTCGTACTGCATTTGGCATCTGGTGCAGTAGCTGGACGGCTTTGCATTTTTATATCTTGACTAAAATCGGCCTGTCCTACCACGTAGCTTTATATGACAGCGTGGTAAGTAACCTGCTGCTGGCAGGAGCAACTATTGTAGTAGCAGTGAGTTTACAGTTTTACTTACCTGAAAGTAATAAGTACAGCTACCTGTTGGGTTTATGTGTCGTGCTGTCAATTATTTGGGTAAGTATTAGCGGCGCTTTACTTCTATTTTTATTGCATGATGCAACGGCATACGGCGCCTTTTTTTCACATTCAATTTTAGTCCGCGGCGCTATGGGGTTTTTAACCATCAGTTGTATGGCACTCCTTAATGTTTTGTGGTACACTTTGCAAGATCAAAAGGAAACGGATAAAAGAAAAACAGAGGCAGAAAGGTTATCGAAGGAAGCTGAATTAAATAACCTCCGCCAGCAATTGCAACCACACTTTTTGTTCAACAGCTTAAATTCCATAAATGCTTTAATTGTGCAACAGCCGCAAAAGGCAAGAGCCATGATTGAACAACTTTCCGATTTTTTGCGTGGCACTTTAAAAGAACAAAAGGAGTGGATTCCATTAGAAGAGGAACTGCAACATTTGGAACTTTACCTTGCCATTGAAAAAGTCCGCTTTGGGCACCGCTTGTCTACGTCGATTTTAAACGAAGCCCCAAATGCCCAACTTCCGCTCATGCTACTGCAACCGATTGTAGAAAACGCCATCAAGTTCGGTTTGTATGATACAACTGACGATATCACTATCGTAATAGAAGCAAAGAGGAAAGAGAATAATTTAATACTTCATATAACCAATCCGTTTGATCCCGAAACGAGTGTACCAAACCGGGGAACGGGGTTTGGATTAAGCTCCGTGCAACGACGGTTATATTTATTATTTGCGCGTCAGGACCTGCTGCAGACTTCCATCAATAACAACCTTTTTACAACAATCATCAAAATTCCACAGCCATGAAGGCAATTATTATAGACGACGAGCCCTTAGCCCGTTCGATGGTGAAAGAATACCTCCAGGTTTTTCCCCAAATAGAAGTGGTAGCGGAGTGCGGTGATGGGTTTGAAGGAATTAAGAGTGTAATCAACCACAAGCCCGATCTTTTATTTCTTGACATCCAGATGCCAAAAATTAACGGCTTTGAGATGTTGGAATTAATAGAAGAACCGCCTGCTGTTATTTTTACTACCGCTTTTGACGAATATGCCATTAGAGCTTTTGAGGCTCATGCTATTGATTACCTGTTAAAACCGTTTAGCCAGGAACGATTTGGCAAGGCAGTAATAAAATATTTAGGGCAGCCGGCTATTTTGCAACAGAAAAAAGCAACAAGCCAGCTGGCCCAGTCACCTACCCACCTGCCATTACAAAACGATCGCATTGTTGTGAAAACCGGCGGAAAAATCAAAATCATTGTTGTTTCCCAGATAGTATACATGGAAGCGGCAGATGACTATACAAAAATTTATACAGCCGACGGTGTGTTTTTAAAAAATAAGACGATGAGTTTTTATGAGCAAAGCCTGCCGGCGAATAGCTTTGTACGAACGCATCGCTCCTACATTGTGAATGTGCAGGAAATTACCAGGATTGAGCCATACGAGAAAGAAAACCATCTCGCTATTTTAAGGTCAGGGGCTAGGATTCCGGTTAGTAAATCAGGTTATACCAAGCTAAAAGCGGTATTAGGTATATAGAGATTTCTTACCCCGCACGGTACACCAACCTAAACCATACTCATTTTGTAAGTTTAAATATCTGTATGGTTCCATCATTTGCCTGCAGGTACACAAAGTAAATACCTGCTGAAAGATGTCCGGGCTGTACCATAAAGTCATTAAAGCCTCTGGTGATCCTAATTCTTTTTAAATACAACATTTTACCGGCACCGTCATACAGTACCAAACTGGCCTCAGTGTTCTTATTTGATGTTATATAAACCTGCAGTCCGTTGCCTGTAAAAGTACTTTGCATAGCCATGCTTTGGATAGCTCCCGATTTGATAGCGACCGTACGAGAATAACTAAAGCTTTCATCGTGGTCCACTTGTTTGATACGGTAATACCGTATTGTTTGTGTCACGTCTTGTTCAATAAAGTTGTAGGATTGAGTAGTGGCGGAACCAACTGCCGTTTTTACCCTTCCTACAGCGGCAAAATTTCTCCCGTCGTTAGAAGCTTCAATACTAAAATAACGGTTGTTTTGATTAGAGGAGGTACTCCAGTAAAGGTGATTGTTTTTCCCTTCGTTTATACCATTTATACTTAACCAGGTCACAGGTAACACACCATCATAAGAACTTACAGCAAACACGCCTGTTGCTGTAAAATTGCTTCTTGAAACGGTATATGGATTAACTCCGGCTGCAGCTATATCGCCCGTGCCATAATCCCAGGCAGTTCCTGTATATCTTGCGAGCCTGCTAAAGCTTCTGGTAAAGCCGGGCAACTCTAAAGACAAAGGCCACTGTAAAAGAACGGTGGCATTGGTGCCACCTGCTACAGCTTCGGTAATCACCCAACTGGTATTAACAGCATTGGTAGTGACAGCTATTCCGGTTGATCCATCGGTATAAGCGCCATTTAAAACACGAAGGCTGAAATTATCTGTTGTTGATCCGGCAGTTAGTGTTAGCGTAGCAGGTAGGTAAGCAATCGTTCTTCCCACCGGGAAAATTTTGGTGCCACCCGCTACAACAGGCTGTGTTAAAGTACCCGTACCTTCAGCAATAATATAATTCGCAGTAGATGCATTGGTAATTGAAGCCGTTGAACCCATGGTTAAACTATGATTTCCCAAAGAGATCTTTCCCGAGGTTAGCGACAGAACGCCATTCACATTTACAGGACTACTTAACGTTATCAATCCCGATGTTTTATTTACTGTAATATTATTAAAGGCGCCTGTTGATGATATGGACTGATTTGCCGTCCCGTTAAATACAATTGTGTTGCCGGTGTTGGTAAAGCTTCCACTTATCATGGTCCAGTTACCCCCTGCGGTATGCGTATGGCTACCTGCAACAAAACCCGCATTAACCAAGGAAAAATTATTTAAGATAACCAAAGCCGCTGCGGCTGTTTTGGTCCCGGCCGACGAAAGGGTAAGGTTACCATATGGGGAGGCATTAGATATTGTTTGTGTTGCTCCATTATAATCAACAGTACTAAACGTATCAATTGCATAAGTAGTAAAAACCGGTAGGGTGTTAATTCCGCCTATTTTCAGGAAAGCAGTATTAGCAAGGGTTAATTTACCCCCTCCCGCATCTTGGGTGATGGTATAAGCCCCTTCATCAAATATGCCACTTAAAATATCCATTGCGGCAACTGCAGTAATACTTTTTGCCAACGAAACCGTGGAGCCGGTGCTTTTTTCAATACTAAACTGCGCTAAAGCACTTGTGCTGCCGGTTATAGCTGCATCAGCCGATCCGGTGAAATGCACCTGCCCTAAACTAACATCCAGTGTTCCGTTTGTTGCAAGGTTTCCATCTATATTAAAATCAGAGTTGGCTGTTATTAAGGCACCCGAAACGATAAGGTGATAGAATGTAGTTGCAGGACTTCCTGAAATTTGTCCGTTGGCTGATGTAAGCGTAAAGGTTGAAGTTTCACCGTTCAGCGTTCCATTGCTTTGCACATCTCCGCCTACTGTATACGTATTGGAACCTGCATTAAAAATTCCGGCGCTGCCGATGCTGAAGTTGCGGTTGATAGTCCACCCCGTTGCAGGACTCACTCCAGTAGTATTACTAATAGTAACATCGGTTAGTATAGCAGTTGTTCCTGTAACCGATAATGCACTGCTGCCCCCAAATTGCACCACACCCGTACTGGAAAAACCGGTGCCGGCAAGTTTTATTGTTTGTGGAGAAACTGGTGCGATATTTAAGACGCCGCTGCTTGTTATCGTACCATTGTTTGTGAAAGAACCATAGAAGTTATGGGTAACGGCTCCGCCATTAAAGACGGCTCCATTGTTTACGGTAAAAGCAACAAAAACACTCCAGTTTACACTTGGGCTGATACCGCCGGTGTTGTTAATATTGAGTGTGGCAAACGTGGGTGTGCTCGTAGAGTTCAAAACAGGCGATACGGTTCCATTAAAATTAATAACCCCGCTTGAGTTAGAAGTGATAGCATTCAGGAGGCGGATAGTTTGAAGTTGCGTGCCGGCAAAAGTGGTTGTTCCATTACTGGTTAACGAGCCGCTGTTAGTGAGGTCGCCTTGTACACTGGCAGAACCTGTTCCGGCATCGTAAGAGCCACCTGATAGAATCCGGAAGTTATTCAGGAATGTAATATCACTTCCTGAAACGGTATAGCTACCATAAACCGAAACCCTGTAGAAAGAAGAATTTCCACTAATGGTTTTGGCTGTGCCACTGAAAAGAATAGCGCCAGTACCAGGATCGAAGCTGCCGTTATTTACCCAGTTACCATATAAGTTGATTGTATTGGTGCCGGAAGCCAAAGATGCACCGCTGTTGATGGTTATATTTCCACTGATAACGGCGGATGCGGAAAGTGTTTTTGTATTGCTTCCTCCATTACTAAAAACTACATGTCCATAGGATACGCCTTCCACAGCTTGACTTACCAAACTATTGTATTCCACGGTGCTATTGCCATGCAAACTGTACACCGAAAAGTTTGCAGGAAAGTTAGAGGCGCCACCAGCTAAAAGCGAGGTGGCATCGCCCATAATAAAACTGCCGCCACGTGTAGTTCTGTTAACTGTATAGGCAGATAAGTTAAGTACACCGGCGCCTATGGTTAAGTTGCTGTTGATGGCCAGGTTGCCAGAAAGAACTGCCGTACCGGATGGCTTATTTATTATAAGCTGGTTGAACGTGGATGAAGAGATAGTTTGCCCACCTGTGCCATTAAAAGATATTGTTCCGGTACCGGGATTGAATGAACCACTGTTGTTCCAGTTGCCGCCAACACTAATGGAGTTTGACTCTGCAACAAGTGAAGCTCCGGGAGCAATCGTTACATCAGCAACAACCGTGGTATTAGCAAAAACATCAAGTGTGCCGCTGCCTATAGTAAGTGTATTGGCAATGCTTGTAGCAGCATTTATTTCTGCATTTCCTGATGCCTTGTTTACTGTAAGGTTGTAATAAGAAAGTGGCGCTACCGTTTGCACAACTGTTCCATTATAGTTTACGGTACCCAACCCTGCAGAAAAACTTCCGCTGGTATAATTGTAATCATCGCCAATTGAAAAGCTGGTAACCCCAAGCAATGCAACATCTGCATTGCCCGATTGTGTTATAGAACCTCTCACGATAGTGGTGCCCAGATTGCTTGTAAAATTAACCTGGTGCCCGGTTGTTCCATCACTTAAATCCAGGTTGCCGTTTGCAGTTAATGAGCCGGAGTTGGTAATAGTATGTGTAGCATTTGCCGACCAGGTGCCATTGATGTTTCCACTAACAAATAAAGAACCGCTGTTTTGAATGGTTAGCGATACAGCCTGTGTGCTACCGAACGAAATACTTTTCGCTGTTGCACTGCTTGCGATAGAAGGCTGGTTCGTAAATGAGGTAAATCCGATTTGAACAATATCAGAAGAAGAAGGAGGAAGAGATGGGGTCCCCTGAACGCTGGCCCAGTTACCGGCATTTAACCAATCAGTACTTACAGCACCTGTCCATCTTACTACACTCGCATTGTCAGACAGTGTCCACCGGTTTGTTATATCCGTTAGTCCGGTCAACTCCACGTAATTAGCAGTTGCATCATTTGCTGACTTATTCAGATTGAGCCATGTTGCCCCATTGTAGCGCCACATGGTAAGACCATGCTCGGCTGAACCATTGATCTGCGCATCCTCATAATGTAAGCGTAAAGTGGCTGTATAGCTTCCTGCCGGAACAGTAATATCATACTCCCTGTTAATAGCCGCGCCGAAAGGGAAATCACTCACGGCTCCTTTTGTTGCTTTTACAATTATAGATGTAACACCGGTAACGGCCGAAAAAGTGATCGTATT
>DASQMG010000668.1:0-4854 GCA_035645595.1 Flavisolibacter sp. | reverse complement strand
TGTTGAGCCATAAGGATTCGAACCTTAAATGACTGGACCAAAACCAGTAGTGTTACCATTACACCATGGCTCAATGCCGAAGGAGTGCAAAAATAAAGGTGTAGAGCAAACGAGCCAAAAAAAATTACGGCAGGCTCAAATAATACTGGCTGCCGTCGTATTCTTTTTCCAACGCATCGGTAACCACTTTTAAGTGGGCTTCGTTGCCTAAAAAATCAGCGTTGGAGGCATCCACAAAAATGGTTTTCAGGTTGTGGTGCTTTATATAGTTCGTGTAGGTTTCCTGTATGCTAAAAAGATAATCGTCAGGAATATTTTGCTCATAGCTGCGGGCCCGCTTTTTAATATTTTGCTGTAGCTTGTTTACCGGGGCATGCAGGTAAATTAAAATATCCGGTTGAACCAGTTGTTGATGAATGATGTCAAACAGGCGTTGGTACAACCGGAACTCCTCATCGGATAAATTAATTTTGGCAAACAGGAGGCACTTGGTAAAAAGGTAATCGGATATAGTGATGTTTTGAAACAGATCTTTTTGCTGCTGCAATAAATCTTTTAACTGTTTAAATCTTTCTGCCATAAAAAACAACTCTAACGGAAAAGCATACTGAGATGGGTTCTCATAAAACTTTGGCAGAAAAGGATTGTCGGCAAATTGTTCTAACACCAACCGGGCGCCATAATGCCTGGCGAGCATTTGCGAGAGCGTGGTTTTGCCGGCGCCAATATTTCCTTCTATAGTGATGAATGAATAGTTCATGAAGAGGCGGTAAAATAAAAGATAGTTACAGGAATCATCCTTTAAATTTTATGCACATTCAAATTATCAGGGCAATACTTTAAAAGTTGATTGATAGAGATTCCAAGAACAGGATGCATAACGCCGGCAGCAATTTCATTCAGCGGCAGCAAAACAAAACGCCGTGCCTGCATTTGGGGATGGGGAACGCGTAGGCCTTCGCTTTCAATCACATCATCATTAAAAAGTAAAATATCAATATCTATAATGCGCGGGCCATACTTTACATCTCTCTTCCTTCCAATTACTTCTTCAATAGATAAAATTGTTTTCAGTAATTCTTCCGCACTTAATTGAGTAGCTACTTCCAAAGCCTGGTTTAAAAAGGGGGCCTGGTCTTCTATACCCCAGGCAGCAGTTTGGTAAACAGATGATTGATGGATAATGCTCCCGCATTCTTCCGCAAGCCTTTTCCTGGCGGTTGAAAGAAAGCCTTGCCTGTCGCCCATGTTACCGCCGATCAGTAAATAAGCTTTGTTCATCTTTATCATAAACTATGGCGTCAAATATCCCCTATTTTTGGCGATTGAAAATTTCTTAAATGCGGAGCTTTTTTAAAACGTTTTTTGCAGCACTTTTAGCACTGGTCATTTTTTCACTGCTTATTTTTTTTGTACTGGCAGGCCTGGTAGGAAGCCTTACAAAAAAAGACAATGCTGAAGTGCAGGCCAAATCAGTATTAACGCTTGACTTAAGCAAGCATTTTCCCGAACATTCCGCTAATAGCCCGCTGTCGTCAATTGGTGAAGACGAACCGCCAACTTTATTTGATGTTATCCGCCTGATAGGGCAGGCAAAAACGGATAACAATATTGCCGGGATTTTTATCCAGGCAGATGGTAATGCTAACGGCTATGCCTCCAGTAACGAGATTCGCACTGCTATTTTAGATTTTAAAAGATCAAAAAAGTTTGTCATTGCGCATGGCAACACCGTTTCTCAAAATGCCTACTTTGTGGCAAGTGCCGCCAATAAAATTTATGTAAACCCAACAGGCAGCATAGAATGGTTAGGCTTTAACGTATCGCTTCCTTTTTTGAAAGGCACGCTGGAAAAGCTGCAAATTCAGCCACAGATATTTTACGCCGGCAAATTTAAAAGCGCTACAGAAATTTTTCGCACGGAAAAGATGACGCCGGAAAACCGCCTGCAAACGATTGAATGGCTTGGCGATATGTACCGTTATTTTTTACAGCAGGCTTCTGTTGCCAGAGGTATTGATACAGCCGCTTTATATAAACTAGCTGCCGCTGCTCTTATTGAAACTCCACAGGATGCCGTTGCTGCCAGGCTTATTGATGCGGTAAAATACGATGACGAAGTAAAGACCGAAATAAAAAAGAATTTGGGTATCGGCGCTGCTGATAAAATGAACTTCATTTCTGTCAACACGTACAACGATGCGGTCAATGTTCGTAAAGTAGGTACTAATAAAATAGCAGTTATTTATGCCGAAGGTGATATAGTGGATGGCGAAGGAACGTCGGATAACATTGGTGGCGAACGGTTCAGGGCTTTAATTAGAAAAGCAAGATTGGATAATGCCATTAAGGCCATTGTGCTTCGTGTTAATTCCGGTGGAGGCAGTGCTTTGGCATCCGATATTATCTGGCGTGAAATACAGGTAGCAAGAGCGGAAAACAAAAAGCCGGTTGTTGTAAGTTTTGGTGACGTAGCGGCATCGGGTGGTTATTACATTGCCTGCGGCGCCGACAGCATTTTCGCTAATCCTAACACTATCACCGGTTCCATTGGCGTATTTGGTATAATTCCCAACATGGAAGGGTTTTTTAAAAACGGCCTGGGTATCACGTTTGACGGGGTAAATACAGCTCCCTATGCAGATGCCGGAAGTGTATATAAACCTCTTGGGGAAAAGGAGAAAAGCCTGATCCAAAATAGTATAGAACGCATCTACACACAGTTTAAACAGCGGGTGGCTACCGGACGAAAAAGGGATACGGCCTATATTGAAACCATTGCGCAGGGAAGGGTATGGAGCGGTGAAGATGGACTGCGTATTGGCCTGGTAGACAGGTTGGGCAATTTACAGGATGCTATTAACAGCGCGGCAAAACTGGCGAAGTTAAGCGACTATGGCCTGCGTGAATATCCGGAATCGGAAAGCTGGTTGAATAACCTGCTTAACAAGAAGAAGGTTGAGCCTTCCGCTATGATTCGTCAGGAGTTGGGTGAAGAAAATTATAAGCTTTTTCAGCAGATGAAAAAGATAAAAGCCATGACCGGTTCGGCACAGGCCAGGTTGCCGTTTGAGATAGTTATCAGATAGTGAGTGGTCAATGGTCAAAGGTGAACCATGCTTTCATCCTGTCGCGAACCTTTTTCTGTTTTTTTATTAAGATAATAATTGAATTTTAAATTAAGTTGATGGGTCAATGTATAACGGTAGGCTGTAGGTTGCCCACTCACCATTGACCATTCACCACTGACCAACTATGCAGCAATACAGTCAACTCAGAGCCATGCTGGCCATTACCAAAGCCAGTTTGGTAGCTACTTTTCGCAGTCCCCAGTCTATTTTCTTTTCCCTGTTTTTTCCCATTGTGCTTATTTGGATATTTGGTTCTCTGGGTGGTGGGAGAGGGATCCCAACCGTAGATGTGGCCTGGGAAAAAGGGGTTGATTCTTCCTCTGTTTTATACCAGCAAATGGCTCATCATCCAATGCTGAAATTTACCGATCCCGCAAAGAAGAACGTGGAGGAAGAATTAAGCAAGGGCAGAATCGCTGCTGTAATTAATATTGCTACCAGCAATGGCCCAACGCCTTATGTTATTCACCTGCGAACGTCATCTGCCAGCCAGCGGGAACTGGCCCAATTAAGACCCGTTCTGAGTAATGTAATTAACTCTTTAGATACCGTGTTTTACAAAGGCCAGAAAACAACGGCAGCTATTACCATGACGCAGGTCAAGGGAAGGGAATATAAGATGATTGATTTTTTTCTTCCGGGTATGATTGGATTCTCTTTGATTGGTTCTGCGGTGTTTGGCGTAGCCTTTTTATTTTATTCGCTTCGCGAAACACTGGTATTAAAGCGCATGTACGCAACACCAATAAAGAAGGGCTACATCATCTTTGGGGAGAGTATTTCAAAAGTGATTTTTCAATTACTTACCGTAGTTGTGCTCATTACTTTTGGTTATTTGATGTATGGTTTTACGCTGGCCAACGGCATTGTCACCTTTATAAATATGCTGGTTCTTTCTATGTTTGGGTTGGTGGTGTTCATGGGTTTTGGTTTTTTAATCAGCGGCATTTCCAAAAACCAGAACGTGATCCCTATTTATGCCAACCTTTTTATGTTCCCCCAGTATTTTTTATCGGGTACTTTTTTTCCAAAAACAGCTTTACCTGCAGCCATACAGCCCTTTCTAAAATTTTTACCATTAACGGCCCTGAATGACTCGCTACGAAATGTGGCCTTTGAAGGATTGTCGCTTTGGAGTTGCTGGCCCCAGATACTTATACTTTTAGTGTGGGGTGTTTTAGTGTATGCTGTAACGGCAAAATTTTTCAGATGGGAGTGATGGCTGTAAGGAGGGCAGCTTTACACTATACTATACTACAGCATGGTATCTAGCCCTTACCGTTCCGGTGCATTGGTGAGCTATGGTAATAAAGTACAAGAGTGCGACGCAACAAATGCTTAATGGATATTCCTCCGCCCGGTCCATATAAAATTAATGCTAACCCCCTTTTACCATCTCGCCACAATCTTAATATTTATCAGCCTGGGAGTTAGCCTATTCGGCAGCGTAAACGTGTTATTGGCGAAGTCTTTAATCAGCAAATATGAAATTGTATTTGGCCGGTCAATTAAATTAAACACCTCAAGGGAGGCCCAGATATTTTCGAAATTGCGGAACGGGGAATGGCTGCGGCGGGCAGCTTTATCACTATCGAGAAGCAAGGCGCTAAAACCAATGTCCATACGGATGTAGGGTTCTATGCGAAGGGCATTGCGGTAACGTACATTGCCGGGAATGTTGTAGGGGAGGTTAGTGCCGTAAATAGCATTGAAATAAACTTTA
>DASQMG010000667.1:0-2851 GCA_035645595.1 Flavisolibacter sp. | reverse complement strand
CGGGCAAGTTGATGCCTCACTTTACAACGACGACCTGGCCATTGTTCCCAAAGAAAAGCGAACATGGGGAACCTGGAATTACGCTGCGCTGTGGATTAGCATGAGTTTATGCATTCCTACCTACATGCTCGCCAGTTCTTTGATACAAGGTGGTATGAATTGGTGGCAGGCAATACTTACTATTTTTCTCGGCAATACCATTGTGCTCATTCCAATGATTTTAAATGGCAGGGCCGGTGCAAAATATGGCATCCCCTTTCCTGTTTTGGCCCGTGCAAGTTTTGGTGTAAGGGGTGCTAATATACCGGCTCTGTTAAGAGCAATTGTAGCATGCGGATGGTTTGGTATTCAAACATGGATTGGTGGTTTTGCCGTCTACCAAATGCTGCGGCTGTGGATTCCTTCGTTGGAAACACTACCTCAGATTTTTCCGGCATCATTTGGACTGCAAACCGGGCCAGCTATCTGCTTTATTCTTTTCTGGCTGCTCAATATGTTCGTCGTTTACCTGGGTGTTGAAAGCATTAGAAAACTGCTGGTTTTTAAAGCTATTTTTTTACCCGTTGCTGCACTGGCTTTATTGTTTTGGGCTATATCCGCAGCCAGGGGATTAGGACCCATTCTGGACACACCTTCAAAACTTTCTTCCAGCCAGTTCTGGAAGTTTTTCTTTCCCGCTTTAACAGGCATGGTCGGCTTTTGGGCAACATTATCGTTAAACATTCCCGATTTTACGCGGTATGCAAAAAGCCAAAAAGCCCAGGTCCAGGGGCAATCGATAGGCTTGCCAACGTCGATGACATTGTTTGCATTTATTGGAGTAGTGGTCACTTCAGCCACCGCTATTATTTATGGAGAAACTATCTGGGACCCCGTACTTCTTGCAGGTAAATTTCAAAATAAACTTTTGGTAAGTGTTGCCATGATAGCAGTGGCAATATCAACCCTCGCAACAAACATTGCGGCCAACATTGTAAGTCCTGCCAATGATTTCTCCAACCTGTGGCCCAGAAAAATCAACTTTAGAATGGGAGGCTATATTACCGGGATCATTGGCATATTAATTTTCCCCTGGAAATTAATTGCCGATCCCTCCGGCTATATCTTCACGTGGCTGGTTGGTTACTCAAGTTTGCTGGGCCCCATTGGTGGTATTATGATCGCCGATTACTTTTTTATTCGCCGGCAGCAATTGCGGGTAAATGAACTTTACAAAATTCACGGAACGTACACCTACAAAAACGGTTTTAACCGGGTGGCATTGATGGCCCTCCTGTTAGGCATTTTACCCAACGTTACCGGCTTTTTGACAACAATCCGCCTGCTGGACAAAAGCTCCGTTTGGCCATGGCTTGATAACCTCTATAGTTATGCATGGTTTGTTGGTTTTTTTGTATCGGGAATAACGTACCTCCTGTTCATGAATCCGGCATCAAAGCAGGTTGAACCGGCTATGGAAGAAGAAATAACGATCATCAAAACTTCATCACTCAACATTCAAAAAAAACTCTGATGTCACTTCTCATACAAAACGGAAGAATTATTACAGCTTCGGAAGATTATGTGGCTGATATTTTTATTGAAGACGAAACGATCCACACAATCGGGAAGAACCTGAATATGACAGCCAGCGAAACGATCGATGCGGGGGGGCTGCTTATATTTCCCGGTGGGATTGATCCGCATGTGCATTTGGATATGCCGTTTATGGGAACCTTCTCAAGCGATAGTTACGAAACCGGGACAAGGGCTGCACTATACGGTGGAACCACCATGGTCATTGATTTTGTTTTGCAAAAGCAAGGAGCTTCTTTACAGTCTGCTTTAGATGAATGGCGATCCAGATCAGATAATAACTGCGTTGGGGATTACAGCTTTCACATGGCAGTTACCGACTTTAATGAAGACACAAAAAAAGAAGTAAAGCATTTAATTGAAGAAGGGATTACGTCCTTTAAAACATTCATGGCTTATAAAGGTGCATTGATGATTGATGACCGGCAAATGATCGGCCTGATGGAAGAAGTCAAAATACAAGGCGGATTAATCACGGTTCATGCGACTAATGGAGACATGATTGACTACCTGGTTGCCAAACATCGTGCAGAAGGGAAGTTGTCCCCTCTCTATCATTATTTATCCCAACCGGAGGTTACTGAAGCCGAAGCATCGGAACGTTTTGCAGACATGGCTCACTACACCGGGTGTCCCGGATATATTGTGCACCTTACTTGCGAGGGCGCGTTAAATGCTGTTCGTGATGCGACAAAGAGAAACCAAAATATTATTGTAGAAACCTGTATTCAATACCTTGTTTTAGATGCCTCCTTATATGAAAAAGATTTTGACGGCGCCAGGTGGGTAATGAGTCCGCCACTGCGCCAAAAAAAAGACCAGGCAACTTTGTGGGCAGGCATCAACCAGGGATCAGTGAAAGTGGTAGCCACCGATCATTGTCCTTTTAAATGGGAACAAAAACTTATGGGGAGGGACGACTTTTCAAAGATCCCGAACGGGCACCCGGCAATCGAACACAGAATGGAACTGTTGTTTAGCGAAGGCGTCGGTAAAGGAAAGATTGGCTTGAATAAGTACGTGGAGCTTACAAGCGCCAACGCAGCAAAAGCCTTCGGCATGTTTCCCCGAAAAGGAACCATTGGCATTGGGTCAGATGCAGACCTGGTCATTTTCGATCCGAATAAAAAGCATACAATTTCAGCGTCGTCACACCACATGAATGTTGATTATTCAGCGTATGAAGGTTGGGAACTTACGGGCAAAGTCAAAACCGTTCTGCTCCGCGGACAGGTTGCCATTGACAACAACGAGTGCAGGGTTGCAAAAGGATTTG
>DASQMG010000666.1:0-6244 GCA_035645595.1 Flavisolibacter sp. | reverse complement strand
CTGGATCACGGTTCTGGACAGGATCCAGAAGCAAGGCGATAAAAACACCATCTATATTTTCGGGCACTCATTAAAGCCCGGCGAAGAGACAGGCAATGCTGAAAACCTTAAACTTTTTCAGGACTACCTTAATAAGCTATTAAAATTTACCGAAGGAGAAATTAAACGCGGTGTAACAAAAGATGCCTTTATTAAAAACACATCTATACCCGGCGTAACAGAATGGTCGGGGAGTGGAATTGAAAGGCCATTAACTGCAGCCTATGAGGAGCTTACCAGCAAAGGGTGAGGATGAAAATTATTTGTTTTTGTAACGCCGTATTGGCATTGATGCCGACAGCTAAATTTTCTCTACCAGCTTTTCCAGCACATAAAATGTAATAGGGCAAAATGTGGAATTCTTTAACGTAAGGTTTTGCCGCTTAATGATAACATCTTCATCGGTATAAGGAAAGCGGGCACAATCTGACGGACGGACATCGTAAACAGAACAGGCATTATCGGTTCCCAAAAACGGGCAGGGCGAAGACCTGACTACAAAATCCCCTTCTTCATCTACCCGCAAATACGTTTCGATGAAAACACTTTCTTTTAGCCCTAAATGTTTGCTGATTCGTTTTACGTCCGGCGTTTTAAACCGGGGAGAATAATTCTTGCAGCACGCTGCACATCCCATGCAGGCTATTTTTTCGAACGCTTCCTCATGTAGTTGAGGGAGGCGCTTCAATACCGCATTTTTGTTGGCCTTTGCCAAAAAGTTTTTAAATACCTTTTGTTGGTCTTTACTCCTCTTTTGCCAGTTATGTAAGTCGTTCTCCGACATAATTACAAAGTACAGCGAATAAAAGTTAAGGGCTGGCTAAACATAAGTAGTGTTACGGCTTATTTAAAATTTCATCTGCATTTTTGCAACCTAAGTTATCATGATGGGGTTATTGATTTACTTGCTATTAGCCGGGGCTATTCAAGCGCCGCAAAATAAGGTTATTGTAGAGGTGTATAATTTTGAAAACAACAAAGGGGTTTGTATTGTGTGTTTGCATAATAACAACGCCGCTTTTATTGGTAAGGGCGAACCTGTACAAAAAGTATATGTAACACCGGTTAACAAGTCGGCAACTGCTATTTTTAACAACGTAACGGAAGGCACGTATGCTGTCTCGGTAATACATGATGCCAACAGCAATAATAAATTCGACACTAATTTCCTCGGCATTCCCACTGAAGGCTACGGGGCGTCAAAAAATAAATTGCCGTTTGCAGCGGCACCAAAATTTGAGGCGAATAAGTTTACCGTAGCTCCAAATTCTACCAGCACTTTACGTATTAAATTGCGCTACCTGTTTTAACGGCTGCATCTATCAATAAAAAATGCGTCCTGTTGCTGACGCATTTTTTATTGATATAAAGTGATCAGCTCTTTCGGGTGAATTTTATTTCCATGCTCTTATACTCTTTCCCGGTTTTCATATCAGGACCGTACATTTCCATCACGTGTGTATTATCATCTATAATTTTATAGACTTCTCTCATTTCGCATTCCTGGCCGTTCGCAGGACAAATCATCTTGCCTTTAAAATTGATAGCCTTAGCCGCTTCATCCCATGTCCCTTCCAAATTCATCATGCCGGTGCTCATATTATCCATCCAGGTACTGAAAAATACTTTTTTTGCATTGTCATAACCAGTGGTGCTTGAGCCCTTAAATGGCCACTCTCCAAACTTTCCATCGAAGGTTGACTGCTGGTAGCGACCATCAAATATCATTTTGTTAGTGCAGGTTGATATACTTGTTTCCGGCGGGCTATCGGGTGTCCACCACATGGTGGTCTCTGCTTTCCATACACCGGTTGATTTGGCCAGCATGGCATGTTGAGGACCCGGGGTACCGGCTTCCATCATTTTTTTCATAGCTGTAGCCGAATCTACAGGAACCCATGCCTGTGGGGCGGAGCTGGAGGCCGATGCTACTTTCACTTCATCATTGATCTTCTCATCTGCTTTAATTTCTTCGTTGTTACAGCCAAAAAGAAAAGCTGCGGTGCAGAAGGTGATGGTTACTTTTTTCATATTAAAAAAATTTAGAAATCTAATTTACAAAAATGCCTGGAGGGTTGAAACGGTGTGCATAACTAAGCTAAAATTTCTGCCACGTTCCGCCTGATGTTATCGCAGATACGCTGCATTGGTAAATCATTGGCGTCTTTTCCAAAGGGCTCTTCAATTTCCTCTGCTATCAGCTCTAAGCTGCCTAATACGTAAAATACAAAAACCACTACGGGAATTACAAGATAGCCGAGGCTAAATACAAGGCCAATAGGCAGGGATAGCACGTAGAGGAATATAAATTTTTTAATAAACACACTGTACGAATAAGGGATTGGTGTGTTTTTAATACGTTCGCAGGCGCCGCAAATGTCGAGAAAAGAAGTTATTTCAGGGTTTATGAATAGCAACAGTTCTCCGGAAAGAATTTTGTTCTTGTGAAGTGTTTGCACCTGCGCCATCATATTCACCACTACCTGGTTGGGTACATGCCCATTGCGATTAAAATTGGGAATCTCCGGGTGCGGCCGTTCGTCTAATTGCCAGCTTGTTTCTTCAGATTGCAAATGATTTTTTAACTCCAAAGCAAAGGTGGGGATCAGTTGGGCAAACAACGTTCTCTGAGGGTCGGTAGGGGGCAAGAAAGAAGACAGCTTTACCGCAAGATTTCGGCTGCTGTTTACGAGTGCTCCCCATTGCCTTCGGCCTTCCCACCAGCGGTCGTAAGCTGTATTGGTACGAAAAACAAGCAACATGGAAATAGCAAAACCTAACAAGGTATGGAGGATGGAAACATTCTTCAGGTAGCTGTTAACTGATAATTGCAAAACTTCTGTTTCAACATAGGCAACACCGAACGAATAGACGGCCATGCCCACCAGCAACGGAAACATTTTGCGTACTGTATCGGCTTTATGAAAATTAAAAATAAAGCGTACCCACTTTTTAGGGTTGTATGAAATCATTCTCTGGCTTTACAGGTAAAAGATAAAAGTGGCCTCCTACCTCCTGCTGAATAGAAATTAAATGAAGCACAAGAGTGCGACGCAACAAAAGCTTAGTAGTAGTACACCAGCCAGGTACAAAATAATTTAATCAATTACACAGGTGTTTTATAACCCTCAGTAGCCACCCTTACCAACTTCGTGTGCTTACTTAGTAGACATTCCCGCCCTCTTCTTCATCAACCAGCTTTTCCGCCAGGGTACGGTCAAACACATCTTCTTTATTACTTATTACCTGTCTCAAAATATCATGTATAGTGATTACACCTGCAAAGTTCTCGTTGGCGTCAAAGGCAACCAGATAGCGGGTTTTGTGTTGATTCATCAGGTGCATGCATTGCTCAACGGTGTCGGCCAGGTTGACGAGGGGCACATCGGTACTCATTACCTCTGCCACCGTAGTGCTATCGCTATGGCGGCCCTGCAAAATCACCTTGCGGCTATAGTCCCTCTCCGAAAAAATTCCTTTGAACACTTCTCCCTCCATTACCACCAGGTAACTCAGGTTAATGGAGTTGAGCTGGCTTAATGCATCATACACCAGGGTTTGTGGAGCTACATTATTAAAAGGGGTTGCTTTAGAAGCCAATACGTTTTTTACTGTACGCATAAGAGTAAATGGTTATTTCGTAAAAATACTAAGTACAAATTTTAATTGGATGATTTGATTTTTAGGTACTTCAATTTTCGGTTACCCAATCAATTACGTAAAAACACTAAGTAAAAAGACAGAATCCCTCAATTATTGAAAATAGTACCACAATTGTTACTAAATATAAAGCTTAGCGAATATCTTGGTGTGAATTAGATATCCTACGAACAACTAAACGTCCAAACCTATGACTGTTATGGGTAGAAACCTTCACCGGTTTTTTGCTAGTGTATTTCTGTTTTGCTATGGTGCGGTTGCATCGGCACAACTTACCGCCAATTTTACGGCCTCCCCTTTACTATCCGGTTGCTCACCTTTGGTTGTTAGTTTCACCGACAAGACCACAGGTAATCCTACGCAGTGGAGATGGGACTTAGGCAATGGAGTAACATCACTTTTAAAAAATCCTTCCGCCACTTATTTTAATCCAGGAACATACACTGTAAAATTAGTTGTACGTAATGCCGCCGGAGCCGACTCTGTTACGAAATCAGATTACATCACTGTATATCAAAACCCTTCAGTTGGTTTCGTGGCTGATAAATTAAGCGGCTGTTTTCCACTGCCTGTAAATTTTACAGACAGCAGCTCCGCCGGAACCGGCACGATTGCAAACTGGCTTTGGGATTTTGGTGATGGAACAACTTCCACCCTGCGAAATCCTTTACATATTTATACTGCGGCGGGTAACTATGGCATTACCTTAAAAATTACCAACTCGTTAGGGTGTACAAAAACATTTACGAAGCCGCAGTACATAGCAGTAGCAGAAGGGGTTACAGCAAATTTTACTTCCTCTCTTCCTGGCCTTTGCCCGGCGCCGTCCCAAATAAATTTTACCAATACATCCACCGGGCCGGGACCGCTTTCCTATAGATGGGTTTTCGGCGATGGCAGCACCAGTACGGCAACAAATCCTTCGCATACCTACACTGCCAATGGCTCGTATCTCATACAACTAATTGCTACATCACCACAGGGATGCATAGATACTGCACAATCTGATAGCGTGCTGACCATAGGAAATATCCGGGCTGACTTTACCGGACGGGATACGGTTTGTGTTAATGATACAGTTGTACTTCACAATACGTCTTTGCCAACACCACTAAGCTTTTTATGGAGCTTTGGAAATGGTCTGTTTTCATCGGCACAAAATGGAACCACAACCTATACAACACCGGGAACCTATGCCATTAAACTGGTTAGCAACTTTGGCGCCTGCTCCGACTCCGTCATCAAACAGATTTATGTTTTACCCAAGCCTCAACCCGCCTTTGACGCAGTAACCAAAATATTTTGTTCCTTGCCCGCAACAGTTGATTTTACAAATACAACTCCAGGAGGTGGCACCGTGGTTTGGGATTTTGGCGATAGCACCACATCAACACAAAACAATCCTGTACATACTTATAATACCGAAGGCAATTTTACGGTTACACTTACCGTAACCAATGCGGCCGGCTGTAGTAAAACAATAACAAAAACGGCTTTTATCAAAATTCAAAAACCACAGGTATCAATTGATGGCTTACCAGCCAGCGGCTGCACGCCTATCACTATCTCTCCAACGGTCAGGCTTGCTTCATCTCATACTATTACCAACTACTTATGGAGCTTCGGAGACGGCACAACTTCTACATTGGCCGCCCCGTCACATACCTATACAGCCACAGGTACTTATACGGTGAAGTTGGTTTATGCCACGTCTGCCGGATGCACCGATTCTGTAACACTGACCAATGCGGTGCGAACAGGGACTAAACCAAAAGCGGCCTTTACGCTTACACCAAAAGATGCCTGCGCTTTTCAGGGCATCTCTTTTACAGATAACAGTACCGGGCCTGTTACAAACTGGTTATGGACCTTCGGTGACGGAGGAGCATCTTCGGTCCAGAACCCGCATTACCAATACAACGACACGGGCTGGTTTCATGTACAGTTAATCGTTTTCAATAATACCTGTCCCGATACGATGCGAATTTTAAATGCAGTGCATATTAAACCCCCTATTGCTCGCTTTACCGTACAAAATAATTGCGCTGCCAAATACACCAAGAAGTTTGTTGATGCATCAATTGGCGCTACATCATGGTTGTGGAAGTTTGGCGACAATACTACTTCAACACAACAAAGCCCGGTACATACCTATGCCACCACAGGTGTTTACCAGGTTACGCTTACTGTTAGCAATGCTCCCTGCTCACATACGTACACACAGTCGGTACGGGTGATTGATGAAAAGGCAGCCTTTTCTTCTCCCGACACCGTTATTTGCAGGAGACAAACTGCTACGTTCTTTGCAGCCGGTACCCGGTTGTCAAACATAGCCTCCTGGCAATGGTACTTTGGCGATGGTACAACAAGCAATGCCAATTCTGTTGTAACCCACACTTACAACACTGCAGGGAATTACACGGTGCGGCTGATTATCACCGATCTTTTAAATTGCAAGGACACGGCAAGTTTACCTGTAAAGGTGTATGGCCCGGTGGCCGACTTTTCGGTGCCTGCGACAATATCCTGTTTGGCAAATAACCTG
>DASQMG010000665.1:0-11747 GCA_035645595.1 Flavisolibacter sp. | reverse complement strand
TCTTTTTATTGGCGTGTAATGCGTACAGTCCTCAGAAAAAGCAGGCGCCTATCGCCTCCTTGTACACGCAAAAAACCCCGCACCCGGATGGCACCGGCAAAGTATATATGGGCCGCGAAATTGCCCACGTTATGAGCGCTGCCGGTGGCGATTGGCTGGAGCGAAGCACCCGTCAGCAAGAAGAAGACGCAGATGCCGCTATTGCTGCCCTGCCACTACGGCCCAATAGTGTGGTTGCCGACATTGGCGCCGGATCGGGGTACTACACTTTTAGGATAGCAGCCAAACTACCACAGGGGAAAGTATATGCAGTAGAGGTGCAGGATGAATTTATTGCCTCCCTGGAAGCCCGGAAAAAAGCGGAAGGAAAGACCAATGTAACGGTAGTAAAGGGTAGTGCCGCGGCACCTAACCTTCCGGATGCCTCTGTAGATTTAGCCATTATGATTGATGTATACCATGAATTAGAGTATCCGAAAGAGATGCTTCAGGCTATACACAAAGCGCTAAAGCCCGATGGCAAATTATTATTGCTGGAATATCGTACCGAAGATCCTTCTGTTCCCATTAAGGAGCTGCATAAAATGAGTGTTGCCCAGGCAAATAAAGAGTTGACAGCCAATGGATTTATGTTGAATAAACTGCAAACCTTTTTACCAATACAACATTATTTATTATATCATAAGGCAGTAAAGTAAGCACAAATTAATTACTACTAACCCACAGTAATACAATTACAAAATTGCATTACTGTTCTACCCGCACACTATCAACTATATACGGGCTGTCGCCGCGCCAAAATACAGCGCTGTTTTTTTCTTCATACCCCACCGTAACACTGCGGCCCTGAAAGTTCATAAGCTTTTGCGCCACACTATCATTTGTAACCGAAAAATAAAATTTTTCAGAAGCTACGGGGACATTGGCATTTCCCCGTACACTACTCAGGATCATTTCACCTTCATAGGTTTTAAACATCGTTCCGCGTCGTGAAAATTTTTGTAAAAGCCCGGAGCGAAAGCCATCGCTATACGTATAATAATACCGCCACCATATAAAAAAACCAATGCCCAGCAGCAGCAGCAAAAATATAATAGTCAAAATGCGTCCCGCCTTTCCTGAACGCCGCCGTGGCAACGGCCCGCCTGTAGTTTGTTCCATTGTTGAGATTTGTTTGTTGTAAGTAAAAATTTAATACCAGCATCTATATTATTTTTTAGTAAAAGAATCTCTGTTGTAAGCGGCATTTTTGTTTTAAACAGCTGTATGGCTCAACTTCTCATTTTATGACGATTGAGGAATAATCACTACGGTAAATAAATGATAACGCATAGCAAGCACCCCGTAATTACGAAGTTGCTGAAGGGCATTCTATTTGTAATTACTTTTCTCATGGAAGAAAAAAAAATCCATCCTATATCTCAGGATGACCAGTGGCAGAAAGAGAGTGGATCAACCGAGGGTAAAACAGTGCTTCCTGTAATTGAAGAGCACGTTGTTGTTAGTAAGGAGGTGGTAGAAACCGGTAAGGTTTTCATTCGTAAGCGGGTTACTGAAGAAGAAACTTCCATTAATATTCCACTTATACAGGAAGGCTACAACGTAGAACGGTTACCCGGGAAAAAAGAGCTGCTGAGTGAGCATCCGCCTATTCGTTACGAAGGCGATAATATGATTATTCCGGTGGTACGTGAGGTGTTGGTAATAGAAAAGAGATATGAAGTTCTGGAAGAGGTGCACGTCAACAAAACAAAAACAGAAGTGCCCCACCTGCAACAAATAACCTTACTAAAAGAAGAAGTACATATAGAGCGCAAAAACAGCGCTCACTAAAAGTTTTCAATCATTTTTTATTCAAACTAAAAACAAAGGAGGCATTATGGCACAAACCGTAATTGGATTATTTGAAAACGATAGCGATGCCCAAAGGGCCGCACAACGTTTAGAGGAAATTGGCATTGGCCGCAATATGGTTGATGTAGCAAGAGGTACAGGAAGTGGTGGGCAAACTGATGTAAGCTCAACCAACGAAGAAAATGAAGGCGGCGTTGCCCGTTTTTTCAAAAACCTTTTTGGTGATAATGATGATGATGCAGAGCGTTATTCAAGAGTTGGCAGTAGTGGAACAAGCATTGTAACTGTACATGCGCAATCAGCCGAACAGGCACAAAGGGCAGCAGAGTTATTAGATGATTGCGGCGCTATTGATGTTGATGAAAGGGATGCCTCATATACCACCGGACGGGAAGGATATGTATCCGGTAACCTGGGCAGAGATAGTTACAGAGATAATGACATGGATGCTAATGACATGGATACTAACGATACGGATACTAATGAGAGAGAGGCCACTGTCTCTAGGATCCAGGAAGAATTACGGGTAGGAAAGCGGGAAGTAGAGAGCGGTGGTGTGAGGTTACGTAGCCGTATTGTAGAAAGGCCGGTAGAAGAGAGCGTTCGCTTGCGCGAAGAGCACGTAAATATAGAACGTCAGGCTGTAAACCGCCCGGTTACTGACGCTGACCGTAACGCTTTTCAGGACCAGGATATCGAACTTACCGAAAGATCAGAGGTTCCTGTAATTAACAAAGAAGCCCGTGTGGTAGAAGAAGTAAAAATAACCAAAGACGTTACAGAGAGAAATGAAACCATACGTGATACGGTACGCAATACCGAAGTTGATATTGACCGTATTGATGGTGATGAAACAGGAACGGAAGACCGTAGAAGTTTGTAATGAACTGAACAATAATATAGGCGGCAAATACAAAATTTGTTAATGCCCCTGATAAATAAAATGTCCCGCTTCGGCGGGACATTTTGAGTTGTATTGCTTCTTGGACAATCTATTGAAGTTTTTGCACTTCGCTTTTTACTTTACTGCCGGGCAAGTAAATCTGGAATCCAAGATTAAGCTGTAACCGGCTTGAGGTTGCACTGGAGCCAAAACCTAAAACGCCATTGTACTTTAATAAAGATTCTAAAGCAACATTAGGAGTAACAAAATAAGCGAGTCCGGGGCCAATACCTAAGCCGATGCCATTTGTACTGTTAGCTCCTGAGGTATTTATACCTTGCAAACCGGCATTAGCTTCAACAAAAAACCGGGTAGCCCGGGCAAGATCAACATCGGCACGGCTAAAATAATACCGGCCAAGTCCCCCAACTCCATAGTTAACATTGGTGCCAGCGCCTTTGGCAGTTGCCAGCCCTACATCTACATAAGCCCCCAGGGCCACATTATCCTTTACAAACCAGGCGGCCTTAGGTGTGATGTTCATCAGGAAGGTGCCACCTTCGTTAAGTCCCAAATCGAAGCCTGCGAGATTACCCCCTACTAATACATTTCCTTTTTGCAGTTGCGCGTTAACCGATAATGAAAACATCATCAGGCTAAACCCAATTGCAAGTACATTTTTTTTCATAATAATGATTTTGCTGAAAATTTTACAAGAAGCGAACCAATCTGGTCGTTGCAAAAGAGTTTTGTTCTAAAAATATATACACCCATCAACAACCTGTAAATGGTAAATAATGATCTGGGGAGTATGCACTGAATTTGGACGGTACTTAATTCCGCTCCTACGTTTTAAAATAGTGTAAAAAATTTACAGAAACGTAGCGCTAAAAGGACAATCCATCAATAAAATTATTTATTGATGAAAAAATACATCAATTATAAAAATATATACACAGATAAAAACCATGAATCGATTTGGTTGAGCTGCGGCATGATATTCATAACATCAATTCGATAACCTTTATTCATTTAAAATTTAAATTAAAACAATGGCAGAATTAAATGTTCAACCTAAAAAAAGTACCTCTATCCTTCCCTGGATCTTATTACTGCTGGGTATAGCAGCACTTATCTGGTTTTTAACCCGGAGTAAAGATGATAAGGAAGTAGCTACAACTGATACTACCACAACAACAGCAAACAACAGTACCAGTAACACCGCTGCCACGGCCGATTGGAGCCGGGTGGATTTTAATGCTCCTTCTCTTGACTACGATGAAATCACAGATAAAAACATCAACGTAAGGGGCAATAGCGATTATGGGATTTATGGCCTGGGCGAAAACATTTTGTTTGATGAAGGCAAGGCTACTATCCGCCCTGATGCAGAAGCCAACCTGAAGCAAATTGTAGGCTCAATTGGTAAGCGCTATAATGGCGGTGAAGTAAGGGTGTATGGCTTTACCGACGCACAAGGCAGTGCCGGTTATAACAAAGACTTGGCGCAACAAAGAGCCGATGCAGTAAAGGCATGGATGAGCAGCAATGGTTTTGATGCAGGACGTATTAGTGTAAATGCAATTGGCGAAGGACAACCGGTTGCTACTAATAATACCGAAGCCGGCAGGGAGCAAAATCGTCGCGTAGAAATCGTAGCCCGTGGCAATGGTGCCCAGTAACCCCTTGTTAAAACACAGTAACAGTAATTAGTAACCCAAGGCAATGCCTTACAAACACAACTTAAAATTATGGCAACAGATAGCAACGAAAGACATACGCGCCTGCAAAAATTAAGCGGCAGCGATTACGAGATTATGGATGGCCAGCCCGACATCAGGGGATGGGATGTAAAAGATGATAACGGCAGGCAAATAGGCGAAGTGGAAGAACTTATTTTTGATGTGCAAAGCCGTAAAGTGCGTTACATAGTGCTGGATATGGATGATAATGAATTAGACCTTGACGACCGTGAAGTATTAGTGCCTATTGGTATTGCACAACTGCATAAAGAGGATGATGATGTGTTATTGCCTGGCGTGACCGCAGAACAATTGCGTGCATTACCGGAGTACGACGAAGACCGCTTTGATACAGATTCTGAAGAAGGCGTACGCAATGTGTTTGGTGGTTTGGGCGCTGGTGCTTTAGCAGGCGGCTCAAATGCTGATTTTTACAATCACGACCATTTTAATGAGGACAATTTATATCGCAACCGCCAGCAACGTGACAGAAATGATTCAGACGAATCAACAACGATCCCGGTTATCAAAGAAGAATTGGAAATTGGTAAGCGTGAGGTAGAAACCGGTGGTATTCGCCTTCGTTCAAGAGTAGTTGAGGAGCAGGTATCAGAAGAGATTAACCTGCGCCAGGAGCATGTGAATATAGAAAGAACGGCGGTTGACCGCCCTGCTTCTGAAAGCGATTTGCGGGAAGAAGAAATAGAAATGCGGGAGCGAAATGAAGTGCCTGTGGTAAATAAAGAAGCACGTGTAGTGGAAGAAATATCGTTGAACAAAGAAGTAACCGAAAGGAATGAAACCATCAGCGATACGGTGCGCAACACAGAAGTGGATATTGACAGAGATGAAGATAAAATTCGTCGCGACAGGGATAGAACCGACGATTAAGGATAGTGTGTGTTTGAACTGTGTAAAGCATTCCGCTAAGGCGGGATGCTTTTTGTTTGCCATTATATGTGCTGTTTAAACCCGTCAAAATACAAAGTAGTAAGCCGTAGAATATAGAATTGTAGAAGCTGCCAATGGTACTTTCAACAATATGATTAAACAGGCAGAACCTCCGCTTTGTAATGAAAACAACTTTACATTTATTATTATAACTACTCCTTCGCACTTCATGGGCGTTCCCATTCCTTGTTGCTTCTTATTTAGTAAGTTTAAGTACAAATAGATAGTTTATGAAAAAAGCAGTCTATTGCCTACTTCTTTGTCTCTCTTTCTTTTCTGCATCGGCACAAAAAAAGCCAAAGGCACTTCCTTCTAAACCTGACCTGCCCGCGCTGGACGCTATTAAAGAAGCTGATCTCAAAAAAGATTTATATGCTATGACCTCTGATAGTTTCAGAGGCCGTGAAGCGGGAACAATTGATGAACTAAAAGTATCGGCCTGGTGGGCCGAAGAAGCCCGCAAAGCAGGTTTGCAACCAGCCGGTGATAATGGTACTTATTTTCAATTTTTTTCTATTTACCGCAACCGTGTGTCTCCGTCCAGTACCATTCTTATCAATGGTAATTATTTTCAGCTTTGGAGCGATGTGCTGATTGCGCAAACAGCACCAGCCACCATTACAGCACCTATTGTTTTTGTTGGTAACGCCACAAAAGCTGAACTGGACAAGGCAGATATAAAAGGTAAAGCTGTCGCGGTTCTCGCTTCCCCCGACGGAATTAACCTGGCTGTTTCAATACCCGAAAGACGCTATCCTACTTATATTTTAAACAAGCATCGGGCGGAGCTAACCAACCGCGGAGCAGTGGCCATTATTTTTATTGCTGATGAAATGGGAGAGCGAGGCTGGAGCCAGGTAACCCCCGCGATGAGCCGCGGCTTGTACGATATTGAAGGAGGCCCTAATGCAGTTGCGGGCACCCGGGCGCCGGTACTTTGGTTACATGCATCAGCACTGGATGCTGTTAAAAGAAAGAAAGCAACTTTATCGGCTACTATTATGGTAGAAAGTTTTTCATATCCATCAGTGAATATTGTAGCAGCTATTGAGGGCAGGGATAAGCTGCTTAAAACCGAATATGTTCTATTCAGCGGCCACCAGGATCATGATGGTGTACGGCAGCCTTATGGTACCGATTCAATTTACAATGGCGCTGACGATAACGCCTCGGTTAGTGTAGCCTTACTGGCCATAGCACGAGCATTTAAAAAAACCCCGGGCAGGCGGTCGGCCCTTTTTGTATGGCATGGGGCAGAAGAGCGGGGACTGCTGGGATCTAAATGGTATAGTAAATACCCTACGGTTCCTCCTACATCGATAGTTGCTGTGCTAAATGGCGATATGATAGGCCGAAACAACCCCGATAGTGCAGCTTTGCTGGGTAGCCAGCCACCGCACCGTAACTCGGCAAGCCTTGTGGCTACCGCTTTGGAGGCCAATAACGAAGGGCCAAAGTTTAAGCTGGATACTTTATGGGATAAGCCAACACATATAGAAGGGTGGTATTTTCGCAGTGATCATTTGCCATATGCCCGTGCCGGTTTTCCTGCACTTTTTTACACTACGCTTTTGCATCCCGCTTATCATACGCCAATGGATGATGCGGAACACATTGATTATGATAAATTAAAACGCATGACAGAGTGGATGTTTCGTACTGGTTGGAAACTTGCTAACGCTGCAGAGCGACCAAAGGTGGATGAAGGGTTTAAGCTGGAGCGGTGAGAAGCAATGAATGCAAAAATGTTTTTACTATAGTGAAAGATACTTTACTTATTAAGAACTATTAGTAAGCTTACAACCGGCAATTTCTTCAAGTTTATATTCTCTTTCTCTGTTTTACATTTTTGAAGGTTTACTCTTGTCATAACGAAATGAAGTTTCACCTGATAAAGGATGACCACCTGCCAAACCTTCTTTAGTAAGCGTTAAGCGAAAGTTTTGAAAGATGACATCCATCAGCCAGGGCTCGATACTGAATTCAAAGGTGTGGTGCCCTTTCGTCGGAATAGTAAAAACCGATTTCTTCTCAGGACAAAATTCAAAAAAGAGTTCAATGGTTTCTATCGGTTGCACCGTAAATTCAATACCCCCTTTTTCATCGGTAGTTCCTTCCTGTTCTTTGCCACCGCCTGTTATTTTGCAATGCATATAACGAAGTAATTGTTCGTTTTCATCTTTTATGCTAATACTGATTTTACCTGTATCGCTTACCGTTGATTTTACTAATGCAAAGTCGTAAGGAGGCTTAGGGCCGCTGTTAAAAATAACCGCTTTGTTTTGCACCCTCCACCGGCCTTTACCTGAGCGGTCTAACGCACCATACGAAAAGAAAAATTCAAACGTGCTGTCTGCATTTAGTTTAAAGCCGCTTGCTGTTTCCGGTACGCCGCGCAGGTAGTATTCGCCTGCAGGCGATGAAACTTTTGTTTGTGCTTCCATTTTTGAAAAGCTACAGGTAAAGAATAGCAGTAGGGTACAGGCCTTTGTAACTATTAAAACTTTTGCTTTCATGCCCTCAAAGGAAAGAAGGAGCCGATAAGCTACGCCTTCAAAATTTGCCAAAGGTGGCTTTGGAAATAGGAATGGCATTTACACAGTGAAAAAAATAAAAGTAAGTGCGGTTCTTTTGAACCCGGCGGACGGGCTACTATCTGGCTTCCGTTGTGTCACTCCCCCTTGTACATTCTTATCTCTATGCCACAAAATACAAGGCATTTCCTTCTAGCGGGCTGTATAATTACGATTATCAAAATTGCACAAAAAGACCCGGTTATAAACCAGGTCCTTTTGTACACTATCCCTTTTCATTCTGTAGCCCAATTGTTACTTCGGCCTGCCGTCCCGCTATAATTGCCCCCTCACATTGTATAGTGCATATTGCTCATTGCCAATTGTTACAATGACCTTTTAATACTGTCGGCTCTGTTGAAATGTGCCTGAATGTGAGGTAGCTTTTCTGTTGCAAAAGAGCGGATGCTTTGGTTACTGCCATTGCTAATTTCCGTGTTGAAGATGGTAATCGTTTTTGCATGGTCTGTTACCTGGCTATTAATGTAGGCCGTGTCGAATGAGCGACCGCTCAAACTGTTCAGGTACATCATCTTGGCTCTATGTTCCGCATCTATGGTATCGGGAGCTGACAAGCCAACTGCAGCTGCCCGGTTTCGCAAATCGGTTTGTGCTGCTGTATGTTCAGTTACCATCTGCTGGCCATACATTTTAACTGCAGCATTTGTACCTTTTGTAGCAGCTAACTGGCCAGCCCCTACTTCGGCATTGTTCGACAGGCTTGCCATCTTTACAAAATCACGGTCAGCGCTGTTTACATTGTTGTCATCATCATCGTCTTTGTCGCAAGCGGTAAATACTACGGCGCACAAGCTTGCTGCTAACATCCACTTTTTCATAAACTTCTTTTTTTTGTGAGTAAATTTTAAGTAAAGCCATAAGCCAAATACTATGCAAGGTCGCAGCTGAACTACCTGAATCTTTTACACATTCCGGTAGTATGTTATAAAAACAGCTTTACAGGACCAGATGTGAATTAGAAATTAAAAGCCGGATAGCGATGTGGCTGCTACTCAATTTGTGGCCTTTCCGGTACAGGAAGAAGCTGATAAAAAGGCTGATGGATATCAAATAGATGCTTTATTTTTATTTGTGAAAGTCGTTTTGCTGAAATCCCCAAATAAGTTATACAAGATCAAAAAGATGCGGGATACCATTCAAAGTCAAACAGTTTTTTGAATTATATCACGCAAAATAAATCGGTGAAACAGTGGTAGAAGTGTAGCTAAAGAAATAATAAAAAGCCGGAATTTTACATCTTTTGCCAATAGTGTGAACTACTCTAAAATTGCCTGTCAGTCATTTTTGATTTTAGCGGCCTTCTTCTCTGCTTTTAAATTTTCTTTCAGCACATCCCAATATCCTTTGGTATAGTCAACAAGTATCTCAGCGCCTGCCGGTATGTTTTTTACCGCTTCAATAAAAGCACGGTGGCCATCATTTGCATAAACACAATTGTTAGTGATGCCTTTCACTCTTGTTAACCCTTTAGCATCATTAGCATAGCGGGCTAGTGCCGATAAGGTGCGTTGTGCATCAATTACATGGTTGCGATTAATGGTATAGATGTAGAAGTTTTTATCGTCGTTCTTTACTTCTTTCCAGGTGGTTTTACGGCCTTTATATTCTACAATGCGGGTGCCTTTTGCGATGGCTTCTTTTGTAAATAATCCTTTACCGGCGCCGGGGATAGTTGATTCTTTTACAAACAATTGTTTTTCTAACAAAGCCATAATGTAAGTTGATTTAGAAGGTGGCAAAGAACGCATAATTACAAGCCGGAAAAACATTTCATTAAAAATTTATAGCGGTAGCCATGCATTTTTGTTTCCCTCTTAATGCACAGAATTTTTTATCCTCCTTTATTACATTTATACTTGAAGATTAAATTTTCTTTCATGAATAAAAAAGAGCTTTGGCTACGCTTGCATAATTACCATTTTAATGAGTTAGTGCCACCTAACCTGTGGGATAAAGTCACGGCAAAATTCGGTGGTGCTGATGCTTCCACCAAAGCTTTCGCAAATAAGCTGGCGGTTAAATTGGGGTGGAAGACCCGCTTTGCGGAATGGGCCGTTGCAGAATACAAGCGTTTTGTTTACCTGGGTGTAATCAGCGATTTTGTAGTAACGCCTTCCCATATAATTGACCAGGTATGGCACCAGCATATTTTGTTTAGTAAAGCGTACCGCAGCTTTTGTACCGATATAATTGAATGCCACTTTGACCATATGCCGGAACTTATTGCTTCGGGTAGCCAAACGGGCACTTTTAGTGCGCAGTATTTTGATACATTAAAACTGTATAAAAAAGAATTTGGTATTGAAGCACCACCGGCAATCTGGGGCACGCCGAAGTTTAATGAACAGGCATTAGCGAGTATCAACTATAGTGCAAAAAAGAAAGGGGTGCTAATGAGTACTGGCGGTGGCGGAACCACCTACAGCGATGTTGCCTTATACCATAGTTTTGATACAAATAGTGGTGAAAGTTTTTCCGATTTTGGTGGTGGCGATTCAGGCGGTGCCGGTGCCGGTAGCAGTTGGGATGCAGGTGATAGCGGCAACGATTCTTCATCCGGTGATGGGAGTTCATCATGCAGCTCTTGTAGTTCAGGATGTGGTGGTGGCGATTGAAAAACGCTGCGGATTTAATAGCAATGAATCGCAGGGCACAATAGGGCGAAAAACCTTTCTGTTTCTTTGTGCTACCCGTGCGTCTGTGGTTTTAATCAAAGATTTGTTTTGCTACACCACATCATCCAGCTTTGCTGCAAAGGCATCAACGGCAATGGCCGACATGCTTAGGGTTAAATGTATATCCAGCTTTTCTTTAATTACCCTCCCCATAGACGCATCAAAAATGCGAAGTATCAGCCGCAAATTAGGTTGAAAGGAACGGGCGCTCAAACCAATTTCAAGGTTGGCATAATCATCACTTATCACCGAAATAAGAGCACGGGCTTCCGCTACATTTACATCCTGTAATACCCGGGGGAGGCGTGCATTGCCGGTATACACAGCTACACCGCGGCTGCGGAAGTATTCAATATTGGACGATGTTTCCGTCACTTCTACAACAATGAACTTTTCGCCCCTATTGAGCAACTCTTCGGCAATAAAATAGCCCAGCCTCCCAAGGCCGCAGAGAATAATATGATTTTTCATACGGTACCGCTTCCGGCCCAGTTCCCGTTGCACCCGGTTTTTGATAACGCGGTCGATGGTAAGTGAAAAAATCATCCATATAAAAACAGTGGAACATAAAATAAGCACAATACCAATAACCTTGCTTAAAGCGGCAGCGTGGTGCAGGTTAATATCACCATAACCAACCGTAGCTATTGTAACCACCACAAAATAAAAAGCATCAAGCCACGAAAGGTTTTCATTAAAATGAAAGTACGCCGTAGCCAAAAAGATGAGCATCGAAAAAGAAAGAATTAAAACATGAATAAAGTAATCTGTTTGACGCTGTACCGGTGCTGCCGTTGTTCTTGCCGGCGGCTTTTCATTAGGCAGTGCCCTGCTCTGATATACCGCTTCTACAAAGCAGGGAGCCGCTATACGTGCCGGGTTTAAAATATGCAGTTGAGGATGTACTGCCTGCAGGTGCGGCCTTATATTTTCGTTAAACAGCGATGTGGTGATGGGCAGGATTGGGTGCAGGGCCATCAGTGCTATCACCAGTTCCAGGTTGTGTTCATCTTTTTCGTCAAGGATGTACGTCATCGAAAGTGAAGGA
>DASQMG010000664.1:0-5235 GCA_035645595.1 Flavisolibacter sp. | reverse complement strand
ATTTCTTTATAAATGAATTGCCTCGCCATACGCCACTTCAATTGCATCTTTAATGCTCTCGCTGATGGTTGGATGCGGGTGAATAGAGTTTAATACTTCGTGGTAAGTAGTTTCCAGTTTTCGGGCTACTACTGTCTCCGCAATAATCTCGGTCACGTTATAACCAATCATATGTGTACCAAGCCATTCTCCATACTTCGCATCAAAGATCACCTTAACAAAGCCTTCGGTATGACCGGAAGCGCTTGCTTTACCGGAAGCGCTTAATGGAAACTTGCCTACTTTAACCTCGTGGCCTGCTTCTTTTGCCTGGGCTTCCGTCATGCCCACAGATGCAATTTCAGGAGTACAATAAGTGCAACCCGGAACATTCGCATAATCTAAAATTTCTGGCAGATGGCCATGCTTTTTTTCTGCATATGCTATTGCTTCTACACAAATAGTTGCCTCTTTAGAGGCTACGTGAGCAAGTGCCTGCCCCGGCGTACAATCGCCAATGGCATAGATCCCGGGAACATTTGTAGCATAATATTTATCGGCCGCTATGCGGCCTTTATCGGTTTTAATACCTAGTTCTTCCAGACCAAGTCCTTCAATATTTGGCTGAATACCCACAGCACTTAATAAAATATCAGCTTCTAAAACCTGTTCGCCGGTGGCCGTCTTAATAGTGGCTCTTACGCCATTGCCTGAAGTGTCTACCTTGGTTACTTCACTGTTTACCATTATATCGATGCCGTTCTTTTTAAAGTTTTTTTCCAGTTCTTTTGAGATCTCTTCATCTTCTACCGGAACTATTCTTGGCAGAAATTCTACGATAGTAACTTTCGTCCCCATTGTGTTGTAGAAATAGCCAAACTCAACACCTATCGCCCCGCTGCCCACAACTATCATGCTTTTTGGCTGCTGTGGTAAAACCATTGCTTCGCGGTAGCCAATAATCTTTTTGCCGTCAACAGGCATGGCAGGCAATTGGCGACTACGGGCGCCGGTTGCCAAAATAATATGCTTTGCCTCTACCGTCTGCTTTCCGCCATCGGCCGCGGTAACTTCTATCTTTCCTTTTGCCACCACTTTACCAAAACCCATCACTACATCAATCTTATTCTTGCGCATCAGAAACTGAACGCCCTTGCTCATTTTATCAGCCACTCCACGGCTGCGCTTTATTACGGCTTCAAAGTTGTGCTGGCCGGTTGCTTCAATACCAAAATCCTTTGCATGTTTAATGTACTCCATCACCTGCGCACTTTTCAATAATGCTTTTGTTGGGATGCACCCCCAGTTTAAACAAATTCCTCCCAGGCTTTCTTTTTCTATAACTGCGGTTTTAAATCCTAACTGTGCAGCGCGGATGGCGGCCACATAACCGCCAGGACCTGAGCCGATAACCACTACGTCGTATGCCATGATAATTGCAGATTTTAAATTGATGATTTAAGATATTTACAAGAAGGCAATGCTGTCTCTTTTTGCGTGGCGAAGCTAAAGGAAAAACAGGTACGGGCAAAAGAGCGAAAGCCCTGGTGCTAATAACGATGCTTCCTACTAAACAAATGAATTTTTATGAACCTATCAAGGAATATCGTGAAGAATTGATGGATTCAAAAAGGGTAGTGTATATTAAATTCCGTTTTATAAATGGAGGTTTGACTGCAATTTTGGGGTCAAATAGTAAAAATGGATACCGCCTCCTGCTGTAATAGGATAGAAAACGATGCTGCTTCACTTGCTGGCACCAAGCAGATATTAAAAATTAACGGCCGCAGTTTTGAAAAAATTTGCTAATATTCCCACACCGCTCAATAAATCTCTGCTCACATTTTACGATTGTGGACAGTTTCCCCTACTTTTGCCGTCCTAAAATTAAGAGTTCATGGCACGAGTATGTCAGGTTACAGGTAAAAAACCGATTGGGGGAAACAAGGTTTCTCACTCCAATATAAAGACAAAGCGTCGTTTTTTACCGAATTTGCAAACAAAGAAGTTCTTTTTAGCAGAAGAAAATAAGTGGATTACTTTGAAGCTTACTACTGACGCGATCAGGACTATTAATAAAAACGGATTGTTTAATGTTGTAAAGGAGCTAAGAGCCCAGGGACAACATATTTAATTAGCAAATAGGCAAATGAGAAAATGTGTTAGTGAACAGGCATAATTTTCCAGTTGCTGATTTTCAAATTTTCAAATTGATTCACAATGGCAAAGAAAGGAAGTCGGGTACAGGTAATCTTAGAATGCACTGAGCAAAAAAACACAAGTGTACCTGGTACCAGCCGTTATATTTCTGAAAAAAATAAGAAGAATAACCCTGAGCGTTTGGAGCTGAAAAAATTCAACCCAAACCTTAAAAAGGTTACTCTGCATAAAGAGATAAAGTAATTAGCAAATAGGCAAGTGAAAAAAATGCAAGCAAAAAAGCATCATTTTCAGATTGCTGATTTTCAAATTTTCAAATTAAGTTAACGATGGCAAAAGCAGCAAAAACGGCGATTAAATCAAAAGATGCGAGAGCAGCCGCTGAAGCAAAAAACTGGAGCAAAGTAATTAAAGCTGTACGCAGCCCAAAAACCGGTGCTTATACTTTTAAGGAAGCAATCGTTCACAAGGATAAGGTGAAGGATTTTCTAGCGCAGAAATAAAGCAAAGCGGGTTAAAATCTTTTCAAAGCTGTCTATCTTATGTTAGGCGGCTTTTGTTTTATTGCCCCCTGTTCCCTAAAGCGGAGTTTAGCAAAATTTCCTTATTAATATTGCATCTTTAAACCCTGAATGTTTTCGGTTCCAGCAAACGGTACTGCTAATGGGCTTCTGTTGCGTCGCACTCTTGTACGTTTAAAACATTATTCAACACAATCTGTTACAAGGTTTCTGACATGGAATTATTAACTCCCGAGCTTCTACTACTTCTCTGGACGCTTCTATCGATAGCTTCTGTACTTCTTTCCGTTATAGCTATAATTCAAATTATCCGGGCAAGGTTTAAAGACACCAATGGACGATTGATTTGGGTTCTTATTGTGCTTTTTCTTCCGGTTGCAGGCTCTGTTTTATATTTCTTTTTTGGTAAAAAAACGCAAGTAAACTTTAAATAAGAATGGGATTTTTCAACAAGCTGTTTGGGAAAAAAGAAAAGGAAAGCCTCGACGAAGGATTGCAAAAAACTAAGGAAAACTTCTTTTCCAAGGTAACAAAAGCTATTGCAGGCAAAAGCACGGTTGACGAGGAAGTACTGGATAAGCTGGAAGAAGCGCTTATAACTGCCGATGTCGGCTTAGACACAACTGTTCAAATTATAGAACGCATTGAAGCAAGGGTAGCCAGAGATAAATACTTAAGTACATTAGAGCTTAATAAAATTCTCCAGGCAGAAATTGAAGCTACGTTGGTGGATGCCCAATCGGCTGGTAGTTATGCATTTGATAACGATCTTCCTTCAAAACCTTATGTCATATTGGTGGTGGGTGTAAATGGTGTTGGCAAAACTACTACCATTGGCAAACTAGCCTACAACTTTAAAAAAGCCGGCAAATCAGTTTTGCTAGGCGCTGCAGACACATTTAGGGCAGCAGCGGTTGACCAGTTAACTATCTGGAGCGAACGCACTGATGTGCCTATCATAAAGCAGGCAATGGGGTCCGACCCGGCTGCTGTAGCTTTTGACACGGTGCAAAGTGCTATGTCAAGGGGATCCGAAGTTGTTTTAATTGATACTGCCGGGCGATTGCATAATAAAGCCTATTTGATGGAGGAACTTAGTAAGATAAAACGCAGTATACAAAAGGTTATTCCGGACGCGCCACATGAAGTGCTTTTGGTACTCGACGGCTCAACAGGGCAAAATGCATTGGAGCAAGCAAAACAATTTACCGCTGCTACCGATGTCAGTGCATTAGCCATTACTAAATTAGATGGCACTGCTAAAGGCGGAATTGTATTGGCTATTGCAGCCCAGTTTAAAATACCGGTGAAGTTTATCGGAGTAGGTGAAAAAATGGAAGACTTGCTTGTTTTTGACAAACATGAATTTGTAGACAGTCTCTTTAGCTTAAAAGAGTAGAGGTTCTATGCCCGCGATTCTAACCAGCCTTGTTTTTTCCAGACACCACTTTCGGCTTTATAGTTTTTTAAAGCTTCCTCCAAAGTTGGAAGCAGCACGCCACGATTGCTGCTAAGTACGCTATATAATGGCCGCTTTGCGGGATAGTTAAGTTCTGCATTGGTAACTGCCGTGATATATTGCCGGTTTAACCTAAACCTGCCTGCCACCTCGTAAGCTAAATCTGCCCAGGTCAGCTCGCCACTATTAGCCAAATGCCAAATACCAGCTTCATCATCCATTAATAAGTCAAGCGTAGCGTTAACCAAATGGGGTACATAAGTGGGAGAAATTACTACGTCGTTAGCTACATGGACCCTTTCATATTGCGATAAGCTCTTCCGGACATAATGCACAAAATTATATTCGTCCCAGGGTCCAAAAAATGCGCTGGTACGGATGATTAACGCAGCAGGGTTATGGTGCATGATTATTTTTTCAGCGTCAGCTTTGGATTTGCCATACACGTTGAGCGGGTTAACCACGTCGTCCTCCACATAAGGACTCCCTTTGGTGCCGTCAAAAACTAAATCACTTGAAAAACTAATTAGCTTTATACCATATTTTTTAGAGGCAAGTGCCAGCGTTTCGGGCCCCCTGGTGTTATCATTATAGCATTGTTCTGCTTCGGCTTCGGCATCGTCAACCCTAACAAAGCCGGCAGCATTAATAATTGCCCAAGGCTTGTAAAGTCGTATGGCCGCTTCCACAGATTCGAGGTCGCGAATATCACATTCCTGTCTGCTAAGTAATTTATATTGTAGAAAGCGTTGTGAACAAAGCTTCGCAAACGATCTGCCCAGTGTTCCAGATTTGCCCATGATTAGGATAGGGCTTCCGCTCTTTGGAACATTTGTAATCCGGTTTTGTGTCAACAATGGTTTATGCAAAAACCGGTTGCTTCGCTGCCACCATCCCGCATCATTTGAAAGCTGCTGAATTGTTTCGCTGTTCGAAGAAAGTTCTTTTAAGTGTTTTGCCAGTGCGGTAGGGCGAGGTAGTCCGCCACGAACATCGAACACTCCAGGTTCATATTCACCGCCTGGCTCCGTCAATAATTTATTCCATCCATACGAGCCTAACATCGCCCATGCAGTAACGGCTTCAATCTGTATACCTTCCTCTCTCAACTTCATA
>DASQMG010000663.1:0-5289 GCA_035645595.1 Flavisolibacter sp. | reverse complement strand
CCAATGGCACATGGAAGGAATACGAGACACCTAACGATTATATTGGCCGCCATGCAACAGCGGTTACGGTTTATAATAATAGTTTAGTCATCACCTGCGGAAATTATCATAATGATTGCTGGGTGATAGAGAAGGTAAAATAAAAGACCTACTCAAAATTTCAAGTCTCATTTTATATAGGCGTAAATTTTAGTTGATCCAAAACTGCTTGGCACGATGCCATACAGCATTTCCTTCCTCCTATAAAGCGTTTTTCCGAAACGACACCCAGCACACCAAAATAGTGGAATAATATGTGGGATTCTCTATCGGCAATACTCCGCATACTATTAAACACAGATGAGAAGGCTCATCAAAAACAAATTAAAAAAAATTTGGTAGTGTTAATTTGTTTTTTTAATTTTTATATAGTTTTTCAGGTTAAGCAAGGCTATTGCGCCATCTCTTTCTAAAGACCATACTAGTGGGTCCTGCAGTTTGTCGACGACGCATAGATTGAGTAACTTATACCTAAGGGCGGAAGCACCTCCGAACACCGCCTTAAGCCACAAAGTAGGACGCACATCCGGTATGCGTATTAACCGGAAATTTCAAAACCAACAGTTCATGAAAAGGATTGGATTATTACTGGCATTTACTGCCTTTTTTGCAACAGCGTCTTTCGCAGGAACACTTGAAAAAACGTTTAAGGGTTTGAAAACGGTTGCTCTCACTCAACCTATGCAAAAATCCTTGGTTAAGGCTACGTGCAAGGTCACGGAAACCTGGGACGATGGAAATGGTAACGCGGGTACCGTCACGGTAACTGTTACCTGCACGTGCACGGCTCAGCAAGCCTGTGACAAAGCACATGCGGCCATTGCTATTGTGGTACCTTAATTGATTAAGTCGCGCCAAAAGAGAGTGGTGCATGTGGCGCCTCTCTCTTTATCTAACTTAGCTTTGTATGAAAAAATTTTCCGTTGCGCTTTTCATCATTCTTCCCTTAGCAGTAATGAGTCAAAATATCAAGGTGGTGTACGATATCGTTAGTGATGGTAAAATAAATAAAACAGTGCTAGAAGCTAATGATTCAATTTCTGTATACGGGTTAATTACGAAATCGGACCCAAGTAGTTTTTTCATAAAATTGAAAAATCAAAGCCGTAGCTATTCAACTAATCGGATAACGAACGTACGGTTTTATGTAAAAGACAGCTTGCATTCTATGCAATGGCAATTAGGAAATGATACGATGCGCTTGTTAAACCAGCTTTGTCTGAGTGCTAAAACCGCGTTTCGGGGCCGACACTATAATGCTTACTATGCACCTGGCATTCCGCTTTCGGATGGCCCATGGAAATTTGGAGGCCTGCCAGGTTTAATTCTATGGATAAAAGCCGATGATGGGTATGCTGAATGGAGGGCTACCGAAATGACGCAAAACGCAGACGGTAAAATTGATGCCTCTGCAACCACAGCGCATCCGTTTTTGGAATGGGTCGATTTTGTAGCGGCGTATAAAGATGTTATCCAAAAATATACTAAATTGTTAAGGTCAAACGGTACCTTGGACAGTCAAACTACCGCCCAACTAAAGATAACTTCTCTTGAAATTTTTTTCCCTGAACTACAAACCGGCGACGGTATAACCTATTAGTCCCTTCATGCGAATTGCCTGGCAATTTTTGTGGGTTATTTTGTTTCCACTACCGCTCTTTTCACAAACAATAAGCGGTAAAATTGAAAACACAGGGGGAGAGAAGATTCTATTTGCTAATGTAGTAGTGAAGGATTCACCTAACGCGGTGATGATACGGCAATTTGTGATTGCAAAAGATGGCCGATATTCCATTGCGCTTACGCATCCATACCGCCGGTTTGTAATAGAGGTTACAGCCTCGGGCTACATAAAAGATCACTATCTTATAGACAGCTTAGGGCCCAACCAAGAACATCACCACGATTTTACCTTAGCCAAGGAAATTGTTAATAACTTGGCACCCGTTGTTGTAAAAGCTAGGTCTAGACTGTTACAGATTAGCGGTGACACCGTGAACTACAGCGTGGCGTCCTACCGCGATGGCAGCGAACGAAAGATACAGGATATCATCAAAAACCTGCCCGGCATTCAAGTCAATGAAAAAACAGGTGAAATCAGGTACAAAAACAAACCTGTGGAAACCGTAAAACTTGACGGCGATGA
Organism: Flavisolibacter sp.; assembly: GCA_035645595.1. Lineage (GTDB taxonomy): Bacteria > Bacteroidota > Bacteroidia > Chitinophagales > Chitinophagaceae > Flavisolibacter. The sequence goes on along the minus strand of DASQMG010000663.1, from coordinate 3,104 downwards.
TTTGTTCGCCTCTAACTACGCTATCGGTACCAAAAATATTAATGTGGATATGGTGGAACGGGTGCAGGCCATTGAGAACTATACCTCTAACCCCCTGCTCAAAGGCATTGAGAGCGGCGACAAAGTTGCCCTGAATCTTATTCTTAAAAAAGGGAAAACTGATTATTCCGGTAGTGTAGAAGCGGGGTTGGGTGGGGCTAAGCGTTTTACTCCTATTGATGCATCTGCTAATCTACTGGGAGTATCGCAACGGTATAAGGCCTTCGCTACGCTCTCGCTCAACAACGTAGGGGCGAATAACACGCCCTTTGATTATTTTTCATATACCCCCGGCACCGAGCAAAACCGCGAGGCCGCTTTTCTAGCAAAGCGCTATTTGCCCGATACTTACTTTTCCATTGCACTCAATGATCGCCGAAGCAACATCAACAACCTGTTTTTCGGGAGTTACAACGCCGCTTTTAAAATGGGCAGCAAAACAAGCGTACGAACAAATGTTTACTATTTGCACGACAAAATACAATCCAGCCAAGCTTATATCAATAAAAACTCTATCAACAGAACTGACTTCATTACCTCTGATGTATTCGGGCTTCGAAAAACACCCCTGCAATACCAAGGCGAAACCGAAGTGAAGTACAACACATCGACCCGTTCACTGTTGGAGTACAACCTGAAATACAGAAAGGAACAAATAAGCACTTTCGCCAATGTGGTACAAAACGATGCGTACTACTATAGTACCCGCTTGCTTACCGATGACGCATATTTAAAACAAATGCTCACCTATACACGCAGGCAAAATGAAACGAAAGCCTGGCAAGTCGTGGCTACCCAAACCTTTAATAAAGCGCCCCAAACCTACGGTTTTACGCCGGCCGCTTTTGATCCTACAACCTCCGAAAAGAACATGCAATTCAGCCGTTTCAAAAAAGCCACTCTCGGCCTGCAAGCTGCATTGCTAGGCGGCATACCAAATGCAAAGTACTCTCTCACAGGAGGTACTGCATTAAGTAGATCCGATTTTTACTCTTGGCGCAGTGACCTAATAAATGGCAGCCAGGTTATTGTGTCGAATTTTATGAACGAGTTCCGGTACAATGAATCGTCGGCTTTTTTAACCGCAACCTATAAATGGCAGGCACGACTTTGGCGGTTTGCGCCCGCGTTTACTGCCAGCTATCTTGAGCAAAGCCTTTCTGATACCTTTCGGAACAAAAACAAGAAAAAAAACAACTACCTGTTGGAACCTTCTGTCTCCGTTGGATATAGAATCAATGATATCTCCGCCCTGTCCTTCACTGCTGCTTATAGACAAAGGCCATTTGCCGAAAATTACCTTGTTTCAAACCCAGTTATTATATCTAACCGAACCTTAAAGTCAAGCGAGGTAAGCCTAAACCTTCAGCACACTCAGGCTTTCAGCCTCTTCTATGTTATAAACAACTTATACCGTCAGTTTCGGTTTAACTTTGGCGGCGTTTATACCCAAGTCCAAGGAAACTATTTTACTGCCCTGACAATAGAGCAGTCGAAAACGCGGATGGTTGACTTTTATCTTCCTGAGGGTGCTGGAACATTTGTTTTAAATTTTCTAGTAGAGAAATACCTTTCTTTTTTTGAAAGCACCGTGCGGTTGCGTAGTGATTATTCTGCTTTCCGTTATAAAAACCTCGTCAATAGTTCGGCCCTGCGCAACAACAAAGGCGAAACCTCAACGTCGGAATTTTTCTTTAAAACCGCTTTCGACGGAAAAATAAATGTTGAAAACACCTTTGTCCACCGGCTTCTTCGCAGTACGAGCACCGAAGGCCCATCGTTTGGCAACCAGGCATTGAATGATAACTTCCAAATCATTTTTAAGCCGTCTAAGCAACTGTTTGTTTTACTAACGAACGAGTATTTCCTGCCCAATATGCAAAAGGCTTCCGAGGCTTACTTCTTTTTGGATGCCTCTGTGCACCTGACTACAAAAAAGAAACTCTATGAATGGCGTTTGTCCGCCCGAAATCTCACAGACAACCGGGTGTTTAAGCAAGTAGATGTGAGCGACTTTTCAAGCACTAGCTTTCAAACCAACCTCTTACCGGGTCATTTCCTAATAAGTGTGTCCCGCAATTTTTGAAGTGGCGTTTCAGCTATGGATGCCCTAAAATAATTAAGTGTAGCAATTTCATGTAACTCTCTTTTAGACATACGTCTATCACCTCATAAATCTCATTTTCCTGCTTCCGTAAACCATTTTTCCTGATACGGCACTATTCACAAACTGCGTTGCCTTGTCTTTGCAAAAAAAATTGGTCGTGAGAAAAATAGTATTTCTATGGTTGCTGGCTTTACGCCTGGATGGACTGGCACAAACTGCATTGGTAAACGAGGGCCCTGGCACCCACGCTGAAGTACCGGCCGGAATAATTAACGGAACCGTTACTACTACCGACAATCAACCGGCTGCTTTTGTAACCGTATACCTGAAGGGAACAAATAAGACCACTACTACCGACGAGCGGGGAAGTTTCACCATCAGAAATATAAAAGAAGGTGCTTATACAGTAGAAATTTTTATAGTGGGTCTGAAGCCTCAGGAGCGTACGGTGGAATTAAAAAAAGATGAGGTTATTGTTATCAATATAACGCTTGCGGAGGATGCCAAAAAGCTGGCCGAAGTGGTTATTACATCAGGCAGGCGTTTAAACGACCGGCCGGTTGCTATTGGCAAAATTCCCATTGACCCTATGGGCCTTCCGCAAAGCATTGCCGTTATTGGCCAGGGTGTTATCCGCGAACAGCAGGCCTTGCGTTTAAGTGATGTAATTAAAAACGTAAATGGCGTTTATCTGTCTACTACAAGAGGCGGCGTTCAGGAAAATTTTTCTGCAAGAGGCTATGGCTTTGGCAGTAACAATTTATTTAAGAACGGCGCCAGAATTAATACAGGCGCCATGCCCGAAATGAGTTCTTTGGAAAGAGTAGAAGTATTAAAAGGCAGTGCCGCCATTTTGTTTGGACAGGTAGCCCCGGGCGGCATTGTTAACCTTGTTACCAAAGAACCTAAGTTTAAAAGTGGTGGCGAAGTCTCGATGCGTGGGGGAAGTTATCATTTG
>DASQMG010000662.1:0-17093 GCA_035645595.1 Flavisolibacter sp. | reverse complement strand
CAAAAAATCTGTTTGGGATAAAAGAGAACCATTAAATTTGCCACCCTTCGATTGGAGACTTGTCCGAGTGGTTGAAGGAGCACGCCTGGAAAGTGTGTATACGGGAAACTGTATCAAGGGTTCGAATCCCTTAGTCTCCGCTGGTAAATAAAAAACGTAATACTGTAAAAGGATTACGTTTTTTTATTGCCTATGGGAAGCACAAAAGGGAGAAATAATGGCCTTATGGCTGGTAGTATTTTAAGTTGCGCACAACGAAAAAGGCTTTAGGCAGTGTGGGTATTTGGAATACGCCAGCTCCGATAAAGTACAAAACCCGGACAACAATATAAATGCTCAAAACTTTTTCAAATACCCATATCGTTGAAAGCTGTTGTTAGCGGCCGTTCTTGGGGAGCTCCCATTCAAGAACATCACCATCCTCTTCATCCCAAACTATACCCATACACTCAAATCCATTCTTCTTTAAGATAGCCATCGAAGCATGACCATCCTGAAGAGTTCGCGCTGTAATTCGTACATCAGGGTCACTTTGTAAGGCTAATAAAACCAACTGCCTGCAAATCTCCGTTCCAATTCCACGGCCTTCATACTTTTTGAATGTGCCATAAGCAATCTCCACTTTGCCGTTTTTTGGCTTTCCTTTATAACCAGCCGTGCCCATAATTTCGTTACCATCCATGGTGGCAAAATAACCGATCCAGGGCTTGTTGAACCCAACCTTCCTGTAGTAGTCCGGATAAACGTCTAAGACAGCTATGCATTCAGGGTTTCCCCTAAATTTTAAATTTCTTGTCTCATCTATATCTATGGGTATAAGTTGCATAGAATAAAGCTTTGATCTAATAACCGCTACCGGAACAGGCTTTATGCAGTACAGGAATTCTGTGTGCGCCAGCCTCAATCATTTACTGAAGCAAAAAGTAATTCTAATTTTGAAAACATATTGCTTTGTTTTCAACGGGCGACAGTCACCAGTAAGAAATTAGCTGGAATCGATATTGTATTTTCCACTGCGGATTTATTTTGGCTTGTAAATAACTCTTCTAATTCATGTTGTAACTCCGATGCCTTACCATTTTTTTCTGCTGCTTCAAATGCATTCATTATGGGCCCATAATAATTCTTGAACCTGCTGACAAATTCACTAGTTGAAAAAGGTGCCTCGAATGTAAATGTCTCTATAGAAAAGGAAATGTTTTGTTTTGGTATCCCGGCAGCCTCGAAGCGATCGATCACATGGCTTTCTATACCCCACAACATAGGACTAATAAAGCCTTCTGGTGGCGGTGGCGTATAAGCAGAACTGATCTTTAGTATTTGCGCAACCAGTGTAGGATCTCCTGGTATCCAGTTGCCCATAACGATCCTTCCACCCGGCTTAGTAACGCGAACCATTTCCCTGGCAACCTCAACTGGCGCGGGGGCGAACATGGCGCCAAAAATGGTGACCACCAGATCAAATCTCCCGTCTTCCAGTTCATGCAGATTCGTTGCATCACCTTCCCGGATAGTACAATTGGTAAGACCTTCTTCCTTTATCTTTTTGTTACCTGCCTCTACAAGATTTGTTGCGATGTCAACACCTAAAACAACGGCTCCAAGTTTGGCCGCAGGTATGGCAGTGGTGCCGTCGCCGCAACCTAAATCAAGAACGTTGAGACCTTTGGTAATACTAAGCTTGTTAACTAATTCAGCGCCGCTTTGTCGCATGGTTTCAGCAAGTCGGGTAAAGTCACCTTTTTCCCACAATAGTTTGTTTGGATTCATAATTTTAAATTTTGAGAGTGCAAAGAAAGAGGCTCCTTTAGTGTTCTTTTTTACCGTTCTCCCAACGGCTTCCACTTTTCCTGATACAGGGCTAATCAACTTGGTTTACAAAGGGCTTGCTGTAAAACTGGAAAGTGACATTTACCGATCGGCGGAAACTTCGCGTTACTCTAAATAAGTAACGTGAAAGCAAATAGCAGTGCTAACACCTGTCTCATGGATAGAAAAGAACGTAGTAGAAATCACCTGATGTTGTCGAAATACACAATAGACGATGGTAGGACCGAAATTATGGTTCACTTATGCGTGGTAATAAATACAAACTGTTTATGAACGAAATACCTCTTTAATCTTTGCTAAAAAGACTTCTTTTTTTCTTCGGCTTACCTCAATTTCAGTACCATCGCTCATAATAATCACTCCGCCTTCTCCACGCTGATATTCCCTGACATGAAATAGGTTCACCAAAAACGATTTGTGTACGCGATAAAATGGTGTGTCTTTTAACAGGTAATCATAGTCGAGGAGTGGTTTGGAAACTGTAAGTGTTTTACCATTGGCGATATGAAAAACCGTGTAACTTCTTTCTGCTTCGCAGTAAATAATTTCTTCCAGTTTCAGAATCATAAAGCCCTTAAAAGTTGGCAGGCATAAACGCATTTCTGCAGGCGTACCGGCACTGGTAAGATTGTGAAGCAATGCGCTGGTCAGCTCATGGCTCTTGCCATTTCCCAAACGGTTGCTTACTCGTTCCACCGCCTCTACAAGCCGCTCTTCCTCCACCGGTTTCAATAAATAATCAACGGCACTAAACTGTAGGGCCTGGAGCATATATTCATTATGAGCCGTTACAAACACTACTTCAAAATTTTTTGATGGTAGCTCTTCCAATAGCTCAAGGCCTGACTTTCCAGGCATTTGAATGTCGAGGAAAACAACCTCCGGATCCATAGCACTAATCTGTCCCTTAGCGATGGTGGCACTGGAGCAGGAAGCAACCACTTTTACATGCGGACAATAGCGTTCCAGCATTTTTTGCAGGGTGCGAATCCCGTCTTGTTCGTCATCAACAATGATTGCTTTCATAAAATCAATTTTAGGTATCGATAGAATTAAATTGTAGTACGACCCGTGTACCGCTTTTTTCTTTTGACTCTTCCTGTAAATCCATAATGTGGAGGCTACCTTCGAAATCATATTTATCATTCATGATCCTGATCCGTTTTCGCAAGTTCTCCAAGCCGACAGATTGATGCAGTGGACGCTGGGTTTTCTTCAACATCTCTGACCGTCGTACACCAATTCCGTTATCTTCCACTGTACAGCATATTTTATTTTCGCATTCACTGAAAGTGATGAAGATTTTCTTATCACCTTCCGCCTGCATAAGACCATGCCAGATGGCATTCTCCACTATGGGTTGAAGCGCCATTGAGGGAATCATAATCTCGCTTATTTCTAAATTCTTTTCAACACATACGCGAAAGCTAAATGAATCATCAAAGCGTAGTTGCTCCATTTCAAGATATGCTTTTAGATAGGCTATGTTATCTTCCAGCGTTACAAATACTTCTTTTGATTGTTCCAGTGTCATACGAATCATCTGCGCAAATTTGCTGAGGTAACGGGAGGCCTTTTCATTGTCGCCATCCAGAATCATTCTTTTTATACTGTTGAGCGCATTAAAAACAAAATGCGGATTCATTTGTGCCTGTAAAGCAGCCAGCCTTGCTTCAGCCAATTGCTCGTTGGTGTTGGCGAGTTCCTTTTTCTTTGCTTCTAATGTTGATTCTGATTCTATTTGTTTTAGTTTGTTTCCCAGCAGTGTAGCGATAGTTGTGAGTATCTTGATGTCCCGCTCACTAAAATAGTTAAGCTGATGGTGTTCGGAATCAATCACTCCGAGCAGTTCATTATTGTGAATGATGGGTACACACAATTCACTTAAGCGAAAATCATCATCCACCCTATAGCGGCGGTCACGCCTTGTATCCTTAACCAATACTGGTTGTCTAGTTTCAACAACATGACCCACAATGCCTTGCCCCGGCGATACTTCGAAAACATTTTTCGTTATGGCCCCGGGTTGTCCCTTCGGTCCGTAGGCGGCCCGTTGCAGCATTTTTGTTTTGTCTTCGTTCCAGAGATAAATTATACAATCCTCATAATCCAACCGGCCGATGAGATTACGGCTTACATCCCAAAGCACTTCTTCCTCAGTTTTTTTCCCTACCAAAGAAGAGGAAAAGTAGTTTGTGATTTGTTCCAGCTCGAACTGATTTTTGTAATTATCTGCTTTCAGTTTTTCAATTTGTGTTTTGATCATTTCTTTTCGCCGAACAAGGCTGATACGCCACCGAATGAATAGATAGAGTGCAATCAGAAAAAGCAGCCCAAGAACAACCAAGAACCAGGATCGTAACCATAGTGGTGGTAATACGACAATATTTAATTCGCTGATCTGTGCTGGCCAGTGACCCGTTGCTGAATAACATTTCACCTCTACACGGTGAATACCAGGGGCGAGTCCCGAAATATTGAAAGAAGTCTGTTGCCCGATTTCGGTCCATGAACTGCTATCATTGCGGTTTATCCGGTAGGCATAACGCTGCGATGCAGCATCAAAAAAATTGATGGTTCCGATTGTGAATTGTAATTCATTTTTCGACCACGACGTTGTCAATCTGTCCCGTGGCATGACGATCATGTTCGCACCATTTATAACAATGTTTTCGAAAAATGTTTTCGGGGGTAATCTTTTTTGCAAAAGGTTGTCCGGGTTAAAACGAACCACCGAGGTTGACATCCCGAGATATAATAGCCCTTCCGCCTTGTCGTAATAAAAGTGAGCACCTTTTATAGTAGGCATGTCAGGAAATCCATCTTCTTTTCCAAACCGGCTGATCTGGAAGGTCTCCAGGTCTATGCACGCGATCGCTGAATAACAAGCGAGCCAAAGCTTATTATCAACTACCATAAGGGAAGCAATATTATTGTCTGGCAGGCCCTGATTGCGGGTTATATGAATAAACTTTTTCCGGGCAATGTCATAACCAATAATGCCATTACTGGCACTGTTGAACCAAACGCGGTTACGCCGGTCTACCGCTAATGCAGACACCTGCTTGTCAAGCATTTTGATATGGGGAAAAGAATCAATTAATATATCGTAGTTACGAAGGTGGGTATTATAACGTGCAACACCATGTCCTGCCATCCAGATATGTCCCGACGTGTCTTCATCAATGGCATAAGGAACACTAAGCAGTTCGGGCAACACGGGCAGGCTATTGAAGTTTTTGCGTTCCGTTTCATACACGTAGATCTGGCGGGTGCTCACCCAGATACGGCCTTTTCTGTCCCTGTGCAATTCACTTATCCAGTTCTCCCGATCATTCCAATCCGGTGGCAGTATTTTTTTTCCACGCTTTGTTTTGGTACTAAATAAGATCAAAGGGCCATGCGTGCCAAAAAGAAGGTGGGTACTGTCAATTGGCGACATGGCACGGATCGTATTGCGGCCGTCTTTCTCCTTAAACACGATTTGTTCTTTTAGCGTAAAGGTTCTTTTATCAAAAAGAAACACACCCGCCTCACTTCGTGCCCCCCCGTACACGGTTGTTGAGGATGTCCAGATGTCGTCAATCCGAATGTTTGGGTATTTATTTTCAAGGTGGTTTGGCAGGTAGGCAACCTGTACTTTTCTAGGTTGCGGGTTTTGCCGGAACAAGCCTTTATTAGTGGCAATCCATAGATTTCGGTCTTCGTCTCTCAATAAGGAATTGCAGAGCAGTGACGGAAAGTATTTTTTAGGATATACCTGAAGTCTTCCGGTGGCGGGCGTAAAGTTTAATTTAAAAAACCCTGACAGATGTCCGGTCATGTAAAATACAGAGTCGCTTTCTGCCACAAGTTTCGTACGCCAACCAAATTCCTGCCTGGCTCTTGCAAATGGTGAGATGGATACCACTTTTCTATTCTTCGCCAGATCAACGTATAGTACACTATCGCTGTCTGATTTAAAAATAAAAAAAGTTCCTGGCTTGTGTTGGAAGAACTGGTAGTCGACGTGGGGATAGTTCAAAAATTCAGCAAGCAGTAAACAATCGCCTGCTGCCATTTTTTTCACTTTTCTTGTTACTTTATTATAGAAGTAGATCCCATCAATAGCGATAATCAACAACCGGTTTTCATCTAAGTGGAAAAGTCCTCTTCCAAAATAAAAATGAGTTACCGGCACTTCTTCCTCCTTGTAGAAATCAAATCTTGAAACAAGCTTATACGATGAGTCAAAATGGTAAAAACCTGAGCGGGAGAGAATGTAAACATCGCCGTTTATATCACCTCTCACCCGCTCGATCAGGTTAAACTTAAACTGATATTTCTGTCGGTGATAGGGAATAACGATGTTCCGACGTTTTCCTGATTTGGTATCGATTATATGCAGGCCACCGCCAGGTACTGCAAGCCTTCGCTTATCCAGCCATGTTGCTCCCAGCCATAATTCATCGGAGCCAAGCGAAGTACTGTCGTCGGTGCTATAAAATTTCATAAACTGGCTGCCGTTATAACGGTTAAGTCCATATAGTGAAGTGATCCATAAATAACCATTTGCATCCTGTGCAAGGCCTGTAACCATGTTGTGTGAAAGTCCGTTGGCAGTAGTGTACTGATCAAAAGACTGCTGTTCCAATGGTTGCGCATACAACCTGTTGGCAAAACAAAAAACAAACAAGAAAAGCAGTCGTTGCAAAACCATAAAAACAGTAGGTAGTTGCTGTTGTTAAAGGTAACAACTACCCTTAGCAAAACATACGGTACCTGCGTCTGTCGTCACCGGCTACACCATTGGGAGATCAGGTTCTGCCTTTTCTTAGTTCAAGCGTGCATTTGGGAAAACCGCACTATCAAAATATTTTTTTTGTTCTTTTCCGAATGGTAAAAAAAGAAAGCCGATGGATAAAGGATGCCACGTAACACGTTGCTGATGATTCATTTTTGTTGCCGCAATTAACACAACACAGACACAAATTACCATCATGCAACAAATAGCTTTTTTTACCGGTTTTTATCCTAAGAGGTGGGGTACAGAGTAGTGGCGATGCCTTTGGTGAGGTTCAGCTGATGCTTCCAAATAGGCTAAGTAGTAAGACTATTCCGGACCAACAAATGGGAAATCTGATGCCTGCAAAATGAACGAACTGCCCCGGACGTTTTGCAATTCTTCTGTCATTTGTTGACATCTCCCGACGGGTTAATAATAGGTTGTTTATAGCATTCAAATGCCTGTATGAAAACTGTATTCCAAAGACTTTTTTTTACTAAAAAAATTATTATGCGTAAGAATCAAAATTTCTTAACGGCACTCGGTTGTGTGCCGCTATTAGCCGCTGTTCTGGTGACGGCCTGCAAAAAAGAAAAGAAGACTGAGGTGCCACATCGTTTGCCCGTTCATTATATCCTGGAAAGCGAAAAACTGGTGATTCCATCAATACTTGAATTACCTGCACACGCAAATGGTTATACGCGGCTTGCCACCTTTTATGCCACTGGCATACAAAAATACAAAGCACAACAAAAGCTGGGTACCAACCCTGCCAGTTATGAGTGGGTATTTATCGCTCCCCAAGCCGACCTTTATAACGCTTCGAATCAAAAGGTAGGTACGCATGGCGCAGGACCTTTCTGGCAGTTGTCGGTTGCTGACAGCATTTTTGCACAGGCCATAAACCCACCAAGGGTCGCACCAAGCCCGGACAGTACAAGCATCGACTGGTTGCTCCTGGTGCCAAAATTTGGGAAAACGCCTTCCGGGTTATTTAGCGAGGTGTCTTATATCCATCGCATCGCTACAAGGGGCGGGAGAGCACCTGTAACATTGCCTCAACAGGCAAATGAAACAGTTGACGTTCCTTATACAGCCATATACAGGTTCACGAAAAAGAACCCCTGAACTAATTCTGAATGACATTCCAACCATACTATTTCTTCAACAGTAACCTTTTTAACCAAAAAACAACTCAACCATGACAACAGCATCATTTCCGATGAAGAGGCATTCTCTTGCCTTCTATTTTCTTACAGCCGCATTCGCGCTGCTAACGCTTAATTCCTGTAAGAAGGACAAATACGACGACCACCCGTCATCTCATACGGCCGAGGTCCTGGACAAGTGGATGACCCTTCAATTACGGCTTATGCGTAATGCAACAGGCGTTCCCAACCAGGCGTTTGCAAGACACTATGCTTACAGCGGCGTTGCTGCTGTGGAGGCGCTTCGCCCGGGGTACCTGCAGTTCAGTCGTTGGCAGAACCGGTGGAATGGTTTGTCTGGCTTACCCCACGCAGATCAGAAACAAAAATATTTTTATCCGGCCAACATCAATGCGGCTATGGCGTCCATGAATCGTGCGTTTTTTCCAAATGCAAGTGCTGCTGATAAAGCAGCCATCGATTCACTGGAAAATGTTTTGTATGCCAACTTTCCCATTCAGGAATCCGTTAAAACAGCGTCCGCTGCCTTTGGTAAAGCGGTAGCAACGGCTGTGTTTACCTGGGCAGAAACAGATGGCTATAAAAATGCAAACCAGTCCTATACGCCACCAACAGGCCCCGGTTTATGGAAGCCAACAGCACCTGGTATGACGGCTGCCACTCCTTTTTGGGGGAACAACCGTACAATTATTCATAACAGCACCCAAAATACCCAGCCGCTTGCACCCACTGCTTATTCCACCGAGCCCACAGATGCTTTTTATAAGATGGCAAAACAGGTGTACGATGTTTCGCAAAGCCTGACAGACGATCAAAAGGCGATGGCCCTATTCTGGAGAGATGTGCCGGGAGCTACATCGCCAGGTCACTGGCTAAGCATTTTGCAACAAGTGATCCGCAAGAAAAATACATCCCTTGACCATGCGGCACTGGCTTATGCGCTAACAGGTATCGCCATTAATGACGCGTTGGTTAGCTGTTTTGAAACAAAGTATAAGTACAACCTGGTCCGGCCAATAACGTACATCCGTGAAGTAATGGGACATAGCAGCTGGAACCCCTTTCTTGGCACACCGGCGCATCCGGAATATTCATCAGCACATTCTGCATTGTCTGCAGCTGCGGCATCCATTCTGGAAAAGCTGTTTGGAAACAGCGGCGAGCTGACTGATTACACCTATGATTATCTTGGCTTTGCCCCCCGCACTTATGCTTCCTTCAAAGCTATCGGCGAAGAAGCAGGTCAATCCCGCTTATATGCTGGCATTCATTACCAGCTATCTATTGATGTTGGCTTAACGCAAGGCAGGAAAGTGGCCGATAACATCTTGCCGGGCAATTATCAGTAGTTGAGTAGATACATTAGCCTGATTGCAGACCTCTCTCGTGTTGTGCGTGGGAGGTCTTTATGTAAATACAAAACCGGCTTGTATGCAATCCGGTTTCAACACCCCTGTCCTTCATAATTTTCATTTACCACATACGACGCAAAAGCTTTCATTCGCACTAAAAAAACGAAAGGCCAGGCTCGTTCAACTGTGAGGCTACATGTCTTTTTTAATAGGCTTTTTATTCTGCTTGTAAACACAGTGTTTGTAGCGTCAGCAACAGGCACTAAATGAGGGAAGAACCTGCAGGAAGACATTGGAATACAATACCTGATGAGCAGCGACAACTGGTAGCAGAAACAGTGATTTATCAACGAAATGAGCAGTCCACCCTGCAACGACCAAACATTCAACCCCGATACTGACTTGCATGTCGGCTCAACATTGATGCAGATTTTAACAATCGCACTCTTAGGGTTGTGCAGTAAAATCTACTCATAAAAATTTCCGGAAACGAAAGCTAGTCCTTCGCCGCAGGCATTACAACAAAGAACTGCCTTTCATTAGCCCGACCTGCTGCAAAATAGGTGGAGCCGTCCATGCCGGCTTAAACTGCTATCGGTTGTTCGGCTTTGCTGATGTTTTTCTCTTTATGGGTTTTGCTTTTTCCCCTATCAATCAAATATCCCCACAGTACAAACAACCATTGTAGTTGTCCCGCCCAGGCAACTGCTTTCATGCTGGGCGGTGGAGGGCCAAACACATTCAGCAGATGTACAACTAAAAGAATAAACACAAATGCCAGCGTTGCATAACTACCTTTCCTGCTTTTTGTACGAGAAGCTTTGAGGTACAAAAAAACGCCGGTGGCCAACATTAGCACCTCAACAACCAGCACTGCAGTTTTCAGCCTCCACATACCCAGACCAAAGAGAGGCGAGTTGCCGGGATAAAGTGGGAGGTCCGGAATGTGTACGAAAAAGTCTAACAGCCAGTGGCTGACAACACAAACGCCAAGAATGATAGCAGCGTTCTTGTTCTTCTTCAATAATGTGTAAACCAATGCAAAAAGAACGCCCCAGCCAATAACGGTTAATAAACTATGAGAGATAGGATAGTGCGTAAACGATAGCGGGATTGGGTTGGCAGCAATCTGGCTGATCTCGGATTTTTCTATATTCAGCAATAAAAAGGTTGGCCATAGCAGATCAGGAAATTGGGCAGCAAGAAAATAAGTACCTAAAGATGGTTTTGATTTTAGTGATTTAGCTGCAAAACCAACAGCGAAATGTCCGATAAACATGGCAATTAGTTTGATGTTCAAATAATGTCAGGGAGTGGCAGAAAGACGAATAAAACATTTGTCACTGTTTTGAACGGCAGTAGTTAGGATTGATGCACGACCTCCACTTCTTTCTTCTTTCGTTTTGGCTGATAGGAGTTCTTGAAAATCAGACGCAGGTTTTGGTCATAGGTAAAGTACTGGTAAACCCAATTGATAAAGACCTGCAGTTTGTTTTTGACGCCAATCAGTTGCAGCAGGTGAAATCCCATCCAGGATACCCAGGCTGCAAATCCTGCAAAGTGATTTCCATTAAAAGGAAAATTATCAACCACTGCTCTATTCCGCCCGATAGTAGCCATGGTGCCAGGGTCTTTGTACTCAAATTCTCTTTCTTTGCCCGAACCTTTTCTCCATTGCTCCATATTATAGGCAAGTGCTTCAGCATGCTTGATGGCCACATTGCAAACCTGTGGTTGTCCGTCGGGATAGTTAGGCGATTGCATGTAGGCCACATCACCAATAGCAAAAATATCTGTAAGGCTATGCACCCTGTTATACCTGTCAACCCTGATGCGGTTTCCCTTGGTTCTTATTTCAACAGGAATCCCTGATGGGGTATTTCCTGAAATACCGGCTGCCCAAATCACAAAACCTGTATGAATTACCCTGCCATCACTCAGTTGAACTTTTTCACCATCATAGTTGGAGACGATTGTTTGGGTATAGACCCGAACACCTAGCTTTTTCAGGTACTCCCTGCTTTTTCTGCGGCTCTTTTCACTCATGGAAGGCAAGGTAACAGGGCCTCCTTCCAGGAGGTAAATATTCATTTTCTTGAAATCCAGTTCCGGAAAATCTTTCGGCAGAATGTTCTTTTTCATCTCGGCCAATGTGCCACTCAATTCTACTCCCGTAGGCCCCGCACCAACAATGACAATGTTCAACAGCGTTTGCCGCTCTTCTTCACTTGCAGCCCTCGAAGCCAGCTCCAGGTTCTCTACAATACTGTGACGGATGTTCAGGGCTTCCACCGTGCTTTTCATTGGGTAGGCATACGTTTCCAGTTGCTCGTTGCCAAAGAAGTTGGTGGCGCAGCCGGTAGCCATTACCAGGTAATCATAAGAGAAGGTGCCTGCATCGGTTATAATTTGTTTTTGTTCTGGTAGCACCTCCTTAAGTGATGCTAACACAACATGTACATTGGTGCTGTTTTGAAAAATCTTTCGCAACGGGAAGGAAATATTGCTGGCATCCAGGCCTGCTGTGGCTACCTGGTAAAACAGGGGCTGAAACTGATGAAAGTTAAAGCGGTCAACAAGTGTGACTCTATAAGCGGAGTTGTTATTTAGTTTTTTGGCGAGGTTCAATCCTGCGAAGCCTGCGCCAACAATGATGATATGTTTCATGTTCTAATTTTATGGTGATAAAAAATAGATCTATTCAAACCACTTTTTAAATTCTGCTGCTTTTTCTTTGCTGACGATAATATCCTCTGCTTTACATAAGCGCATTTTGACGGTAATCTTCCCGGTATCATCCGTACGGTAGCTTTCCACAAAAGAAAGGTGCACAATAGCCTGGCGGTTGGCCCTGTAAAAACCTTTGGGGTCGAGCAGTTCCTGAACTTCATCCAACGAGCGGTAATCAGTAATAAATTTTTTGCCTTCGCGATTAACCAGGTAGATGATTTCCTCTTTTGTAAACAGTGCAATATCTTCTGCAGGCACAAGCGTTACGTTTTTGCCTACGTGTACGGCAAAACGCTCCTTGTATTTTTTTTCATTATTGAAGTTGGCAAATAACGATGTGATCTGCCGGAGGTAATCATTATTGGCAAACTTGGACTGCAGCAGGTGAAATTTTTTCAGGGCGGCTTTTAGGTCGGCTTTGTCAATGGGCTTCAATAGGTAATCAATGCTGTTTAATTTGAAAGCCCGGATGGCATAATCGTTATAAGCCGTAGTGAAAATGATAGGACAGTAGATTCTATCCGTACTAAAGACGTCCAATGCAATCCCGTCAGAAAGTTGGATGTCGGAAAGAATCAGGTCAGGTTCTTTGTTTTTGGCCAGCCAGTCCTTTGCTTCTGAGACGCTTTCGAGGGGACCAAAGATAATTGCCTCCGGCTCCAGTTGTGTTAGCAGCTTTTTTAAACTAAGGGCTACCAGGGGTTCGTCCTCAATAATCAGCACATTCATAGCAGTGGCAATTTTACTTCAAAGTATTTATCCGTGTCATTGATTTGTACATCAACTGCGGAAATATAGTGATAGAGTGTACGCAGGTGGTGCAAACCGTGTTTGGTGGAAAGCTCCAGTTGCTTCCGTATTTGCTTGTTGTTTTTTACTGAAAGAAATTCACCTTCATCACAGATAGCAATCTGCAGCGGGGTTGCAGCCCGAACCACGTTGTGTTTGATAGCATTGTCAATCAGCATCTGCAGCGTTACCATAGCAATTCCTTTTTCCTTTGCCTCGTCAGAAACCCGGATGTTGAATTGAATGCCTTCGCCAAATTTTGTTTGCAGTATGGCTACATAGTGCTGTATAAAATCCAATTCTGTATGCAGCGACACTACTACATTTTCTGAATGCTCCAACACATAGCGATACACTTTCGACAGGTGTCTTACAAACTGGGAGGCCAGATCCGGGTCCGACCCGATCAGGCCGTCCAAAGAGGTCAGGGTGTTGAACAGAAAATGTGGATTGACCTGGTTTCGGAGATGATGGTACTGCATAAGCGATTTTTCCCTTTCCAATTTTTCTGCTTCCAGCTTCAGAGTCATCTTTTCTTCTAAAGAACGTTTCCATTGTTGGAAAAACTGGTAAGCATAAAAACTGAAATTGAGAAAGAGCAGTACAAACAGTACCAGCATGTAGAGCAGCGTAAGGTAGCGACTGTCTACAAAGGAGGGCATGTAAGGGCGCAGCAGGCGAACAGTAAGAAGGATAAAGGGGAGAAAAATAAGTATGGAAACAAGTACCTGCAGCGAAATCCGGGTGACAGGACTTTCTTCAAATGAATAAAACTTTTCCAGTTTCTTATTTATAAACTGGATAAGTTCCCAAACGCCAATCAAAAATGCTACCTGGACGAAATAGAAGCCCACATGCGTATACCAGGGCCATTCTTCAATTACTGAACTTCGAGCAATGCCGAGGAAAACGCATATAATGGCGATCGCGATATATGGTGCTCTGTTCTTTTGCATCAGGCTCTAATAATTTGTCCATCCTGCATTTCAATTACCCTGTCACTCCGTTGCGCAAAATCAGGATCGTGTGTAACCGTAATAATAGTTTGACCATTTTCCACAGACAGTTGCTTGAAAATTTCAAACACCCGTTGTGAGTTTGTTTTATCAAGGTTGCCGGTGGGCTCGTCACCCATAATGATATCAGGGTCGTTGATGAGGGCTCGTGCAATGGCTACTCTTTGCTGCTGTCCCCCCGAAAGCCGCGAAGCCATTTTAGTTGCATGCAGGTCCATACCCACCAGCCGCAGTTTTGCCAGGGCTTTTTCTTCTATTTCTGCTTTGCTGAATTTGCCCAGCTTCAGTGCTGGTAACATCACATTCTTCAGTACTGAAAACTCAGGCAATAAGTAGTGAAACTGAAACACAAAGCCAAGATGTGCATTGCGAAAAGCTGCGAGAGCATTTTGCTTTTGTCCTGTGAGTGCCTCGTTTTTTATTTCCAGCCTGCCGGAGTAATCCGTGTCCATGGTGGACAAAATATAAAGAAGTGTTGATTTTCCGCAACCGGATTTTCCAACAATGGAAAGGAACTCGCCTTTTCTTACTTCAAAGTCCACATTGTTTAACACCTGGAAAGGTTCCGGCTCTTTAAAGTATTTGATAATGGAAGATGCTCTTAATATCGTTTCCATAAAAATATGTTTGAGAATAAATGTTCCATCTTATTTAGCCACGAATAATTTTCACCGGGTCTATCTTGGCTGCCCTTTTCGAAGGAAAGTAGCCTGCCAGCAGGGTGGTAACAAAGCCAAACAGCATTCCTGCCGCATAAAAGCGACCATCAAAATTCACAGGCAGGGTATTCATGCGCCAGAACTCGCCTGCCGGAAATGGTGTGACACGTAAGAGGCAACAGCAACCATAACCAAGCAGCAAACCAAGCAGGCCTCCAATAATGCCAATGATAACAGATTGCAACAAGAAGATACCCACAATGTCGCCGCCTTCAAAGCCGGTTGCTTTCAGAATGGCAATGTCTTTCATCTTGTTCATAATATTCATGTTCATGATATTGTAAATGCCAAATCCGGCTACCAGCAGTAGCGTAAAAGAGATAATGCCAGTCATCATGTTACGGATTACATCACCTGCCAGCAACGATGCATTGGCCGCTTCCCAGTCTTCCGCATACACGGAAAAGCGGGGTTGCAACTTTTGCGCAAAGGCTTTGGATTGACGGTAATCCTTTAGCTTAATATGCAGGTCTGTAACATAAGAGGGATCCTTTTGCAAAATTTTTTGCACGGTGGAGATGGTGGCAAAAGCCTTGGTATCATCGAAGGTGGAAATGCCGTAAGAAAACGTGCCCACAACTTTCAGCAGGATGGTAGCCCCTTCGGGTGTGGTGATGCTGACACGGTTACCCACCACTGCATTCAACTTCCGGGCAAGACCTCTTCCCAGGAGGATGGAATTGGATGCCGTCAGCAGGTCATCGAGGCTGCCGTCTTCCACCTTCGACTGCAGATTAAAAAGTGCCTGTTGTTTCCTGACATCAATACCGGAGATGCTGCCTGATATTTTGATAGGCCCGTTATTGAAGAAGGCTTGTGTTGCCAGTTGCGGTGCCACACCTTGTACTTCAGGAAGGGCCTCCAGTTCTTTTGCAAGCAAGGCCGCGTTCCTGATTTTTGGCAAATCATTTCCTGGCTTTTGATGCGCTACTACCTGCCAGTTGTTGCTGCCAGCATAAACAGCATCAATAATCCTCTCCTCCTTTACCTGCATAGGATTGAAGATGCGTACATGCGGTGTGCCGTCCATTGCCACGTCCTCCATCCACTGATTTACTCCCGTCATAAATGAAATCATGGTAATGAACATGGAGATACCAAACATAACACCCATCATGGCAACCAGCGTTTGCTTGCGTTTGGTAAAAAGATGCGTCAGGGCAATATTAATTGCAAGTTTCCAGTTCATTGTATCAGAATTAAATTGTTTGCAGAAAGGCCGCTTTTCACTTCTACCCAGTCCCTGTCTTCCACGCCTTTACTGATTTTTACTTTTCTGATAATGTCTTTTTCTTTCATCAGTACACTGTCGCCTTTTAGCAACGCTTCTTTGGGGATAGCCAGCACCGGTTTGTTTTCACCAATAACAATATTTGCTTCGATGTTCAGGCCATAAAGTGCCCGTGGCAATGGGTCTGTTAGTTCGGCATCCGCACGAAAGGTCTGCTCGGCTTTGTTTAGTAAGGGATAAATTTTTGCAATACGTGCCTGGAAAACTTTGTCAGGAAAAGCATCTGTTTTGATGAATACTTTTTGTCCGACCACCACTTTACCGAAATCATCTTCATCCACCGAAAGCTTAGCAATGATTTTTCCGCTGCCAATAAGCGCAATTGGCTCATGTGGTGCAATGTGATCGCCGGTGTGCTTGTACAATTCGTACACAGTGCCATCGGCAAAGCTTTTCAGGTGGCCATTCTCTTTTTCTGTTAATGAAAGCGTCACACCATTGGCTGCTCCCTGGCGTTGGATGTTAAGCGAAAGACGCTGTGCATTAATTTGCTCCAGAATAGCGGCTCTGTCCTGTCGCGCCGTAAAGTATACCTGCTGCCATTTTTCAAAGCTGCTCCTGGCAATGGCATCCTGCTCGAAAAGATTCTTATAACGTACATATTGAAGGCTGTCGTTCCTTACCCTTAGATTAGTTGATGCAAGATTGCTGTACAGGCTTTTGATGAGCGGGGAAGAGGCACCTGTTAAGGCCTCTGTCTTGTTTGCCATCTGGATTGCCGTTGTAAGATTCGCATTTCTTGTAGCACTGCTAATGAAAAACAGTTGTTGTCCTTTTTTTACTTCAGCCCCTTCCTGAACGTAAGCCTGTGAAAGATATCCTTCAGCAGAGGCAATCACCTTGTATTCATTTTGCGGTACCAGGTTGCCGGAGGCGTACACGGCTTCGGTGAGTTGTTTGGTTTCGGGTCGTAGCTCTTTTTGTTTTTCCCTACAGCTAAATAACGATAGCAGCAGGTTTAAAAAGATGAGGTTTCGAAGTATCATGGTTATCATTTTTGTGTTAAGAGAAATTGATAGAAAAGTCCTTCATTCGTCACCTGCAGGTATTCCATTCGTGCCCTGAGCCATTCCTGAAATACGGTGTTGAAGTCATCAAACTCCATCACACCTTCCCTGATGCTTAATTGGGCAATGCGCAGGTTATCGGTAGTGGTGGCTATTTTTTGCCAGAGGGATTTTTGCTTGCCGGCAGCGGCAGTGAAATGACTCAGCCGGTCTGCCTGTTCTTTTTTTAGTTGTGCAAGGCTTTGCTCATCCTGGATTTTTGCTGCTTCACTTAAGATAGCTGCTTTGTTTTGCCGTGTTTTATAAAATCCGCCGGCAAAGAGAGGTACGCCGAGCCTCAATCCAACAGTGCTCATATCAAAATGCACTGTTTGTCCCTTATGCACCTGCCACTGGTAAGCATACCGGGCCTGCAGGAGCAGTTT
>DASQMG010000661.1:0-4408 GCA_035645595.1 Flavisolibacter sp. | reverse complement strand
AGGCTTTGAATACTATCCAGCATCACTATTACAATACTGGCAAGGATGAAAAAGAGCAACGAGATATCGAATAGCTTACCAGAGGTAGTATTACTCTCGTAAATGACTTCGTGCAATTGTGCCTGCCAGGTAAGTTTGTTTTGCATGACTGCTTATAAATATTGGGCAGGAAGCTTTTTGATGTTGCCGGTTTCGTCTGATACAACAAGATAACTATTAAGCCCTTTAGTTTCGGCAATAAGCTTTTCAGAAACTTTTTGCAAGGCCTTTTCCGTAGCTGCTGTTAATTCTCTTGGATGTGGCAAAAGCTGTATATTTTTTTAGTTGTTCCCATAACTCTAAATTATACACTAATAATTTTCCTTCCAATTCCCCTTCTGCGGCAGGCTCAGGAGGCGAATCTACATCCATATACAAAAACAAGTGATCTACGATAGCATGGTATGGAAAGAAATTTTTGAAGCCGGCTTCATATTCTTTCAATTACATCCGGCGTAATATGATGTCTTTCTTTGCTTACTCTAAGCTTTACCCGTTCTTTAGCCATTTCTGCCGTAGGCAAACAAAAGAATAAAGAACCACATCGCAGCCCAATAACTGCGCCTGTCTTACCAGGCTCATATAGGAACAAATGGCCCGTGTGGTTTCATTAGCAAAGATTTCTTTGTTAGGGAGCCGTTCCTGAATTTGTGTCAGCATGATTCTTCCGGCCTGAAACGCCGCTGTTTCCGGATTAGCCGGCGAGAGTTAAGCAGCTATGATATCAGTATTGATAGAAAGGGGAGTGCCAAAAACATCGGGCCACAAAAAACGCTGCTGCTGTTTTACCTGCACCATTTGGGCCGGATGTAATGTATAACGTTGGCGTCAGTAGCTCATTAATTTTTGGACATATTCCCCTAACCTGCTTTTTGCTAAAAACGCCCCTTCCAACTCTATATTAAAGGGGACAGCCGTATCCAGCGAAGCACAACGCAGCACCGGCGCATCTAAATAGCTGAAACAGTTTTCTGCTATCCATGCGGCTATCTCGCCACCAATACCGCCAATCATTGTATCCTCGTGTAACAGTAAAACTTTTCCTGTTCTCTTCACTGAAGCAGTGATCGCCTCATAATCCAATGGTAGTAAAGTTCGCAGGTCTAAAATATCAATGGAGATATGAGTATTTTCCATCGCATAGTCTTCAGCCCAATGCACTCCGGCACCGTAGCTTATAATAGAAATATCATTGCCGGTTTGCACCACTCTCGCTTTACCAATTTCCACTTCATAATATTCGGAGGGCACTTGCCCGGTGATGCTTCTGTATAACGCTTTATGTTCAAAATACATTACAGGATTTGGATCATTAATGGCAGCGATCAGTAGACCTTTTGCATCATAAGGCGTGGATGGATATACAACTTTCAGCCCCGGCGTATGTACAAACCAGGCTTCATTACTTTGACTGTGAAAGGGCCCCGCGCCTACACCCCCACCTGTTGGCATCCGGATAACAACATCGGCATTTTGTCCCCACCGGTAATGAATTTTAGCCAGGTTATTAATGATCTGGTTGAAACCGACTGTTGCAAAATCGGCAAACTGCATTTCCATCATGCTCTTGAAACCTTCCAATGATAAACCCAAAGCAGCGCCGACGATGGCACTTTCGCAAAGCGGTGTATTGCGAACCCGCTTCTTTCCAAACTCCTGCACAAAGCCTTCTGTAATTTTAAAGGCACCGCCATACTCGGCAATATCTTGTCCCATTAAAATAAGGTTAGGGTGGTGTTGCATTGATTGATACAGTCCTTCTTTAATAGCGTCAATCATACGTACACTCCGTGAAGCAAGAGTGGGCTGCTGTTGGTTGACTGACGGCACTGGCGCATACATGTCGCTTATTTCATTTTCAACCTTTACTACCAAAGGCTTGCTGGAAAAGCCAAGTTGTACCTCTTCTTCAATCTTTACCTTCATCTCCTGCCTTACGGTAGCAGTGATTTCTTCGTTTAACAATCCCTCTTTCACCAACCAATCTTCGTAGTTTTTAATAGGATCTTTTACCTGCCAGGCATCAAATAATTCTTTGGGTACGTATTTGGTGCCGCTGGCTTCTTCGTGGCCACGCATACGAAAGGTGACGCACTCAACCAGGTAAGGTTTTTGGTTTTTAATGCAGTAGTCACGCACACCTTTTATTGTACTATATACCGTAAGAATATTGTTGCCATCAATAATTACAGATTCCATTCCATAGCCATTTGCACGGTCTGCCAGACTTTCGCAGCGGTATTGTTCACTTGTAGGGGTGCTTAATCCATACCCGTTGTTTTCAATTATAAAAATTACCGGAAGATCCCAAACCGCGGCGGTGTTTAAGGCTTCATGAAAATCGCCCTCGCTTGTGCCTCCATCTCCTGTAAAGGCAAGCGATACTTTGTTTTGCTCTTTTAGTTTATAGGCTAGTGCTACACCATCGGCAATGGCGAGTTGCGGACCTAAATGAGAGATCATGCCACAGATGTGATGCTCCTTACTCCCAAAGTGAAAACTTCGTTCCCGTCCTTTGCTGTAGCCATCCTGTGCACCCTGCCACTGCTTAAAAAGCTTATGTAAAGGCATGTTGCGTGAAGTAAATACGCCAAGGTTGCGATGCAGGGGCATGATCCATTCATCGGGCTGCAAAGCCATTGTTGCTCCAACTGAAATAGCCTCCTGCCCGATACCGCTAAACCATTTGGAAATGCGGCCCTGCCGTAACAGCAGCAACATCTTTTCTTCAATCAGCCGCGGCCACAATAAATTTTTATAGAGAGAAAGAAGTTCTTTATCCGACAAGTCATTTCTACGAAAGTTCATGGCAACGATTATTGCAGCGAATGTAGTAAGGCTTCCTTGTTGATAAAAAAATCTGTAAACTAACTTTGGTTATTATGAAATTTAGTGCCAGCCACAAGGTGAATGATTACCTGGATGCGTTAGCTGAAAATGAAAAAAAAGTTGCGGGTAAACTGCGGAATCTTATTATTGATTCTGTTCCGGAAATAGAAGAACGTTTTAGTTTCCGGCTCCCCTTTTATCATTATTATGGCATGTTCTGCTACCTGCACATCGCTAGGGGATGTGTTAACCTGTGTATTTGCCGGGGCAAAGATTTGTTGGAAGTGTTTCCTCAGTTAGAACAAAAAGGACGGGCTACCATAGCCTCCGTTTCGCTTTATCAAATAAGCGACATTACAAGGCTGGAAATACCACTTCTTATTACTGCTGCTGCCCAGTGGAACAAGGAGGCTGCCCTGCAAAAGATTCCAATTATAAAAAAGAAAAAATAAATTATAGCACGATCAATCGTTGTCTTTACTAAGGATCGAATTTAAAATAGAACTCACCAAAGAAACAATTAAGCTAAAAAGCAGGGCGGAAAACCAGCTACTCACCGTAAAGCCATCTACAAAGTAATCGGCCAGCTTTACAATGATGATGTTGATGATAAGCAGAAATAATCCAAGCGTAAGAATGGTTATCGGTATAGTAAGAATGACAAGGATTGGTTTCAAAATAGCGTTTAATATGGCCAGGACTACTGCAACAATAACAGCGCTTTGCACACTGGCAATGGATACACCCGGTAAAAAGAGAGCGGCTACATAAGCGGCAACTGCCGTCACCAGTATTTTAACAAGTAATCCCATAAAAATTATTTGAAACAAATGTAGGTAAAACGGTTTGGGGTTTGACGTTAGGAGTTTGGGTTGTTAAGTTCAGTTTTTCGCTATTGTATTTATGTTGTTTTTTATGTGTATTAGCACATGCCAGGAACAGGTCTCTACGTTTGTTCTCATCGGCTGTTATGCCTTTCCCTTCATTATTCAATATTCCTTGTTCTTCTGTTCAGTGGTTCATCTTACTTTCATTGCATGAGCGACGAACAGTTTATGCAGCAGGCATTGCGGCAGGCGCAGATGGCTTTTAATGAAGATGAAGTTCCTGTGGGGGCAGTGATTGTTATTGATAATAAAATTATTTCCCGTGGTTACAACCAGGTAGAAAAACTAGCCGATCCTACGGCTCATGCCGAGATTATTGCACTGACATCAGCCTTCAACTTTTTAGGAAGCAAGTATTTGCAGGAAGGCACTATTTATATAACGGTGGAACCCTGCCTTATGTGTGCAGGCGCTTTGTATTGGAGTAAAATTGGCCGGGTAGTTTACGGCGCCCCTGATGAAAAGAACGGATACCTTCATATTACAAAAGAAACGTCGCCATTCCATCCAAAAACAAGTTTGACAAAAGGCATTTTAAAAGAAGAATGCGCTTTTTTAATGAAATCGTTCTTTCAACAAAAAAGATAGCCACGGCCACAGAGATCAAACCTTATTTAGTTAATGCTTCCATCCTGCTACCGGTGGAAGATGAA
>DASQMG010000660.1:0-2835 GCA_035645595.1 Flavisolibacter sp. | reverse complement strand
TTAAAGCTGCCCACCTGAACGGGCCTTTGCCTTCGCAAAAAAGGGGACGGATGTAGGCGGGCACAAAACCCGGAAAATCAAACGCCTGCTGCAGCCCTCTTTCCTTAGCTCTTGCGCGGATGTTGTTGCCATAATCGAAAGTAATTGCCCCAAGTTTTTGCAACTCCAGCATCAATTCTACATGGCGATACATGGAAGTGTAGGCATAGTCGAGATATTGTTGTTCATTTTCTTCCCGTAAAACCTTTGCATGATGATAAGGTATCTGGTGCGGCCAATACCCTATCAACGGGTCGTGTGCCGAGGTTTGATCTGTTACTGTATCAGGTATTATATTCCTTGTTATAAGGCGCTCTAATAAATGAACAGCATTGCACAACACGCCAATAGAAACCACCTCTCCTTTTTTCCTCGCTTCCGATGCTCTGTCAATTGCTTCATCTATGCCGGTTATTTTCTCGTCCAGATATTTTGACTCCAGCCGCTTATCAATGCGCCATTCTTCCACTTCCGCAATTAAGGCAACACCTGCGTTCATAGTAATGGCCAGGGGTTGCGCACCACCCATTCCACCCAAACCTGCGGTAACATTCAAAGTTCCTTTTAAGGAGCCGTTGAAGTGCTTATTCGCTATTGCAGAATAGGTTTCATAGGTGCCTTGCACAATACCCTGCGAGCCGATGTATATCCAGCTGCCGGCGGTCATTTGCCCGTACATCATCAAGCCTTTCTTTTCTAATTCATCAAAATTTTT
Source organism: Flavisolibacter sp. (assembly GCA_035645595.1). Taxonomy (GTDB): domain Bacteria; phylum Bacteroidota; class Bacteroidia; order Chitinophagales; family Chitinophagaceae; genus Flavisolibacter. The sequence continues at coordinate 2,081 of DASQMG010000660.1, read as the reverse complement.
CCAGTTGGCCCAGTTAGGAACTAATTGAGAATTAGAAATCAAAACCCGCGGCGCATCTTTATGGGTTTTTAAAATACCAACGGGTTTACCGCTTTGTATTAAAAGCGATTCATCATTTCCCAGGATCTTCAATGCTGCAATTATTTTATCCAAAGCCTCAAAATTTCTTGCAGCTTTCCCGCGGCCGCCGTAAACAATCAGGTCATCTGGCCGCTCAGCCACCGCAGGGTCAAGATTGTTTAGCAACATTCTTAATGCTGCTTCCTGAATCCATCCTTTACAACTAAGCTGGGTGCCTGTCGGCGTTTTATATTTTATGGGATCGTATCGGGCAGTAGTTGTCATTGTAAGGGAATTAATCAAGCTAAAATACTTATGTTTTTATTACGGCGGAGAATGGGAAAATCAGTGATTTTTCAGAGATAAGTTTCACGCTATTTGATTATCTATTCTGTTATTTATATGCCAAATTGCATTTTAAATTGTATAGGAGTGCATCATAACCAAACGCTACCAGCACGTGCTGCAGTCAAACGAAATACGGAGACTTAAAGAACCCCTAAACCCTCAAGTGTTAACTCCAAACCCTTCTATCTTTGCGGCCAATAAAACGATTGGGATGAACGTAAAGAACAACATATTGGAAACCATTGGGAACACGCCTTTGGTTCGTTTAAATAAAATAACAAAAGAATTGCCTTGCGATGTATATGCGAAGGTGGAATATTTCAACCCGGGGAATTCCATCAAGGACCGCATGGCGGTTAAAATGGTGGAAGTGGCAGAAGCCGAAGGCAAGCTTAAACCCGGCGGAACAATTATAGAATGTACATCAGGTAACACCGGCCTGGGACTGGCTATGGCTGCGGTGGTAAAAGGTTATAAATGTATTTTCGCTACCACCGATAAACAATCACAGTCAAAGGCCGACATTTTAAGAGCCCTCGGTGCAGAAGTAATTATTTGTCCAACGAATGTGGAACCCGAGGATCCACGTAGCTATTATTCAACAGCGGCAAGGCTGCAAAGGGAAGTTCCCAACTCGTTTTTAATGAACCAGTACGACAACCTTGCCAACCGTTTAGCGCATTATGAAAGCACAGGTCCGGAGATATGGGAACAAACAGATGGAAAGATTACTCACCTTGTTGTAACAGCTGGCACCGGCGGCACTATAACAGGAACGGCACAATACTTAAAGGAAAAGAATCCGAACATACAAGTATGGGCTATTGATGTTTATGGCTCCCTGCTCACTAAATACTTTCGTACCGGGGAAGTGGATATAAATGAAGTACACCCTTATATTTCCGAGGGCTTCGGCGAAGACTTTGTCCCAAAGAACTACGACATGAAGGTGATTGATTATTTTGAACAAGTTACCGATAAAGATGGTGCTGTGATGGCCAGGCGGTTGGCTAAGGAGGAAGCCCTGTTTTGCGGGTATAGCGCCGGTAGTTGCATTACAGGACTGATGCAATTAAAGGACAAGTTAAAAAAGGGTGATATGGTGGTAGCTATATTGCACGATCATGGCAGCCGGTACGTGGCAAAAGTTTATAACGACCAATGGATGGCAGAACGTGGTTTTTTTGATGTGAAGTTATTTAAGGATGTTGTAAACGGGAGAGCCCGGCAACGGCTGATTACAATTGAGCCAACACAATCTGTATCTGATGCCGTAGATATGATGCGCAAATATGATATTGAACATATACCGGTTGTCACGCCTGCCGGTGAAATGATTGGTTCAATAAGCGAAGGTGGCCTTTTTCAAAAGGTTTTTAGTAACCCGGAAATGAAAACAGAAAAGGTAGAAAAAGTGATGGAAAAAAATTTTCCTGTTGTTGCCCTGGATACTCCGGTTGAGAAATTAAGCACCTTAATCAATAAAGAAAATGGCGCCGTGCTGGCAAAAGATGAAAGCGGCAACTATCATATTGTAACAAAATATGACGTAATCCAGGCACTGGCTTGATTAGGTAAAGCGATGGGTAGGGCTCAGAAGCTTACTTAGGATAAGCTGCCCCGGCTTGTATTTACAAAATGGTTTTGGAATAGCTCTCGTAAAATTTGTACTG
>DASQMG010000659.1:0-1729 GCA_035645595.1 Flavisolibacter sp. | reverse complement strand
CATCGTGCCATAGCGGTTCTACCTTCTCCGGGGTACTGTCATCAAATGCAGTAAAGTAGCCTGTATACAAGCCCTTGCCTTCACTTATAAGGCCCGGCAGTGTTCCTGTATTCTTTATCCACAATGGCGCATGAAGTAATTAGTTGTTAATCAGGCTGGGGTTTAGTACTCCACCTCAGGCCCACATTACGCTGTCTCATGAAAAACTATCCGACACCAATTGAATTATCATGCAGCATTTATTGTACTTTGATTTTTCAGGTATGCGCTTTTTACTTCTCCGGTACCAAACCATTTAAATTGCCTGTTGTAATTCTTCTTTTATTGCTTTTTCCGGCGCTTCTTCAAGTTCCTTAAACCTGTTGATGTCAAATGAAGGGATGAACGTACCTCCACCGGACGGGTGCATTAGGGGCGGGTTATCCAGCTCCACTAATGTCACAGCCCTACCCCTCCGGGTAACAATTACTTCGTCAATCGTATAATGATTGTCACGCACCGGCCTGTTAGGTATCATTGATTTTTGTTCTTCTGTAAAAGTGTCATTGATGCACACCACTTTTGTTCCGAATTTTATCATAGGAGCAAAGTTGAGAAATTCAACTAATTAATTTTTTTCTTTCGTGTGATTTACTTCCGGTGGCTTTCTTACCTACATGAAAAGAACAGTACCATAATAGCCGTGACTCAATGCCTACTAACCCGGCACGATCAACAAGCAATAGCATTATGCAAGAGACATCTGCGGTAAGGGGAAAAGTGGCAGTACCCTCGGGAAGCTTGCTGAAAGACATGCCCTCTGTATAAGAGCCGGCAATTTTAGTTTCACTTCATTATCATAGTTTGATAACCTGCAATGACAGTGTCATTCGAAGTTATAAGTGCCAGGTTACCGTTATTGGGTTGAACCTTTTTTAATGATTGTACGCAGACCTGGTTCTTCCTTCCGGTTTATAATTTTCAAAAGCATGCATCGCGTTTTTCAGGAGTTGAATGATCTCTTGTTTTGTAAAAGTTAACCAGAAGGCCTGATCGGGTTCTTTATGTAAGAGTGGCCTTTCCTTTGATCTCATCTTCTTTTCAGAAAAGATTTACGGTTTAGGAATGGCTCAAATAACCCGTTGATTCACGATTTACTTTTCAAATTCGTTTCCGGGTAGGCTTTTATTTCCTTAAATCTAACGTCTAGTTTCTTCATGATAGAAGTAGCGGTAAGGCCATGCACGATAATAGATAAGAGTACTGTAAAGCCGGTAAGTGACCAAAGTATATCCTGTTCGGGGAACGCTGTTTCGCCAAGGGCAAAGGCCAGGTAGTAGAACGAACCGATGCCTTTAATTCCGAAAAAGCCAATAGCGAGTTTTTCTTTGAGGTGCAGGCCGGTACCCCACAAACTTAGAGCACCGATAGCGGGCCGCAACACTAAAACAAAAAACACTCCCACTCCCGCCAGCGGCCAACTCAAAGCATCAAGCAATCCGGAAACCAGGCTGCCCCCAAAAAGCAACAACACAATACAAACCAATAGCCTTTCAATCTGGTCGGTGAATTCGTGCAGGGTTTTGTGCATTTTATGATGGCGTTCCATTCCCCGCATAGTTACTGCACATACAAACACCGAAATGAATCCATACCCGTGCACTGCTTCTGTAACGCCGTAAACCAACAATGTGGCGCAAAGTGCCACAAAGCCATCACGCACCTTAGCACCGTCCACTATTTCTGGTAA
>DASQMG010000658.1:0-6970 GCA_035645595.1 Flavisolibacter sp. | reverse complement strand
CCCCGGGGATAGGTAGCAAAAACTTCCCTTAACCTAAAAAGAATTCCTCGTAAAAACGAAGGCCGTCAACAAACCTAAGTGGCGTGTGCTGAAGTAATACCAAATAATGAGTACTTCATACCAAGTAAGCAGGCACCCTTTGTAAAGATTTTACTACAAAATTATAACTTAAGCTCAACAATAGTTAGCTTTGACTAAATCTCTCGTCCATGGAGCTTATTTTATCAGTGGAAGGACGCGAACTTGCAAGGATACCCGTCACCCCAAGCGAGGCAAAGAATCCAGCAAGTTTGGTGGCCCTAAAGCGACTGCTGCACATGCAAAACCGGCTGGTAATCGCCTCTTATCGTAAGCGCCCGACCTACTACATCAAGGCTACCTCTAAAGTGAACAAAATATTAGGAAAGTGATTCCATTTCCATCATTGGTTTGGTCTGTTTATACCCGCTAAGTCTTAGTCCACTGAAATAACTGCTTCCCGAAAACTGTAAGCAGCAAGACTATCTTTATATGGCAACAAATACTCGTACCCTGATTGACTTTGCTACCGGTGAGAACTGGGAGATGCCCTTGGAACTTTACGAAATCTATGAGCCCGATCTTTCGCTAAAAAAGCAGGCCAATCATTATAACTTAACACCAATTCAGTACTGGATGGCATCGTTATCAGAAGACGAGAAAAATAAAATTGTAAAGAAATAGAGAGGGCCGGATCCGGTTAAATGAACCGGAAAGATTGGCGGCTGTAGATAAATCATCTGTACAATTATAGACTTAACTTGATTCTTTCCAGGTACGGCGCTAACTGCTCCATTGAACTAATTTTTGCGAAAATTAAGAAGCCCTCGCAAAAACGAAGGCCAGCTAAATCTAACTGCCGCTTAAGGCGTATGGAGTAATAATATAGGACAAAGGATTGATAGTAGTGGCCAGATTAAAACCAAAAACATGTGTTATGTCTAAAGATGCCCCATCCTAATAATTAAAGATGATACAGACGATCAGGAGGTTTTGAGTGGTGTGTTCAAACAATTAAATTATCCTAACAAAACTATTTTTTAACGATGATGGGTGGCAGTCCCTGGCTGGTAAAATAAGTAGAAGTGTAATGGTGTGTTACCATAACATTAAGAACGTTTCATCGTAACCATTCTATAAACATATTGCACTATATTTAAAATGTCTTAAAAAGGACAAACCTTGAAATCCCACTACTTGTAGTGGGGTTTCGTTTTATAGTTATACCCTAACCGCTCTTAAACCGGATGATAGCTTACTGGAGTCCCCTGCCCTTACCTAGCTCTTTTCTTTTGCCAAACATGGGCGGTAATAAAAACGAGGCAATAAGAATAATTAAAAAGGTAATAAAAAGGGCACATCCTAAAAGTAGTATTGTAATCATTTACCAAATTACGCTAATTAAATACGAAAAGCTTATAATCAATTCAAACCCATTAAACAATCTTCATCTTAGTAATGTAAGGATCTAATTCATCTGCAGAGGTAAATGGCCTGTATCTCCTGATTATATTACTCTTATGCACCGGAAGGGCTAAAGGAGGAAGAAAGATTGAGCGCAGCCAGTACGCAGTAGATAGGAACAATGCAGAGTAAAAAACAAAAAGAATTATACCTGGTTTACGTTTTTCGTTTAGCAAAACTCAGCAAATAATATATAGTGCTTAGAGCACAAATAAAAACCATTATGCTAATCATCTCCTTACGCGTAAGGTTTGTCAAAAACCATAAAATAATAACAATTGATAGCACAGGTACAAGTAAACCGCCGGGTATTTTGAAAGTGGGGTGCAATAACTTTTCTTTTGTTCTTAGTTTAATAACAGCTAATGCAACACCCAAATAAATCAGCAGCACCGAAGAAGTTGAAAGAATTGCCAGTTCTCTGAATCCTCCAACGATTGCCAGGCAGCAACTTAAAGCAGTAAATACAATTATAGAAATATGTGGCGTGGCAAATCGAGGATGAACCTTTGCTAACGCTTTTATAGGGATTACGCCATCTCTTGCAGAACGGAACAGGACACGGGGCATATTTAAAATGTCGCTGCTTAAATAGCCAAACATGGAAATAGCTGCTCCTAAAATCATTAATGTTATACCAAAAGGACCCATTATTCTTTTGGCTGTTTCGGCTAATGGAGCTTTTGTGAAAGTAGAAAGTGAGTCACCAAGAACCCCCCTTGCTACTAAATGTACACCTCCGTAAAGGACCAAAACGAGTAGGGTGCTCAGTAAGATACTTTTCGGGATTGTTTTAGCTGGATTCTTCACTTCACCACTTACACTCAAACTGTTTTCTGCTCCCTGAAAAGCAAAAAAGAGAATAAGTGATATCTTTCCAAAGTCTGCTAATGGAGGCATTTGGTTCCATGTCAAATTGCCTGCGGTAATTTTAGTAATTCCCCAGCAAATAAGTAGCAGTAAAGGGATGAGTTTAATGAGGGTGGTTAGCTTAACAAGCCTGATTCCTTCTTTGACTCCTTTAGTATTAACGACCGTTAATCCAGAAAACAAGAGAAGAAAAAAGAAAGCCCGGAAGATTTTATTTGTAAATATGGGAAGTAGATAGGACAATGTGTCGGCCACTGCATTAGCAACAGCAGCGGTTGCCATGAGCGAGGCTCCGAAAATGAACAAATTAGTTGTAACAAATCCAAAATATTTACCAAAGGCGGCTTCAATATAGGCATACGCACCTCCGGTTATTGTTATCTTGCTTCCTACCTCAGCAAAACAAAGCATCACCATCGTTATTAGAAACCCACAAAAAAGATAAGCAAGTATACCAGCTGCTCCCAATCCTTGGCTTACCAGGGCCGGTAAAACGAAGATGCCAGAACCTATTACTGTGTTGACAATATTAGACGTCAGGCCCCATAGTCCTATTTCCTGTTTCAGGCCTTCATTTGTATGCATTTTATCCCTTGAATTGTGAATCCAAATTCTGCGATTACATCTTTGTTGATCATAATTGAGTCGCCGCTGACGTTAAAGTGTTTATGAATTTGTGGCATTTGAAAAAGGCCGGTATCAATTAACTGTAAAAGCAAAATAATGACTTAAAGTCTAATGCTTAATGTCAAGTCACAATTTTATAAACCCGATGTTATCTACTGGCATTCGTCACTTTTGAATTAACAGCCAATCAACAAGGTCTTTTGGTTCAGCTATACTCCACGAATGCGGGTGCCTCCTATTTTCGGGTTTTCTGTAACCCTTATTGTCGGTCGTAATCAAAGTAATTTTAGTGCTTCCCATCCTTTTGAGTTCATTGGTTAAGGCCGCAAAATCGAAAGAGTTCATTCCTGAATAGTCTGCACCATCGTTTAGCCACCATTGAACATCTGGTTCAGTATATAAACGAATAGGAAAATCAACTAAAGGCTTTATGGCTTGTTGTGTGGTGTCATTAAATGAATAGGGACAAATGTTATGGTATTCGGTTAATGCTTGACTTGGTGGTCCACCAAACAACGTTATGTACCGTTTAAGCATGTAATCCCCTTCTGCAGCAGCGTCTTTGGGGCGGTTGGGAAGCCTTTTTTCTCGCAGGAATGCATTGTACATTCTCTCAAAATCCAATGGAGAGTCAATAGCAAAAATAGCCGATGGTTTGATTGAGTAATTATTGCTAAGGGCAAGTTCTGCATACTTTAATGCACACGTGCCTCCAATTGAGAAACCACCTAAATAAAATCTTGTGTTTGTTAATTTGTGCTTTACTGTAACATAGCTCAGAATTTCGAGAAGCGAGGCTTGAGAGGCCGAATCTATGCCAATGGATGAAATACCCGTTTTGAATGTAGGGATAATGGTTAAGATACCTTGTCTAGCAGCATATTTAGGTAATTCTGTTTGCGTTAATACATCCATAGGTTTTTGAAACATTCCTGGAATAAGGAACATATAACCAGACCAGGGAAGTTTAGAAGGGTAAACAATTATATACATATTTCTAGAACTGTCCTTGGCGTTCAAATACGTTGTCTCTATCTTTTGTCCATAAGAAAAGGTGCAAATCAAAATTGTCAATATGAAAAAACAAAACGTATGCATAGGTATAGTTTAGCCTTGCAGGTAATAATTGCATATGCGCAGGCAAGGAAGTCTGTGTTATCTCAGCCCAACTATCTTACAAAAGGCGATTTATTGGTAAAGTTGAATAGTAGTACATCCCCCTGCTTTTGCAAATGCAATGTTGTGCGTTCGTGCCATCGGCTACCATTTTTTGAAATATGTCAACGGTGGACCAACTCGCTTTATGCCGTGTTCTTCGCGGAACTTATCCTGCTGTTGCTCTGTCATGTTTTTAGTTGCCCCTTCACTTATTTTCGTAAACATGGCTTCCATTTTTCCTGCGGGTTGAAAAAACATTAAAAGTTTGCCTTCGCCTTCACCGACTTTGGCAAAAGCGTGTGGAATTCTTCTTGGGCCAAACACGGAATCACCTGCCTTTGCACTGAACGTTTCTTCGCCGACCTTAAACAGAAATTCACCTTGAACCACATACCAAAACTCATCTTGTTCAAAGTGCAGATGAAGAGACGGGCCACCTTCTTTTATACGGGTTGATTCAAATACATATACGTCCCCATCAGTGTCTTTAGCAGAAACTTTGGTGTAAAAAGTATCGCCTTCAAAAAGAGAGATAGGTTTTTCAAACCGGTCTTTACCAGCAGCAACTCGCAGGCATTTGTCAACTCTATTTGTGGATTTACGGTTTGCTAATAGTTCCAGCGAAGACATCAGTGTTGTTCCCGCTGCTAGGCAAGCCTTTAGAAAGGTATTTCTTTTCATAATGCTCAAGTTTATTTTAGTAAATGCTAAGCGTTTTCAAAGAGAAAGGGTTACCGCAGGACGCCAAACGTGGAACTGTTTATGAAGTGGTGGCTTCTGTGTTACTTCGCCTTACAGACCCCTATGGTCCAATAAAGATAAAAGGATGAAATTTATATTCCTCCACCAACATTGCATATAACACCCCTGTTGTAGGCAGGCTGTTCAGTTGGCCCAATTGCTTGAAATGCCATTTAATTTCAATCTTCGTTTTACTAAACTGTCTAACCATTTACTTGTCAATCTATCCATAAATTACCCTATGTTGTATTCATATCTAAACAAGAAAGTCTCTAAGAACATATGCGTTTATACTTCAGGAAATTAGAACGTCTTTTTACCTTATATCACATTCAGAATCCACAATTATAAACCACAAAGGACTTCATAGGAAGTCCTTTGTGGTTTTGGACGGGAAGCGATGGTTATTTGATTAGATGCTTATTCAGGTAGGCTTCAAACTTATCCTTTGCTTCACTCAGCCTTGGTTCAGTGATAGAGTAATAGACATTATCAATGTCTCCGCTTCTGCTGTGTCCCATCATTCGTTTGATGACTCCCATGTCTTCTATGCCTGCTTCCGCAAGCTGTTGCCGATGGGTGTGGCGGGCAATATGCGAAGAAAGATTGATTGGAATATTAACCATCTCAGCCAGGATCTTTAGCTGCACGTTGAGCTTTTCGTTGGATCGCTTTGGAAGAACTAGACCAGTAATTTGACTTTCGGCTAGTTGCTTATAGCGCTCAACAATAGTAATTGCTTGTGACACTAGGAAAGATTCTGTTTGAATATCGGTTTTACTTCGCTTGATACATAGTTTAATTACGTTATCCCCTCTCTCTTCCCGGTTGGACCCTTTTAGTGTAATTGCATCCTTGTAAGCAAGGCCTGTAAAGACGGAGAACAGGAATATATCCCGGTTAGGCTCTTTGAGCTGGAAAGCGAGTGAGGTCCAGATCGTGCAGTTCTTTTACATGCCCAATGGTTAGCCGGTCCCTTCTAGGTGATTTATGTTTAGGCTTTAGCACCTTGAAAGGGTTCTTTTCCAAAAGACCCTCATCCATTGCCCGGTTAAAGATGGGTGTAAAGTTCTTTAGAATACTGGAAGCTGATACCTCGGTCATGCCTCCAATCCCACCCTCCCGGCTATTATTCTGTAAGTACTGCTTAAATTCAATACAAAGAATGTTATCAAGGCTACTTACTGCTACACTTTCTTTGCCTTTTACTTTCAAGTAAGCTTTAAAATGGTTAAGCGACTTTTTGTAGTTGCGCACTGTGCCTGCTGATAGCTGCTTGTTGGCAAGAACTACTTTAGTAAAATACTGATCTACATATTCAATGACCTTAGCCTCCTTTTTCTTGTCTTCTTCTCTTCCCAGTACATAATCCAAAATAGCGCGGGGATGAAACTTAGAAAGGCCAGTTGCATTAATCAGCAGAAAGTTTTCAAAGCGCTGGTCAAAGACATTAAGCAGCTTGTTAGCCATTAGAGAACGGTCTAAAAAGCGCATGCTCATTGGATCCCACTTGAGTAGCTCTTTATCGTCTACTTCAGCATTGAGGCGCTCTTCAGCTTTTAGGGCATTGAAATACACGCGGGCTTAAAGGGGTACTTTGCCTGTTTTACTGCTTCTCTTCTTTTTGTTAGGGTAGTACGTAATGGACGTTTTCATCTCGCTTTTTTAATTTGGTGACAAATTGGGTTTTTTGGTGCCGAAATAGTGAACCAAAAACCGACGAAAAACGAGGTGACGTGAAAAGAGGTGAATAAAAAATCCCCCTCAAAACACTGATTCTGAGAGGGAGTGTCCCCTTTCGAGGATTTAAAAGTGACCCGGATTGGATTCAAACCAATGACCTACTGCTTAGAAGGCAGTTGCTCTATTCAACTGAGCTACCGGGCCAAAAAGACAGGCGCAAAGATAGGAGAATCAGTTATCCCATCTTTGCGTCCATTAAGAAAATCTGAATCCGTTCAGGAAGGTGTCATGTTCTTTAACGGGAGCCTCGGTGACGTTTTTGACATATAGTACTGCGACCGCCTTTCCATTCGTATAGCCTCTTATCTTCCAGTCTGTTCCTCCACTATCCTGCCAGTAATCTGTAATA
>DASQMG010000657.1:0-1894 GCA_035645595.1 Flavisolibacter sp. | reverse complement strand
GCTTTAAGGCTCTCTGGAAACAGGGGGCTTTATTTATTTCATGGCCTTCTCTCCTTCTGGCAAACGTTTACATTTAACACTTTTAAACGTTTCAGCTGTGCTTTACTTCCCCAACAAGTGCTATTGTTCCCAACTTAAAGTACATCCTAGGAATTGGTTGTCTCCTAAAGTGTCTCTACAGACGGCTTGGCATATTTATTACCGGTTCTATTATTCCTATTTCAATAATCATCCAATTTACAAAAGGGAAAGTTCATCATTATCAAAGAAATAATAAGGAAAAAGGGATTGCTGCAAGACACCCAGAAACCAAACACCTTAGGGATGAAGAAGTAAAACGCTCTTGTACAAGGTCAGGGCTAAAAGCGTGCAGTAGTGATAAGAATTGCCAGTACTAGAGTACTTGTTGCCATAGCATTTTGAGTAACATACCAGGTGCAGCAGCCAGTGTGGGCACCTGTAGAACTCTCAGTTTAGCTTTAGTCTGAAACAAATAATAACCGGCGGTTGAAGTGTGTTTTTCTGCCTGTATTTAAGCAACCCCCTTTTGCATGCGGTTTTTAGTTCTTTTGCAAAGATGTGGGATTACGAATTCCACTGCCTTCCTGTAGCGGTATCTGCACATTACACTTATCAACTGCTTTGTTGTAAGGTTACATTTCCAAGCCTTATGTTTCTTTACTGCACTTTCGATGGGTGAAGGAGCCGAGCTTCCTTTCATTGGAAGATTTTTAAAATCTTGTTCACCATGTGCCACCAAGCATAAACCGCTCCTATTAGATCCTGAAAGATACTTCTTGATTGCAGTAAACGGCGGCTTACGAACATATTGTAGGTCATTTTGCTAATAAATATCCAGCTCTAATTCGCTACTTTACCCTTGTTATCAAAGAAAATTCCGGAGAGTGCAGCGTTGTTACCTCTCAGATGATTGACCCGGATTCTCAAACTGCCGGAATAGTGAAATACCAGGTATTTACCATTTTGATAATTTTTAATCAATTGGACAGGCGCAATTAGTTTCAATGTTTTCAGGTCAAATATTTCGACGGCCGAACGCCTGCTATTGCTATCCCAGTCCAAAAAATACAAGGCAAGCCGGTGTTCCTGGCTGTCTTTCACGTCTAAATCGATTGTCATTGTTTGCAAAGTTGGCTTCGGGTCTTGTGTGATGATTGCTCCGAAAAATCGATAGTTACTTTCATTATTAACCAAAACCTTCTCTCCCTTTTCCGGAAGGCTCAGGCGTATGTTCGCCGCGCTCTTTAATTTGGAGGAAGCAACATAAGCCGGTAGTTGTTGAAGATGTTGACCGTTGTCTATATAATTAAACAGGATAAATCCATCTGATCCGTATTGTGTCTTCCAGTTGCCGGATGTCCCACTATCCTGCTCCAAATTGTTAATTGGATAAATCCATTGGAAGTCGTTGGCAGGTGCTGATTTAATAACCTTACTGTAAACCACTTTGCATTCATAATTGCCCGGCTTTACATCGATAAAGCAGCCGTAATTTCCACTCATTTTAAAATCATTCCCCCTTACTGTTTTGCCAGCCTGCCATATAAGCTTATTGTTCAAATAAACAGATTTGGCGGTGCTGCTACCCAATGGAATACAGACTTGTTTTGCATGTGTTGATGCAGGAATTGTGAATTTGGAAAGGCCTGTGCTGGTATTAAAATGGGCAGAAATAATTCCGGCCGGTGTAGGTGTGCTGCCTTTTACCCATGTCAGGCTTTCACCTAAATGGGGGATGATCTCAAACGTTTTAAAACCCGGTTCCAGTGGTTTGATTCCAAGTGTTTCTTCTGAAAGCCATTTGACAACACCCGAACTCCAGGGGTGTGTTAAGCTGGTATAGCCCGCCTGTCCGTTGGGTGGTGCATCGTTT
>DASQMG010000656.1:0-6743 GCA_035645595.1 Flavisolibacter sp. | reverse complement strand
CAACAATTATTTACTTATGCTTTTTGACCTGGAATTAATTAAAAAAGTGTATACGGAGTTACCTGCCAAGGTGATGGCAGCCAGAAATTTGCTGAAACGTCCCATGACGCTCGGTGAAAAAATATTATACGCACATACATTCAAGCCAACCACCAAAACTTTCGAAAGGGGTAAAGACTATGTGGATTTTGCCCCCGACCGGGTAGCGATGCAGGATGCTACGGCACAAATGGCGCTCCTGCAGTTTGATACCTGTGGACGTGACACGGTGGCCGTTCCCTCTACGGTACATTGCGATCACCTGATACAGGCTAAAGTTGGCGCAACAGAAGATTTAAATACAGCCATCGATACCAACAGGGAAGTGTATGATTTCCTTTCTTCTATTTCTAATAAATATGGCATTGGCTTTTGGAAGCCCGGTGCCGGAATTATTCACCAGGTAGTATTAGAGAATTATGCTTTTCCCGGCGGGATGATGATAGGAACCGATTCGCATACGCCTAATGCCGGTGGACTCGGTATGATCGCTATTGGCGTAGGTGGAGCCGATGCCGTAGACGTCATGGCAGGATTAGCCTGGGAATTAAAAATGCCTAAGCTAATTGGAGTAAAGCTCACCGGTAAAATGAGTGGCTGGACTGCTGCGAAAGATATTATTCTAAAAGTGGCCGGTATCCTTACCGTAAAAGGGGGCACCGGTGCTATTGTTGAATATTTTGGCGATGGCGCCGACAGTCTTAGCTGTACGGGTAAAGCAACTATCTGTAATATGGGTGCAGAAATAGGCGCTACCTGTTCTCTGTTTGCCTATGATGATAGAATGGCTGCTTATTTAAGTGCGACGGGCAGGGAGGAAGTGGCTGCGTTGGCCAATAATGTGCGGGAGCATTTGCGTCCCGATGCAGAGGTTTATACGGCCCCTGCAAAATATTATGACCAGGTTATTGAAATAAATTTAAGTGAATTAGAGCCGCATGTGAACGGCCCTTTCACTCCCGATTTAGCTACGCCGATCTCTAAAATGGCCGAAGCAGTTGCTGCCAACGGATGGCCCGATGAAATTGAAGTGGCCCTGATTGGCTCCTGTACAAATTCTTCTTACGAAGACATAAGCCGCTCTGCTTCGATAGCGGGCCAGGCAAAAATTAAAGGCTTAAAAGCAAAAAGTGAATTCACTGTAACACCAGGATCGGAACTGGTTCGGTACACGATTGAGAAGGACGGGTACTTAGGCACTTTTGATGAAATTGGCGGTGTTCTTTTAGCTAATGCTTGCGGGCCTTGTATTGGCCAGTGGGCAAGGCACATTGATGACCCATCCCGCAAGAACACTATCGTAACCTCTTTTAATAGAAACTTTGCCAAACGTAATGACGGCCTGGCTTCCACCCATGCTTTTGTGGCCTCTCCGGAAATCGTTACAGCGTATGCCATCGCAGGGCGTCTTTCTTTTAATCCGCTAAAAGATAAACTTTTAAACGAAGCCGGCGAGGAAGTAATGCTTGATGAACCGAAAGGGTATGAATTACCACCCAGAGGTTTTTCTGTAGAAGATCCGGGCTACCAGGCTCCGGCTGCCAGCGGCGCAGGCGTAGCAGTAGCGGTGAGTCCAACATCCCAGCGATTGCAACTGTTAAGTCCCTTTACGCCCTGGGAAGGAACCGATTTAACGGGCTTGCGCCTGTTAATTAAGGTGAGGGGTAAATGTACTACCGACCATATTTCGATGGCCGGACCGTGGTTAAAATACCGGGGACATTTAGATAATATTTCGAATAACATGTTGATTGGTGCCGTAAACTTTTTTAATGGCCAGACAGACAGCGTAAAAAACAGTTTTACCGGTGAATACGGACCGGTGCCGGCAACCCAACGTTATTATAAGGCGAAGGGGATAGGGGCTGTAGTGGTGGGCGATGAAAACTACGGCGAGGGTTCATCGAGGGAACATGCGGCCATGGAGCCACGCCATTTGGGTGTGCGGGTTATCGTGGTAAAAAGCTTTGCCCGGATACACGAAACCAACCTGAAAAAGCAAGGTATGTTGGGCTTGACTTTTGCCACTAAAGAAGATTATGATAAGATACAGGAGGACGATACCATTGACATTACAGGGTTAACAACATTCGCTGCCGGAAAGCAATTAACGATGGTATTGAACCATAAGGATGGTACTGTAGATAAAATCAAACTTAATCACACATATAACGAACAGCAGATAGAGTGGTTTAAAGCCGGCAGTGCTCTAAACCTGATAAGAAAGCAGTTTGGTAAAATATAAAATGCCTCTTTCCAAAACATAGAAGGTCGCAAGACCTTCTATGTTTTTCTGCCGCATCTTTTAGTTATGAATGCAGAAAGCCTTCTTCCTTTTTTATTTATCATTGCTCCTTTTGCCATTGCTTTCATACTTGAAGCTATAGTACTTTATTACTTCAGACTTCAGCCCGTAAAGCGCATTATAGGTATAACGATAGCCATTAATTTGATTAGCGTGGGCATTATTTTTTTTGCAGCTATGCCTCTGTTGGCAAAGCTGGGCTACCAGTTTAATGGCTTGAACCTGCCACCACAGCTTGTGGTGTTCCTTTGGTGGTTTTCATCGGTAGTGGATGGCGTAACCCTCACTCTTTTTCTTCGCAAACACGACAAAGCCCGTCTATTTATGGCATCAATTTTAATGAATTTTTTGTCGTACCTGTTCCTTTATATTTTTATTGTAAACAGTCATTAAAGGTGGTTATAAATGGGGAGCGGCGATGACTAATATAGGTCAACCATCGCTTTTTAAGATCGATTTTAAACCACCAATGATGAAAAGAAGTTTTTATGTTACAGGTAGTATGCTAGCTGTCTCTTTGCTGATCGTTTCGTGCAGCAAGGATAAGAACAGCGGTAATAATGATAACCCGGGCGGCAGTAGCGGTTCTACATCAGGGCCATTATTTACTGCGGTGCGCTCTGTTATGCAAACCAATTGTGCTGTAAGCGGATGCCACACCGGTTCTAGCCCCGCAGGAGGCCTTAGCTTGTCAGCCGACAACACAATTGTTGCGCAAAAGGCCAGAATAAAAGTAAGGGCAGTAGATCAGGCGGGAACTCCAAGCCAGATGCCAGTACCACCAAATGCGGCGTTATCGGCTGCCGACCAAAAAAAGATAACAGATTGGATTACTGCAGGAGGTACACTAACAAATTAAAGAGACAGCTGCTTGATCGTTGTAACTGGCAGGCCTGCATGTTTATTGATAAGGGCATGCTAACAGTTATCAATTTGTTCCACCTGAATTTACGTTCCCCATCTAAAAGACGCACTGTCCAGGCCAGTAAGGTCGATAGCCCTGTCAACGACTGTAGCGGCGGCAGCTTCAATTGTTTGTGGCCTGCTGTAAAAAGATGGTGAGGCAGGGCAAATAATTCCTCCCGCCAATGTAACTGTTTCCATATTTTTTATATGGATAAGATTATAGGGCGTATCCCTCACCAACAGGATAAGTTTTTTGCGTTCTTTCAGCATTACGTCGGCAGCACGGCTTATTAAGTCATTGGAAATGCCGGCAGCAATTCGTCCTAAGGTTCCCATGCTGCAGGGGGCAATAAGCAGTGCATCGTACTTTGCTGAGCCAGATGCAAAAGGTGCTGAGAAATCTTTGGTGGTAAAGTATCTCGCTTTAAAGTCGTGAAAGGTTTCGTCCCTTAATTCTGTTCTCCAAACTTCCTTTGCATTGTCGGTTAATACAATGGAAAGCTCAGCTATCTGCTCATGTAACGCGGAAAGTTTTTCTAAAAGCAACTTTGCATAAATGCTTCCGCTTGCGCCGGTGATGGCTACTGCAATTTTTTTCATGTTGTGTATTGAAGATACAAATGGAAGCCGTGATTTGTTGTGCAGCAGAATCATCATATAAAAAAGAGACCTTATACCGGTCTCTTTTCCCGTTACTATCATTCAGTAATCAGAAGCCGGTTTTTGGCGCATTTATACTATTGCCCACTTTTGTTTTATTTACATTTTCATTGCCCAGGTTTTCTAAAATCCAGTTCGTCATTTTAGCCCATAAATGGTAGCTGGTGTTATCGGCGCTACCGGCTATGCTATGGTTTTTATTTGGATAATACATCGTTTCAAAATCAACATTAGCCTTTACCAATGCAGTCACCATTTGTGCGCTATTCTGAAAATGCACATTATCATCACCACTTCCATGAATTAATAAGTATTTGCCACGGATCTTATCTACATGATTGATCGGAGAGTTATCGTCGTAGCCCTTGGGATTCTCTTGTGGCGTGCGCATAAAACGTTCAGTGTATATATTATCGTAATACCGCCAGGAGGTAACCGGCGCCACCGCTACCGCTGCACTGAATGCATCGGCCCCTTTTGTAATTGCCAGAGAACTCATGAAGCCGCCATAGCTCCAGCCCCAATGGCCAATATTTTTCGGGTCAATAAACGGCATTTTAGCCAGCCACTTAGCGGCATCAATCTGGTCTTCTATTTCAAACTTACCAAGCTGCAAGTACGTTTTCTTTTTAAACTCCTCGCCTCTGTAACCGGTGCCCGTGTTATCTACCGACACTACAATAAAGCCTTTTTGAGCGAGCATTTGATGCCATAGGCTGGCAGCGCCAAAACGGTTAGCTACCTGTTGTGAACCCGGGCCGCCATAATTGCAAAAAAGCACAGGATATTTTTTATTAGCATCAAAATTGGCTGGTTTCAGCATCCATCCGTTTAATGTATCTCCCTTGCTGTTTGGCACACGAATAAACTCTGTCTTGCCTAAGCTGTATTCAGCCAAAAGGGTTTTAAGCTTGCCATTTTCACCAGCTATTTTGGCTTTAGCAGCGGTCATTGTACCGTTTTGGTTCACAAGGTCGAACAGCGTAACCGTTTGGGGCGTATTAATGTCAGAATAATAATCATAGAATTTGGTATAATCACTATTTATTTCCGCACGATGCCATCCGTGGCCCGTTGTTAACTGTGTGGTCTTTTTACCATCAAAATCAGTTACGAAAAGGTTGCGGTCCATCGGTCGTGGATACGCTACCGTATAATACACTAATCGATTCTTTTCGTCCACCGCATTAACTTCGGCTACGTCGTACTTCATTTTTGTAATCTCGGTTTTCTTTTTGCCATCAATGCTTTGCAGGTACAGGCGGTACCAGCCGTTTATTTCAGATCCATACAGAAACTCCTTGCCATTTTTCAAAAACCACCAGTCATCGTTGATGTCAACATAGTATTTGTTCTTCTCTTCGTATAAAGTAGTGGCATTGCCGGTAGTTGCATTAGTAAGTAAAAGTTTTAGGTTGTTTTGCAGTCGGTTCATCCAGTACACAATTAGCCCATTTCCTGTGGTTGTCCACTTAATGCGGGGAATATAAATATCGCCCTGCTCAAACTTTGCCGGAACCGTTTTGCCTTGTGCCACATCATAAATGTGTACGGTAACCGTAGAGTTGCTATCACCAGCTTTTGGATATTTATAGCGGTAGTCTTTATTATTATTATTGTCAAAAATGGTCATATTAAATTCCTTAACGCGGCTTTCATCAAACTTATAGTAGGCGAGGTATGCTCCATCAGGGCTCCATTGATAAGCCTGGCTAAAGGAAAATTCTTCTTCGTACACCCAATCGGCATTACCGTTAATAATATGGTTCCATTTGCCGTCCGTGGTTATCGCTTTTGTTTTGGAGGAGGCAATATCGTAGAGGTATAGGTTATTGTCAAATACATAAGCAACCTTACTTCCATCTGGCGAAAAGGTCGGATGCATGATTTTACCTTTATTAAGCTGTGTTGTTTTTTTGGAGGCCACATCATAAACGTAGGCTATTGATTTGGAAGAACGGCGATAAATGGGCTCACGGCCGGTAAAGAAAATAACACGTTTCTTGTCAGCGCTTACTTCGTAATCAGCGGTAGAAAGCTCTTTACCGCTTTCATCTTTTATATCTTTTACGTTGAAAAGGCCACTATTATCCTCCGAAGCAAATCCCTGGATTTGTTCGCCACGGAAAGTTCCCTTTTTGTAAATGTCTTCAAGGGTAATTTGTTTGTTTTGTGCGCTTGTAAAAAAGGGGACGAAGAAGAAAAGTAAGAGTATTCTTTTCATGTGTGCCGGGTTTAAATTTTTGTGTTGCAATTTAACGGGAAAAAATTTATGGATGTTTTTAGGGCCAGTAATCAACGAATTCAGGTATCGCAACGATATGGTGAATGATGACCGCGTGTCAATTACACAATGGCATAGCAATAAAAGTTTTTTGTGCCTCAACCCACAAGTACGGCGGGGCACTTACTTGAAGTGGCAACACGTAGTAAGGAAAAGTAGGGTCAAAATTTTTTGCCGCGCTTATCTTACAACATCTTTATCCGTTCCGGGTTTGCATTGGCAAAAGAACTCAACAACATCCGTATGGTGCTATTGTCCTTATAAGGTGTTATGTAGTCCTGTATTGCCTTTTGCGTAATGGTATCAAAGTTCTTGGGCAGGTAACCCATCCCAAAAAACGCACCTTGTACTACCATAATGCAGGAGACTTCATCATCTGTAAGGCCGGTGTCCAACACTACGTAAGAAGGCCGTTTTGTAAGCGATGCGATGGCTTCCAATACTCTTTCGTTGTATAGGCCGGCGATTTCCTTTTTCTCGCAGGCACCGTTGCAATATTCTTCGGTAACACCCACACAGGCATCGGTGCTGGTTTGCATAAAACACAGC
>DASQMG010000655.1:0-1863 GCA_035645595.1 Flavisolibacter sp. | reverse complement strand
AATATCCTGAAGGATAAGTATCCGGGGGTTCATTTTTAGCTGCGGTGCCAAGTGGCCGTAACGCTTTGGTTTCATCAATAAAGATAAAGGCATCATACCTGTTTGGTATTATCGAAGGAACATAATTCCTGCTCTCTCTTGAAGGATCATATTGCACACCGATAGCTCTATGCCCGATAGACGTTTTAAGCGCGGCAATGTTTGTTAATTCGTGGGAGAATAAAATTTTATTTTCCGCACCTTGCCTGTGCAGCAGGTCTTCCCAACTACCTTTCTGTGCGGGGGGCACTTTCATTACTTCAACAGGTCCACCCCATTCGCGTGCGGCAATCACCGATCCTTTGTAAGAGCCAAATCCAACTATATAAACATTGTTTTGGCCAAACTTCTCACGCACTAATTGGCCTACATTCACAGTTCCGTCGGAAGCCATATCAGTATACCGGGCATCTCCAACATGTGTGTTGTGTTCCCAAACAACAAGCTTTGCATTAGTTCCATGTAAAGCCATTAATCTTGAGATTGTTTGTGTCATATGCTGGTCACGAATATTCCATGACTCTGGGTAACTGCTGGTTGACGTTCTATAATATCTTTCTCCATTTAAAGCAACCAGGGCATTTTGCTGCATTACAAATTCTGCCTCGTTGGTGGCGGTCGTTCCACCTGTAAAATTGTAAATCGATTGCCACAGTCTTTCAGTCTGTGCCCGGCAGTTTGCCGATGCATTTGCAACACTGTAAGCATACGCCATTGGATCAGCGCTAAAAGGTTGGAAGCATTGCTGAACCTGTTGTGCAATACGCATCAATGAATCATTGCTTTGTATATATGGCATCAGTTCCTGTGTAGATTCCCATAAGCAATAAACATCTAAACCAAAAAAACCTACCTTATTATTTGCAGCTCTTGATTGGTTATATTGGTTAAGCCATGTAACGAGGGATGCAATGTGATAGTTGCCCCACATCCAGGTAGGCCAGCGATCATATTGACGGAGTAATTCAATTGCCTCGGCACTGTCTTTTGGAGCACCCTTAATAAACTGATTCACCCGGTAACTATCGGCCCATTCGCCTTCCACCGCCATCATGTTAAAACCTTTTTCAAGCACCAGCCGTTTGGTTATGGCTGCCCGCCAATCATAATATTCTGCCGTACCATGAGATGCTTCACCTAACAGAACAATGTTGGCCTCACCAATCTGTTGCAGTAAACTGTCAAGGTCTTTTTCCGACTGTAAGCGATGAGAAGGAATAGGATCAGCTCCCGTTCCATTAACTGCATTTTTTTTACAACTTGTAAGCATAATAAAAAGAAAGATGAATAAATATTTTTGGATGAGGGGAGCTTTCATACAGAGGTGTTTCGAAAACTTAAAACAAAAGGAAAGCCATTGTTCGTTTTAAGATAAAATTATTTTACTGCCGGGCATATATAAAGCCGGGCAGCTATTGGCGGTTGGAGTTAAAAAAATTATGGGCTTGTTTAAGAGAAAAACAAAGCAGCAAATAATTAAATGATCAAGGACTGCTTCGATGTAAAATCTTTATGCACTAACACACCCGCAGCCATTGCAGCATGGGAGAATTTTATAGCCTGTAGGCACTGTACAAATGCCTTGCGTATGCTGCCCGACTCACGCTGTTACAAAAGATAGTTGTATGGTGCGAGAGTATTTATGACATGCACGGTAAGAAGCATTATAAAGAAACGCTTTCGGGTGGGTTTCAATTGAACGGCGGTATTCCGGTGAATAATTTTTAATCAAAAGGTTTGGCCGGATTTATAACCTGATGTCAGCAGTTTCATAATTTGAAGAAAACAACGGCCTGCAATGATGAGGACAAGTTAAACTGACTT
>DASQMG010000654.1:0-8806 GCA_035645595.1 Flavisolibacter sp. | reverse complement strand
TACAATCAAATGGAAACTAACAGGGAAATATTAGCTAAGAATACCCATTATGAAAGCTATACTACGCAATTGATCTTCTACGGAAAAAATTTTAAATGGATTTTACTTGGTGCCATTCTTCTTATTATGGCCCTGTTTACGTTTTGGCTCAATACCCTCAATGCGCATAGCTCCAACGTATGGTTCAAGCGTTTGCAATTGGTTTCTTCCGCAGCGTTCAGTATAGGTCATGGCGGCAACGATGCACAAAAAGTGATGGGTATTATTATGGCTGCACTTGTTGCCTACGACCCCACCCGGTATAGCCTTGGCACTATGGAATACTGGGTGCCGCTGGCCTGCTATGCCGCTATTGGTTTAGGTACTATCAGCGGTGGTTGGAAGATTATAAAAACCATGGGAACCCGTATTACCAAGGTTACGCCTTTTGAGGGTGTGGCCGCAGAAACCGCTGGCGCTATAACCTTGTTTGTGACCGAGGCCTTAAAAATACCGGTGAGTACCACACACACCATTACGGGTGCCATTATGGGTGTAGGGGCCACTAAGCGACTATCAGCAGTACGATGGGGCGTTACCATAAACCTTCTCTGGGCATGGATTTTAACCATCCCTATAAGTGCCCTACTGGCGGCAGCAATTTTCTATATTACTAAACTGTTTTATTAATAGCACAGTAACCTGTCAATAGTAAACAGGACCTTTGTTATTTCATCACCAGGCAAAGGTAGTCTGCTACCATCCTGTTTACCTGACTTCATTACTCGTCACCAATTCACTATTCCCTATCTCGTACTCACCATTCACCAATTTTACCGAAGTTTGCGGTTCAATTTTAATACATGCCTAAAATACTTGTAACAGGTGGTTGTGGTTATATCGGCTCTCATACCCTTGTTGACCTTATTGAAAACGGATACGATGTTATCAGTGTTGATAACAACTCCAGAAGCAACCCTGCCGTGCTGAAAGGCATCGAAAAGATTACCGGCAAGCCGGTAAAAAATTACAAAGTTGACCTTTGCAATTTTGATGATACAGCTGCCATTTTCCAGGAAAATGATGATATTAAAGGCATTATTCATTTTGCGGCTTATAAAGCCGTAGGAGAATCGGTAGAAAAACCTTTAATGTATTTTGAAAACAACCTGCTTTCGTTGATCAATCTATTAAAATGTGTGCAGGAGTTTGCTGTTCCATGGTTTGTATTTTCATCATCCTGCACCGTGTATGGCAACCCTGATAACTCCCTGGTAACGGAAGAAACACCGCCAAAGCCCGCTGAATCGCCGTACGGTTACACCAAGCAAATGGGCGAACAAATTCTGGGCGAGTTTCAAAAAAGCAGCGGTACGCAAATTATTCTTCTTCGTTATTTTAATCCCGTAGGTGCACATGCTTCTATACAAATAGGGGAACTGCCTATTGGAAAGCCCCAAAACCTGGTACCGGCTATTACACAAACTGCTATTGGTAAAATTCCAAAAATGCAGGTGTATGGCAGCGACTACCCCACCCGCGATGGCAGTTGTGTACGCGACTATATTCATGTAAGCGATATTAGCCATGCCCACACCCTAGCTATTAAATATTTGGGCGAAGGCAAAAGCAACAGGGGAGTTGAAGTATTTAATTTGGGAACCGGCAATGGCGTTACAGTATTGGAAGCTATAAAAGCTTTTGAAAAAGTAAGTGGCAAAAGCCTGAATTACGAGATAGCCCCCCGCCGCCCAGGCGATGTGGTTGCCATTTATGCGAACAATGATAAAGCAAAAAGCCGCTTGGGATGGAACCCGTCTAAAACACTGGAAGTGATGATGGATACTGCCTGGCAATGGGAGTTGAAGTTGAAAAACGATGAGCAATTTTTTTCTTCGACAAAATCGGAATTGAATTAAGCACCCCACCCGTACCCTCTCCTGACGGAGAGGGAGCAAGGAGCACTGCTCTTGTTTTTGTATGATATTTATAAGACTCAATCAGCACTTCTGATTGAGTTTTTTTATTGACCGGGCTGTATATTCCTACCGGAGCGATAGTGGCGACGCTCCATTGCCGCTGCGCTACTCCAGAATTGCTATGGGGTATTACAGTGGTTTGTTATCCCGACGAAGGAGGGAGCTTTGAACTGCTATGTAAACAACGGCTGTAAAGAGTAAAGGTGATGGCCTTGGTCGCTTACAAAATTTAACTCACATCCTATGTTCCCCAGGATGACAACGGCAAATCTTTATGCTCCCGGTATACTTAAACAGTTGAAGAGGGGTGGCGTAATGCTGAATAGAATCACAGAACGCAAAAGGGTGCGACGCAACAGCAGCCCAATAGCAGTCCAAAAGCCTGGTAAAAAAGAAAAGCAACCCCCAGGGCCTCCAACCAATACGAACGCTTCTTCCATTATAACAACTAAGCCAAACGCTCAACCCAAACCCCTAAACTTTTCTCCCGCATATATTTGCACAAATCAAAAGCATGGGATTCAGAATTGGTCAGGGTGTAGATTTTCATCAGTTGGCAGAAGGCAGGGAGCTGTGGTTAGGGGGTGTTAGGCTTGCACATACAAAGGGCGCAGTTGGCCATAGTGATGCCGACGTTTTACTACATGCCATTTGCGATGCCTTGTTAGGAGCTGCCTGCCTGGGTGATATTGGCTTTCACTTTCCGGATACCGACCAAACCTATAAAAACATTGACAGCAAAATTCTATTACAAAAAACGGTTGCCCTTATAAAAACTGAAGGCTATGGAATTGTAAATATTGATAGCACGCTGTGTTTGGAACTGCCTAAAATAAAACCCTATGTGCAACAAATGCAGCAAACAATTGCTGCTATCTGCGGCATCAGTGAAAAGGATGTTTCTATCAAGGCTACTACTACCGAACGTATGGGCTTTGTTGGCCGTGAAGAAGGGCTGGTAGCGTATGCCACAATTTTATTGCAAACTATTTAACAGCTTTGTAGTACCTCACTTTTATCTTTGGCCGATGGGCTTGCAGATAAAAATTATTAATAAGTCGCCTTATGAACTTCCACAGTATGCTACAGATGGCGCATCGGGAATGGATGTAAGAGCCCATATTGCAGAACCTGTTCTTTTAAGGTCACTGGAACGTAGCCTTATCCCTACAGGTTTGTTTCTGCAATTACCGCCTGGCTACGAGGCACAGGTTCGCCCCCGTAGCGGCTTAGCCCTCAAGCAGGGCATCACGTGTTTAAATTCACCCGGTACAGTTGACAGCGATTACCGCGGAGAAGTTAAGGTGGTTTTAGTAAACCTTTCCGGTGAAGACCAACTCATACAGCCCGGTGAAAGAGTTGCACAAATGGTGATACAAAAGGTAGAGAAAGCTATTTGGCAACCGGTAACGGTTATAGAAGATACAATCCGTAACAGCGGTGGATTTGGTTCAACCGGAAAACAATAAAAATATGAAAAGCAGCCTGCTTCTTTTACTCCTCATCACTTTGCTTGCCTCCTGCCGTTCATCAAGACCTATCGGCAGGGTGGTTGCTAAAAAAGATTCCACAGTTAAAGTAAGCCCGCCCATTACCATAAAGACAGATACTCAGCAAATCATCCGGGCCACTTTGCAAGAGGTAGCAACTAACCGTATTGACTTTAAAACATTCAGTGCTAAAATAAATGTGGATTATAAAGGCAGCGATGGTAAGAGCTACGATGTAAATGCTAACCTTAGAATGCATAAGGACAGCGCTATCTGGATATCAGTAAATGCTTTACTGGGGATAGAAGCGATGCGATTATTTATTACAAAAGACTCTGTTAAGTTGCTGGTTAAGTTAGATCAGAAAATATACACCGCCAAAAGCATCGATTATTTAAAAGAGGTTACTTCGCTACCACTTGATTTATACACGCTGCAGGATTTATTGATAGGCAACCCCATTTACTTAGACTCCAATATTGTTCGCTATACAAACGGTAATGGTATCATCAACATGGTGAGCTTAGGGCAGTTCTTTAAGAATTTAGTGACACTGAATGAAGCCAACAAAACAATTTTGCACAGTAAATTAGATGATATAGATCTCACCCGTAGCCGCACTGCCGATTTATCGTACAGCGAATATGAGAATAAAAAAGGCTCTTTGTTTGCAAAGAAGCGCCAAATTGTTGTTTCAGAAAAAACACGGTTGGATGTTAAAATGGATTTTAAGAACTATACGTTTAACGAGGCGGTCAGCTTTCCGTTTTCGGTTCCTAAAAATTATACACGCAACTAAAATTTATTTTGTCTAACTGCGTTTTTAACTTTCAGCCCCAAAAGTATTCAGCATGAAAAAACTCTTTCTTCTCCTTACCTGCTTCCTTATCCTTCAGGTAGGCTTTGCTCAAAAAGATAAAGCGCAGATAGAAAAGGAACGTCAGGAATTGCAAAGAGAATTACGGGAAATACAGGAGAATTACAACAAAGTGAAAGGGCAGCAAAAAGCCACTATTGGCCAGGTAACCATGCTGCAAAATAAAATGCAGGTACAGGGCCGTTATATCAGTAACATCAGCAATGAAATAAAAAGCCTGAGCGATGATATTTATTTAAGCAATGTAGAACTTACCCGCCTGCAACGGCAAATGGATACCTTGAAGGCGGAGTATGGCCGCAGCGTAGTGTATGCCTATAAAAACAATAACAGCTACGACTACCTGAATTTTATTTTTTCTTCTTCCAATTTCAATGACGCCATCCGCCGGATTGCCTACTTAAAATCGTATAGGGCGTATAATGAAAAAAAGGTAGAAACCATTACAGAAACGCAAACTTTAATTGAGCAACGCAAACAACAATTATTGGGTAAAACCAATCAAAAGAAATCGGCCCTTCAAAACCAGGAAGTGCAGTTAAACGAACTGGAGAGCCAGAAGAAAGAGAAAGACAGGGTGATATCGAAGCTAAAATCGCAGGCGAATGATTTATCAAAACAAATGGCAACGAAAAAGAAACGGGATGCCCAATTAAAAGCGCAGATAAACGCTATTATACGCCGCGAGATTGAGGCGGCGCGGGAAGAAGAAAGGCGACGCTTGGCGGCTATAAAAAAAGCGGAGGCAGTTGCTACACCTAAGAGCACAACCGGAACCGTTACACCCACGACAAAAAAAGCGACCCCAAGAAAAGAAGCCATTCCGCTTAATGAAGGCGAAACAAGGTTGGCCGCTTCGTTTAACACAAACCGTGGCAAGCTTCCATGGCCGGTTGACAACGGTTACGTAAGCATCCCTTATGGTTCTTACAATATTGAAGGCTTAACCATGGATAATCCCTGCATCACTATCTCCACCCCATCGGCAGGCGCCAGTGTAAAAGCGGTGTTTGACGGAGAAGTAAGAGGAGTTACCAACACGGGTGAAGGCATGTTTGTATTGATAAGGCATGGCCGGTACTTTACCGGTTATACACTCTCTACCTCCTCGGTTAATAAAGGTGATCTGGTTAAAACCGGGCAGGCAATTGGCCGCACGGCTGCCGCTGATGATGGCACAGGAGGACAGGTAGATTTTTACCTGATGATTGAAGACAAGAAGGTTAATCCCCGCCCGTGGCTACGTTAAATAAAGTATAGACGGGAGACGATAAATGTAAGACCACAGTGACCACTACTTCTAAAGCCTATTTATTTTGACGTCTCACCTTAATGCACCAACTCACCGCTCAGCACATCCTCATATAATTTCTCGTAAAGCGGTATAATGTTTTTTATATCGAATGTATGCGCATGAGCCGATGCGGCGGCTTTAAATTGCTTGAGCCGTTCTTCGCTTTTTAATATATCAATAGCGTATTCGCTCATGGTTTCCACGTCGCCTACATTGCCCATATAGCCTACTTCTCCCTGTATCATAATCTCCGGCAGGCCCCCTGCATTGGTAGAAATAACGGGCATCCCTGCTGCCATCGCCTCTAAGGCAGCCAGGCCGAAGCTTTCATACTCCGATGTCAATAAAAATAAATCGGCAATGGCCAGAATATCTTCCATTTGCTCCTGCTTGCCTACAAAGCGCACATCGTCACATACCTTTAACTGGCGGCATAATTGTTCTGCCGTAGCTCTTTCCGGACCATCGCCAACAAATAATAATTTAGCCGGCATCTTCCGGCGCACATTGTAAAAAATCTTTACTACATCCTCTACTCTTTTTATTTTTCTAAAGTTGGAAGCATGTATTAAAATACGTTCACCATCCGGTGCAATTACTTTTTTAAAAGCGTCAATTGGTTTGCGGTTAAAGCGTTCCACATCTACAAAATTGTGAATGACCTCGATGTTCTTTTCGATCTTAAAAAACTTAAAAGTCTCATCGCGCAGGTTTTGCGAAACCGCTGTAATGGCATCGCTTTGATTGATAGAAAAAGCAACCACCGGTGCATAGGTTTTATCTCTTCCAACCAGGGTGATATCAGTGCCATGAAGCGTGGTTATTACCGGTATATGAATACCCTCGCCCTCTAATATTTTCTTGGCCATATACGCTGCCGACGCATGAGGAATAGCGTAATGCACATGCAGCAACTGCAGGCTGTTGTTTTTAATTACATCAACCATGGTACTGGCTAATGCCGTTTCATAGGGCGGGTAATCAAACAAGGGATAGGTAGGCACCTGCACCTCGTGATAAAATATATTAGGGATGAAACCGTTGAGCCTCACAGGTTGCTGGTAGGTGATAAAATGGACCTGGTGGCCCTTTTGTGCCAATGCCTTACCTAACTCTGTAGCTAATACACCGCTACCACCAAATGTGGGGTAACAAACAATGCCTATTCTCATACTAATAATATTCAACAACTAAGGTAAGTATTCCGTTGAATGAGAAACGAACCGTTAATCAATGTTCACCGGAATACAACAATGATTGCAACGTTTTTATGGCTGTACCGCCTGGGTGTAGTTCACTTCTTAAGTTTGTTTATTTTGCACTACATGAAAAAATCATTTTTTACCTTATTGTTACTGAACTTTTCTGTTGCCGGTTTTTCCCAGGCTGAAGATTCCATTTTTATAAAACGGGTATCCGATTATATTTTACTGAATGGCAAATCTTATGATGACTTACGTGTGCTAACAAAACAGGTGGGGGCACGACTATCTGGTTCTGCAGGAATGTATAAAGCGGAAGCTTGGGGTTTAAAAACAATGCAGGCAGCAGGTGCTGATAAAGCCTGGTTGCAGGAGTGCACCGTACCACATTGGGTAAGGGGCGGAAAGGATCAGGTAATGGCTACCTATAAGAAATCAAAAAAGAATTTAAATGTTCTTGCGCTTGGCAATTCAGTCGGCTCCCTTAAGCCCCTTACAAAACAAGTAGTTGAGATTAAAAGCTTTACTGAATTAGAAGCAAAGAAATTTTTAGTAAAAGATAAAATCGTTTTTTACAACTACCCATTTAACAACACCTATATCAATACATTTTCAGCCTACAGGGATGCAGGTGTTTATCGTAGCCAGGGGCCCAGCGCTGCGGCAAAGTATGGTGCGGCGGCCGTTATTGTAAGAAGCATGAGCAACAGCACCGATAATCATCCTCATACAGGTGCAACAAGATATAATGATTCTTTTCCCAAAATCCCCGCTGTTGCTATTGGCTTGCAGGATGCAGACTGGCTAAGTAATGCTATAAAGCTTGGGCCTGTTTCTATTACATTGCATACGCATGGAAAGTTCCTACCCGATACCATCGGCCATAATGTTGTTGGTGAACTGAGAGGCACCGAATTTCCCGATGAATACATAACTGTTGGAGGCCATTTAGATAGCTGGGACGCTGCCGAAGGCGCCCATGATGATGGTGCAGGGTGCGTGCAAACAATAGAAATTTTAAGAGCTTTTAAAGCTTTGGGCTATAAACCAAAACGCACTCTTCGCTTTGTGCTTTTTGCCAACGAAGAAAATGGTTTGCGTGGGGGTACTAAATATGCTGATGAAGCGAAAGCAAAAGGGGAGAAACACATTTTTGCACTGGAAAGTGATGCCGGCGGTTTTACACCTATCGGGTTTGGCGTATCTGGTTCGGAAGCGCAATTTGAAAAAATCAGCGGTTGGAAATCATTACTCCTGCCTTATAGTCCTGCAGAAATACGGCGTGGTGGCGGCGGTGCCGACATTGGTCCACTTGCCCGCACACAAGGCACACCGGTAGCTGGTTTATCTCCCGACTCGCAACGTTATTTCGATTATCATCATGCTGCTAACGATGTATTTGAAAATGTAAATAAACGGGAATTGCAATTAGGCGCAATTAATATGGCGGCACTGATTTATTTGGTAGATAAATATGGGCTTTAGCACCTCACCCCCGGCCCCTCTCCAGCGAGTTGGAGAAGGGAGTAGGTCATTTACTGTTTATGTTTTTCTATCATAGGGAAGCTTATTTTAATTTCTCTGATAAAAGGCACTATTCAGGCTGGTTCCTCTCGACGGCGACAGTGCTCATCTCTCCAACTCCGCTGAAGGGAAGGGCCGGGGGTAAAGTTTACACTTCTGTCTCAAACCGCTCTACCGACTGAATACCATTTAAGCTTTTTAAGCGGCTTACCAACTCTTCCAGTTCTTCTTTATCATGTACAAATAACTTAATAGTTCCTTCAAATACCCCTTCCGTCGATTCAATGGTGATTGCCGAAATATTAATACGCAAATCGCCGCTGATGATGGTGGTGATTTTGTTTACAACACCTACATCATCCATACCGATAATGCGCAAACCGGTAAGGAATGAAATTTCTTTATTCTTGGCCCATTTTGTTTTTACAATACGGTGGCCGTAGTTGGATAAAAGCTTGGTG
>DASQMG010000653.1:0-3496 GCA_035645595.1 Flavisolibacter sp. | reverse complement strand
AGCTGTTGTAAATATCCCTGTAGAACCCAAATATCCATAATCTCGTTTGCGCTTTGGTGTTTTGTTAATAGGCTTTGACTCAGGCAGCCCAGTCTTATTTTCCTCTGCCCAGAAATAACTATTTCTCATTTCTAAAGGAGCAAGAATGGCTTCTCTTATATAATCTTCCCAATTCTTGCCACTGACTTTCTCTATAATAATTGCGAGTAAAGTATAATTCCCATTGCTATAGCTAAACTTGCCAGGCTGCATTTCAGACCTTATCTTCCATATTTTATCAGCTGCTTTAGTAGCATCTGTTTCTCCTTCGGCAGCATAGGTTTGGGGGATGCCTGATTGGTGGGTAAGAAGTTGATGGATTGTAACTCCAGACTTTTCAATCGGAATATTCAAAAAGTATTTTGCTATTGAATCCCGTAAATTAAGTTTACGTTCCTCTGCCAGTTTAACAATGGCTAAAGCAGTAAATGCCTTTGTCACAGAGGCGACATTAAATATTGTGTTTTTTTCAGTAGCATTAACCTTTCCCCCCGTGTAGCCATAGCCTTGATGTAAAAAGATACTGTCTTCGCGGGAGATCAAAACAACTCCACTAAAATCCAGTTCTCTTTCAAAGGTCTCAAGCAGTTGCGAGATACTTCCGCTCTTCTGGCAAGATGCACCTGAACTATGTAATGATAACGCGAGTGTAAGGACCAAGAATAACCTGTTCATGATTTAGCTTAAAAGTGATATGTAAACATATTATAAAGGCCCAAAAACAACTGTTAAAAGGTAACAGGTAATTTGTAATAAATGGTCAGAGTATAATTAGGCAGGAACGCACAACACAGGCTTACCAAAAAACGGGCTTGCGAACGAGGGCTAAACTGATTAACTTTATTAAACATAGAACATAGGCTCAGCTGACGTACAGTATATGCCCGTACTTCGGCAATCCTCTCTACGTTGGCTGCTATATTAGCTTCCTTAGACTATTTAGCTAAAATCAAACGGTCATGCGGATACAAGGAAAAAGAATCATCTTCATTATTATCTTCTTTTCTTTAACCATAAGTTCGGTATTTGCGCAAACATTACCAGACTCGGTCATTAAAAAAATTGATGGCTTATTTTCCAAATGGAATAATCCTAATACTCCTGGATGCGTGATTGGGATAGTCCGCAACGACAGCCTTATTTATGCGAAAGGATACGGTTTGGCCAATCTTGAATACACAATTCCCAACACACCGGAAACCATCTTTCACATGGCTTCCGTATCAAAACAATTCACCGGTTATGCCATTGTTTTACTAGCCAAGCAGGGAAAACTATCCTTGGATGACGATGTTCGTAAACACCTTACCTGGTTTCCTGACTTGAAAGACAAAATAACTATTCGCCAGTTGCTCAACCATACAAGTGGTATACGCGATCAATGGCAGCTGCTGGCCATTTCGGGCACGCGATTAGACGACGTCATTACCCAAGCCCATATCGTGAAATTGCTTGGGCAGCAGCGGAAGTTGAACTTCAAACCAGGTGAGCAATCCAGCTACTCTAATAGTGGGTATACAATGCTGGCAGAAGTTGTTAAAGAGGTGTCCGGTCAAACGTTACGGCAGTTTGCCGATTCTGCCATTTTCAAGCCCCTAGGCATGAACAATACCCACTTTCACGACAATTATACAGAGGTCGTAAAAAACCGATCCTACTCCTACGGTCGCAGCGGAAGCAACGGTTTTACTAACAGTGTTTTGTCGTATTCCAATGCGGGGGCCACCAGCCTCTTTACCAGCGTAAACGACATGGCCAGGTGGATCGCAAACTTTTACCTTCCTAAAGTTGGTACGCTTAGCGACATTGCGCAGTTAACGCAAAAAGGTAAATTGAACACCGGCAGGGAATTGTCGTATGCGTCAGGTATTGTGGTAGATCAGTATAAAGGGTGGAAGCAGTATTTGCACGGTGGCGGTGATGCAGGATACAGAACCTATGTAACCGTTTTTCCTGACCGGAGAATGGGGTTTATGGTTTTTAGCAACCTGAGTGATTTTAATCCGTATGCCAAGGTGTACGAATTGGCCGATGTTTTCATTAAGGATACGGCTGAGAAAGGAAACATTCCTATTACTGCCGCTGTGGAGGATAGCCAGGCAATTTTACACGACAGCCTAAATATAAAGCGTTTCGCCGGCAACTACATTTCCGATGGCGGCGCACAATTCGACTTTACGTTGCGGGATCGAAAACTGTATTGGGAGCGGAACGGTCGGTCGGATGTTTTAGTGAAAACTGCAAAAGACACGTTTTCGGTAGCACGAACTCCCGAAGTAAAATTCGTATTCGGCACACAAGGTAGAGGCGATACGGTAGTGAAACAATACTGGCCGGAGGGCGACCGTATACTTGAAAAATATACGGCAGTTAGCGCTCAATCAGACAAGCAATTGCAATCATATGCCGGTACGTATTATTGTCCGGAATTAGACTGCAAATACGCCATTATTTTAAAGAATGGTTCTTTAACGCTCACCCATAACAAGTACGAGGATACCCCGTTAAAGCTGGTGGGCAAGAATAATTTGGTGAATGACTTTTGGTGGATGAATCATTTGCGGGTAGTGCGCAATAGTGAAAACCGAATAACGGGTTTTGACGTGAATGCGGGCCGGATTATGCATTTACGGTTTAATAAAATCGATTAGTTGACATATTGAGCAGCAAATCAGTAGCGGGGGTTTGGGTACACAGGACTAGCGCGAGTTCGAACTTTTTAGTGGAAGATTCGAAGAAAGTAGTTGATTACTAAAGGATAATAAAAAAATGTTATTCTTAATATAACAAAGTGCTAATGAAAGCATTCTACTTCTAATAGTAGGTTAATGGAGGTAACGAATTTTGACCTTTGCTGCTAATGGCGAAGCCGTCGAGGTTCAGATGAAAGCTTTTACTGTGACCGGAGCTGCTGTACTTTTCTTCTAAATATCATTGGCCGCCTCTGAAATGCTCATTTTCTGGCAGATCTGGTCCACGTGCTTACCTGTCTGTGCTAACCTGAGCACAAAGGCAATCTCAAGATTTAGTTTGTGGATAACATTTCATGGCAATTACTTCCAATTTAAGTCTGAATAATTGCCCATTGCTCTACTTACCAGCAGCCCTGTTTAAAAGGAGGAAGTTAGAGCCTCATTTGCCGTCCACCTTGGCTAAAACCTCAATCAGCATTTAATCATTTTGAGGAAAAAGGCGAAGTTCGATCACCAACTTTTCATTGTCGGCGTATTAAATACTTTGGATCGTTTTGACTTTTGTATGATCATTGATTCAAATCGCTGGCGTCTTTCATCATGACGAAGCGGTCAGCAAACGGGTCCCTTGTAAGATCGTTCTGATCTTGGCGTGAACAGGACCCTGAAGCAATTAGGCGTCAATAAAAGCACGGGGAGTGGTACAACGTTTACTTGAAAAAGGGTATGGCTGGGCTCTCGTCTGCTAATAAAACAAGGAGGCA
>DASQMG010000652.1:0-5483 GCA_035645595.1 Flavisolibacter sp. | reverse complement strand
AATTTGTCCGCTGTAGGTAGCCATTCTGCCTAATATTGAAGTCATCGTGCTCTTAGCCCCATTTTCAGCATCAGCGAATTTGTAATCACCTTTGGCGATAGCAGCAAACAATTCATCGTGTTCTGTTTGATAAGCATTGTTTTCTGTTTTCTTGTCAAATTGATATAACAGCTTTCCTTTATGATCTGTAATGTTGGCCGCCCCTGCACGAATCTTTCCTTTCGTACCAACTAATAATTCATCTACCCGGCTCATCGTTTTTGGTTGGTGCCGGCACTGGCTGTTTAATACAGAACCATCGGCATACTCAAACTCCACGTAATGATGATCGAATATCTCACCATGATCTTTTCCTTTACGCACTTCCCTGCCGCCCATGCCCTGAGCCTTTACAGGATACCCTCCTTTAAACCAGTTGACGACATCAAGGTTATGAATGTGCTGCTCGGTAATATGGTCGCCGCACAGCCATACAAAATAGTACCAGTTACGCATCTGGTATTCCATTTCCGTCATGTTTTCTTTCCTTTTCCTTACCCAAACGCCATCATTGTTCCACCATGCCTGTGCCGATGTAATATCACCGATCTGGTCTTTACGCTTATATAATTCTCTATAGGAGTTTTGATAACGGCGTTGCAGCCCCACTACCACGTTCAGTTTTTTTTGTTTGGCGATGGCAGCCGCCGCTAGCACTTTCTGTACACCTGCAGGGTCGGTAGCTACCGGTTTCTCCATGAACACATGCTTGTTCTGTCTTACCGCTTCTTCAAAATGAAGGGGCCTAAAGCCCGGGGGTGTGGCAAGTATGACCACATCGGCAAGGGCAATTGCTTTTTGGTACCCGTCAAAACCAGTGAACCTGCGTTCTTCAGGCACATCTATTTTATTCTTTAACGAGCTTTTTGTACCCGTCCCATCAGAATTTTCTTCTGCGATCAGTGTTTTATAGCAGTCATCAAGCCTGTCCCTGAACGCATCGGCCATGGCTACTAACCTCACATTTTGATTGGTCGATAAAGCCTGCATGGCAGCCCCGGTTCCCCGGCCGCCACAGCCCACTACGGCTACTTTAATAACATCATCGGCACCTGAGAAATAATTGGCACCCGCCAGGTTTGAAACAAACAGACCGCCGGCAAGAATAGTGCTTTGTTTTACAAACTCTCTTCGTGATTTAGGTGGAAATTCCATTGCGATTCTTTTAATGTTGAAAAATTATTGTCTTAAATGCACTTTAAAAAAAGCTTCAATTTCTTCAGGCGAAGGTTGTTTTAGCGGGCTTACCACCCTGAATCCAACAAAGGAAGCGTCGGTTAACCACCAGCGGCTTTTAGGAATTTGAGGATCTCTCCGGTTCCAGGAAGGCTGCCAGGAAATACGGGCTGCAGGGCGCACTTCCTGCGCTTCGTGTTCAAATGAACCACCCCTTGCAGTACGCGGATTGGCCGCCACCGGTGCCGTGAGGGGATCAGCAGCTCCGTCGGTTAGTTTACTAAAGTAGGTTTCGTCATATTGATCCAACGTCCATTCCGCTACATTGCCCAGCATATCGTATAACCCCCAGGCATTTGGCTTTAGACCACCTACTTTATGATACACATTATTGCTATTGTCTTTGTACCAGGCATACTTTGAAAGTTCCTTCACATCGTTCCCAAACGGGTAAACGGAAGCAGTTCCCGACCTGCTCGCATACTCCCATTCTGCTTCGGTTGGTAACCGGTAAAAGCGCCCTGTTTTTTGATACAGCCAACGGCAATACATAAGCGCCGTAAACTGCTGCATGCTATTCGCAGGAAAGCCCCCTGACTTCCCCATCCCTAAGGAAAAATCGATATACTGGGGACTAGGGCGGGTGACGGCATCGACTTTCGAATTTTCGGCAAAGGCTTCATCCTGGTAAAAAAAATTAAATTCATCATGGGTTACTTCATAGGCGCCCATCCAGAAAGGAGATATGGATACAGTACGTTGCGGGCCTTCATCCTTGCGGGCCTGCTTGTCGTTGCTGCCGCTGCCCATGGCGAAACGGCCAGCAGGAATGGGAACCATTTTAAAACGAAGATCCGTGCCGGGTATAACCTGGTCGTACCCTTTAAAAGCGGTATCAGCCGGTTGGGCAAAAACAGGAAGAGTAAGAAAACAAAAAACGATTGTAAGCCACCAATAATTCACACGCAAGCCTTTGGTATTAAAAATACTGAATGTCTTTTTGTTTACTCCAATAGTTTTTAAAGTTTTTAGAAAAGTAAGATTGCAGCTTGCCGTTTTTCATCTCTGTGATAAGAAATTCGCTTCCGGTTTTTTTTACCAATGCCCTTACTTTTTTCAACGGTAATATGCTGCAGGCTGAAGCCAGCCAATCGGCCGTTATGCCATCGTCTGCAATAACAGTAACATTGCGTTGGTGGGTTACACCATACCCGGTTGTGGGATCAATGATGTGGGAATACCTTTTACCCCGATGCTCAAAATACTGGAATACATCTCCCGACGTTGAGACGGATTTGCCATACAAAAAAATGGTTTCGGGCAACAAATCATTTTCTTTACCGGGCAGATTTATACCTATGCTCCATCCCGGCCTTCCGGGTGGCGGCCCGCTGCAAACAATGTCGCCACTGGCATCGGCCAGCGCTGCGCCTGCCCCTTTCGAGGTTAAAAATCTAATTACTTCTTCGGCCACATATCCTGCCGCAATGCCCCCCAGGTCTAATTGTATGCCTGCCTGCAAAAGCTTAACCCGCTTCTTTTTTTTATCTATTACAACTTTGGAAAAACCCTTTTTATGCAGGGCTAAAATAACACTGTCGGCTACCGGAAAGACTTTTTCTCTTCTCCATCTACGCCATGAGTGAGACAGGACGCCAATGGTAATATCAAACTTTCCTTCTGTTAGTTTCCAGGCCTGTTCAGCGTGCAACAATACTTTAAACAAATGTGCAGATACAGCAACAAAAGAATCTTTTCCCGCGGTAGCGGACAACCGGTTTAATTCACTGCCCGGCAAATAGTCGCTAAAGATAGCATTCAAAGAATCTACCAATTGCCACGAAGCTTTTGCAAGGGCATCAGCGGTAGAAGAATCTTTTGCATACAACACGATGCGGAATGGCGATCCCATTTTAATAGCAGAATAAGAAAAGCGGCGGTCTTGTGAAGTGGCGTTTAACGAAGTGGATAGTATGATTAATAAAAAGAAGATGCGCAATGATGCCTGTATTTAGATTGTCGGTAAATTTAAGCCCTAACGACAAAATTTATGCAGCGTAGAAATTTCTTAAAAAATGGCCTTCTTACCGGCGCGGCCTCACTCGTATCATCTTCTTTATTGGCGCAGGACAAAAAACCATCACTTACTAATTCAGACAGTAAACCATTTAAGTTAAATTATGGCATACATGCCGGTATGTTTAAAAATCACGCCGGCGATGATTTTATCGAACAGATAAAATTTGCACATGCCAATGGTTTCCGGGCTATAGAAGATAACGGTATGATGGGCAGGCCGGCAGAACAACAAAAAAATATCGGTGATACACTTGCTAAATTAGGAATGACCATGGGTGTATTTGTTTTAACATCGGATAGCTGGCACTGGAAAACGAGCCTCACCACGGGAAAGCAGGAGTGGCTTGATAAAATGGTGAAGGATTGCAAAGAGGCTGTAGAGGTGGCAAAGCGTTGCAATGCTAAATGGATAACCGTAGTGCCGGGTAATTATGAGCGAAGCATTTCTATGGAGTACCAAACCGCTAATGTGATTAAGGCCCTCCGCACAGCATCAAAAATTTTTGAGCCCCATGGATTAGTAATGGTACTGGAAGCATTGAGCGATAACCCTGATCTTTTCCTGCGACATTCTGACCAGACCTATATGATTTGCAAAGCAGTGGATTCTCCTTCCTGTAAGTTTTTGTTCGACATGTACCATATGCAGCGCAATGAAGGAAACATTATTAGTAACCTGAACAAGACCTGGGAAGAAGTGCCCTATCTACAAATTGGTGATAACCCCGGCAGAAACGAACCCACCACTGGCGAAATGAACTATAAAAACATCTTTAAACACATTTATAGCAAAGGTTACAAAGGTGTGTTAGGGATGGAACATGGAAATGCAAAGCCGGGTAAAGAAGGGGAGCTTGCCTTGATAGCCGCTTACCGGGAGAGTGATAGCTTTAGTGTGTAATGCATGGTGAGTACTGTTTTTAAAACTACAGGTAGCAGAATTTTTTGTTTTCACTTTGCCCTTGCGGCAGCCTGCCGCAATTGTCAGGAGCTGAAAAACGAAGTTGGCAGACCTGTCGGAAGAAGTATGTCTTCTGTAGGTGTTTATGCCGTCCGGAGCAGCCGGTACTAAAGCACAGTCAATGATACCCGGACTTCATTACCTATCTATTTTCACTTATTGTATAGTAAGCAAAACAAACAGCAAAGGCAGTGCACGTCGAAGGTGTAATGCTGCATCTCTAAACAGCATCAATCTTTTAATATAGCGATGGGGATTAGTGTAAAGTAGATCATAGTGTTATAGCATGCCGCATACGGGTCCTCTGATCACGTTCAATGAAAGCAGGTATTCAACTTCAAATATTTTCATGTCAGCACAAACATTTGATGCAATTGTAATTGGCTCGGGGGTTTCCGGCGGATGGGCTGCCAAGGAACTTACCCAAAGGGGGTTAAAAGTAATAATGCTGGAAAGAGGCAGGAATATAGAACACATTAAAGACTATGTAACATCTACTTTAAACCCATGGGACACAAGGTACCGGGGCCGGAAGCCCAAAGACTCCGTAGCAGAAGAACCAGAAGTAAAGGAAGCGCTTGCAAAAGAAACAAAATTGTTTGGTGTGTCTGCCCGAATACCCGGCAGCCCCTATACCGAGATAAAAAACTTTGCGTGGCATCGCTCTTATAATGTTGGGGGCAAGTCCTTATCATGGGGCCGGCAAAGCTACCGTTACAGCGATTTCGATTTTGACGCAAATGCAAAAGAAGGCTGGGCCATTGACTGGCCAATCCGTTATAAAGACATTGCACCCTGGTACGACCATGTAGAAAGCTTTGCCGGCATAAGCGGTAATAAAGACGGTATCCCGCAATTGCCGGATGGTAAGTTTATGCCGCCCATGGAAATGAACTGTGTTGAAATTGATATGGCTAAAAAGATCAAACAACATCATAAAGGGAAGCGGTCATTAATTATTGGCCGCACGGCAAACAATACGAAACCACTTGATGGGAGGGCCCCTTGCCAATACAAAAATAAGTGTGCTTCAGGCTGTATTTTCGGCGGTTATTTCAGTACACAATCATCCACACTTCCGGCAGCTATAAAAACCGGCAGGTTAACCCTGCGGCCTTTTTCTATTGTTACAAAAATATTGTATGATAAAGACAGGAAAAAAGCAACGGGAGTAGAGGTTATCGATGCTGAAACAAATATGACCTATGTGTACAAATCAAAGATTGTT
>DASQMG010000651.1:0-8149 GCA_035645595.1 Flavisolibacter sp. | reverse complement strand
AGCCTTGCCCGGGGTTAAATGCTTTTTCACAGTTGGCCATAACTGAATTTGTGCGGCATCGCTCAGCAAATAGCAAATGATGGTTCCTTTTTCCAGAGCGTCTTCAATATCAAACAAAGTTTCGCCCGGTACAAACCCATCTTTTACCGCCTTGTCCCATGATTTGGAATGACGGCGCTGGCCTACAATGACGTTGATGCCATTGTCTCGTTGGTTCAATGCTTGTCCAGGTCCCTGTACGCCGTAACCAATTACAGCTACCACTTCGTTCTGTAAAACCTGTTGCGCTTTTGCTAACGGAAACTCTTCCCGGGTTACTACATTTTCCTCTGTGCCACCGAAATTTAATTTTGCCATTGTTGAAGGTTTAGGCCCATCTCGTAAAAAGAGGTAAGGCAGTTGATGATTGTTTAGTTTTTATTTATGTACTAAGCTTTTTTACTACTAGTAAACTTTTGTTGCGTCGCACTCTTGTGCCTTCGGTAATACTATTCTGCATCGGGCCGCTTTTCATTAAAACCAATCTTATTATTAAACGGGTCATTCACCGTTACGCACCAGGAACCGTAAAAGGTTTCCTCAAGCCCCGGACGATTATAGTGATATTTTTTATCGATCAGTTCTTTGTGAAATTCCCTTACTCCCTGGCACCAAATAAATACATGTGTTCCTGGTGTGCCGTCGCCGTGATGTTCCGATAAATGGAAGATGATATCATCTTTTTTTACTTCCAAATATTTCGGCATCCCTGGTTCAAATTCGTGCTCCCACTGAACTTCAAAGCCAAGCCAATCAATGTAAAACTCAATGGCTTTCTTATAATCAAAAATTCGTAACACCGGTATCACCTTTGTACCCGTCATATTATTAATGCTTGTTCACTAATTTTCCGCTACCCCGTAAAGCATTTGCTGCGTATTTGAATCCCTCTTTTTTAGGAGGGGGCCGGGGTTAGGTTTACATCGTAAATACCTTATCCCGCTCGTTCAGGTATTCATTCTCCACTAACTCCGGCCCTGGTGCCATCGCTTCAAACTCTTTTAGTTTTTCATGAAAACCTTTGCTGTTTTTAATGATGGCAATTCTTGCACTGCGTACAAATTCAATCAAACCATGCGGCTCCAATACTTTTATCAAAGCATCGGTCTCTTCCCTATGTCCTGTGGTTTCAAAGACCGTATAATCGTTCCGTATAACAATAGCCCTAGCACCAAACTGACGCAGCAACCTTTCCACTTGTACTTTTTCAGCCACTTCGCTAGTTGGTACTTTATACAAAGCCAGTTCCTGCCATACAATCTCACTTTCACTGTTATAATACACTTTCAATACTTCCACCTGCTTTTCAATTTGCCGGGCAATCTTGCTTACCATTTCTTCTGATTCATTAATCACTAACGTAAAGCGATGTATCCCTTCTATTTCAGAAGGTGAGGTATTCATGCTTTCAATGTTTACTTTCCTTCGCGAAAAAATAATAGCAATGCGGTTCAGCAACCCAATCTGGTTTTCTGTATAAACGGTGATGGTAAATTCCTGTTTGTTCATGCCTGTTTATTTTAACCTTATTTCTGAAACACTGGTACCTGCTTCTACCATTGGAAATACATTGTTCTCCTTTCCTACCATTACTTCTAATAAAAAACTGCCATCATGGTCCAGCATTTCGTGAAGCGCATCCCTTAATTCTTCTCTTTGGGAAACGCTTTTCCCGTCTATGCGATAACCTTTTGCTACCTGCACAAAGTCAGGACTTTCAATGTCAACGAACGAATAACGCTTGCCATGAAATAACTCCTGCCACTGCCGAACCATTCCAAGGAAACGGTTATTCAGAATGAGGATTTTCACATCTACACCTGTTTGCATAATGGTGCCTAATTCCTGTAGCGTCATCTGAAAACCTCCATCGCCGATGATAGCAACAACAGTACGATGGGGTGCACCATACTTTGCGCCGATGGCGGCTGGCAGGGCAAAACCCATAGTACCTAAACCACCGGATGTAATATTGCTTTTACTTTGATTGAACTTCGCATAACGGCAGGCTACCATCTGGTGCTGGCCAACATCCGTTACAATTATGGCATCACCATCAGTTAACCCGTTTAAAATATTTACTACCTCACCCATAGTTAATTCATCACCTGAGGGATTCAATTCTTTATAAATGCAGGCATCAATTTCATCCTGCTCCAAAGCTTTAAATTTTTGCAACCATTGCGGGTAAAGCTTTTGTTCTATCAACGAAGTAAGCAATGGCAATGTTTCCTTGCAATCGCCCCAAACAGGAACAGTAGTTTTTACATTCTTGTCTATTTCGGCAGGATCAATATCAAGGTGGACGATTTTCGCCTGCTTTGCGTATTTATCCAGTCTTCCTGTTACACGGTCGTCGAAGCGCATGCCCACTGCAATCAGCACATCGCAGTCGTTGGTTAAGACATTGGGTGCATAGTTGCCATGCATCCCTAACATACCAACATTTAGCGGGTGATCAGAAGGCAAGGCACTTAATCCCATGATCGTCCATGCTGCTGGAATACCTGCTTTTTCAATAAAGGCTTTAAACTCTTTTTCCGCCCCGCCTAAGATCACTCCCTGTCCAAAAACCACGAAGGGCTTTTCAGCGGCATTAATAACGTCGGCGGCTTGTTGAATGTAATGGTTGCGTACAATTGGCTTGGGACGATAGCTGCGGATAAAACTGCATTTTTCATAGCCTTTAAAATCAAATTTCTGCAGCTGTGCATTCTTTGTGATATCAATCAAAACAGGTCCGGGTCTGCCGCTGCCGGCAATAAAAAACGCTTTGGCTAATACAGATGGAATTTCAGAAGCATCGGTGATTTGATAATTCCATTTCGTGATGGGAGTGGTGATGTTGATGATGTCAGTTTCCTGGAAAGCATCAGTTCCCAAAAGGTGCGCAAACACCTGCCCTGTAATGCAAACAAGTGGCGTGCTGTCAATTAAAGCATCGGCCAAACCCGTAGCTAAGTTGGTGGCACCCGGACCGCTGGTAGCAAATACAACACCCGTCTTGCCTGATGTTCTTGCATACCCCTGCGCCGCGTGGATAGCGCCCTGCTCATGGCGAACAAGTATATGTTCCAGCTGATCACGGTAGTCGTACAGCGCATCATAAATGGGCATGATAGCACCACCGGGATAACCAAAAATAGTTTCAACGCCTTCGGCTAAAAAAGCTTCCAACAAGGCAACACCGCCCGAGACCCCCGTCCCTAGGGGGGAGACTGAGGAAGTTTTTGATTTTATAGGTTCACTAATGGTTTGCATACTCTTTATCTTTTATTGACTATAATGATGCTGACTTGGTATATAAATTAGGAGCAACTTTTTCACGTCCACCGTTATGGGATGGGAGTTGGTGCCCTTCATCTGTTACGCATCCTTCACTTGCATTTTTCACCTGCATAGCATACTTAAATAAAAGCCCTTTTGCAGCTTTTAAAGGAGGTTGTTTCCACAGCGCTTTTCTCCTTCTTATTTCTTCCTCCTCTACTTTTAAGATGATCGTATTTTCGGTAGCATCAAGTTCAATAATGTCGTTGTCTTTTACAACGGCTATTGTACCGCCGTCATAAGCTTCAGGAGTAATATGGCCTACCACAAAACCATGCGTGCCACCACTGAATCTTCCGTCGGTAATTAGTGCAACAGATTTTCCTAGACCAGCGCCAATAATAGCAGAAGTAGGCTTCAGCATTTCCGGCATACCAGGCCCGCCCCGGGGGCCTACATATCGTATGACCACTACGTCTCCCGCCTTTATTTTTCCAGTATTAATTCCTTGAATCAATTCAAACTCTCCATCAAAGACCCGTGCGGGGCCTTCAAAGCGTTCGCCTTCTTTACCACTTATCTTGGCTACGCTGCCCCCGCTGGCAAGGTTGCCATATAGTATTTGCAAATGGCCTGTTGCTTTGATCGGATCGCTAACCGGACGAATAATTTGTTGCTTAGAAAAGTCCAACTCAGGTACTGCTCCTAAATTTTCTGAAATTGTTTTGCCCGTTACCGTTAAGCAATCGCCATGAAGAAGGCCTTCCTGCAATAAGTACTTCATCACAGCCGGCAAACCGCCATGCTGGTGCAGGTCCTGCATTAAATATTTCCCGCTTGGTTTAAAGTCGGCAAGCACCGGAACTTTATCACTGATAGTTTGAAAATCATCTTGCGTCACTTCTACGTCAACACTTTTTGCCATACCAATCAAATGCAGTACAGCATTGGTTGACCCCCCCAACACCATGATAACCGTAATGGCATTTTCAAATGCTTTACGAGTCATAATATCTGAAGGCTTGATATCTTTTTCCAAAAGATACTTTATTGCTTTTCCCGCATCAAAACATTCCCTTTGCTTTTCCTCGCTAATGGCGGGATTACTTGACGAGTAGGGGAGGCTCATGCCCAAAGCTTCAATGGCCGCAGCCATCGTGTTAGCCGTGTACATACCACCACAAGCCCCGGCTCCCGGGCAGGAAGCTTTCACTACTGCTTTAAAATCTTCTTGTGTAATAGTGCCCGCCATCTTTTGCCCTAACGCTTCAAATGCAGAAATAATATTCAGGTCTTGTCCGTTATGATGCCCGGGCGCTATAGTGCCACCATACACCATAATTGCCGGACGGTTCAACCGTCCCATGGCCATGATAGACCCAGGCATATTTTTATCGCACCCAGGCAATGCAATTACCGCATCATAATATTGTGCGCCACAAACGGCTTCGATGGAATCAGCAATAATATCGCGGCTGACCAGGGAGTAGCGCATGCCGTCCGTTCCATTACTCATACCATCGCTGACGCCAATTGTATTAAAGATCAGTCCAACCAGATCATTATCCCAAACCCCCTGTTTAACAACTTTAGCAAGGTCGTTCAGGTGCATATTACAGGTATTGCCATCATAGCCCATGCTTACGATACCTACCTGCGCTTTATTCAGGTCATCATCGGTTAAGCCAATACCGTACAGCATTGCCTGGGCTGCCGGCTGGGTTTCATCCTGCGTAAGCGTTTTACTATATTTATTTAATTCACTCATGCTGTTGTTGCTACGTTTCTATACTCTTTCTCTACTACCAGAGCCTTGTAGGCTTTTTGTATAACTGCGCCCATCGTTTCTTTAAAGGGCTTTCTAAACCCGATCCTATCCAGCGATTCTATGCCAACGATCTCAGCTCCCGTACCGCAGAAGAAGGCGCCATCCCTGCCATGAACGTCTTCCAGCGTTAACTGCTTTTCTACTACTTCAATCTCTAACTCGTTACAGATGTCCAACACTGTAGCTCTGGTAATACCGGGCAGAATGCTTCCCAATTGCGGTGTGTATAAAACACCCTCATCTTCAATAAAAATATTGGCGCCGGGGCCTTCAGCCACAAAGCCATCTATATCCAGCATCAGGGCTTCATC
The DNA here is from genome assembly GCA_035645595.1 of Flavisolibacter sp. GTDB lineage: Bacteria > Bacteroidota > Bacteroidia > Chitinophagales > Chitinophagaceae > Flavisolibacter. The sequence continues at coordinate 2,704 of DASQMG010000651.1, read as the reverse complement.
GAAGCCGGCATCTTTTGCTTCCTGCGTAGCCATAATGGAGTTGATATAATGACCTGAAACTTTTGCCGCTACTATAAAACTCGAAGGATAAATTCTGCGGTACGATGATGTTTTCAAACGTAGTAACTTATCACCCAGGTAGGCCCCCCAATCCCACGCAGCAATAAAAATTTCAGACTGTTTTCCTTTCGTTAATGACATATTAGGTGTGCAGCTTACCAACGGACGGATGTACGCATTTTTCAGGTTATTTCTCCGCAGCACTTCGTATGTAATCTCTGTTAGTTTGTCGCTATTAAAATCGTACGGCATCTTTATAGCCTCAGCAGAAAATTGCAAACGGTCGAAGTGTTCTTTTGCCTTAAAAATTCGTGTACCATTCTTTGTGTCATAAGCCCGAATGCCTTCAAACACGGAATACCCATAATGCAGGGATTGGTCGTAAGGATTACCCTTTGCTTCGGCGGCTTTCACAAAGCTGCCCTTGTAATAAATGATCGTTTCTTCGTTATAGTACATAGTCTGGCTTAATAGGGTTACTTAAAAATTTTGACTTTATGGCGGGCAAGCGTTAGATGTATCGAGTTTAAATCAGTGTTGATTTTCTCAGTTCAATGTTTGACCGGTTTATATCATTTGGTAGCCTGTCGGCCACGTAATCACTAACCAGGTCACCTATAGTTGATGTAAAATAATAGTTGATTGGGTCAATGTCCTTTGTTACAAATTTTGCATTCAGCAGCCACGTTACCGCTTCCCTCACCAGGGCTGCCTCTTCGCCCATGCTTAGGTATTCCAGCATCATTGCCGTGGATAAAATAGAGCCAATAGGATTGGCTATATCCTTTCCTGCTGCCTGTGGATAAGAACCATGAATCGGTTCAAACAATACGGTGCCGGTACCTACTGATGCAGAGGGCAGCAAACCAAGCGAACCTGTTAACACGCTTGCTTCGTCGCTGATAATGTCACCAAACATATTTTCCGTAAGAACAACGTCAAACTGCTTTGGGTTAACGATAATCTGCATCGCCGCGTTATCAACAAACATATAATCAACCGTAACATTGCTGTATTGAGGAGCGATCTCCTGCACTACTTTTCTCCAAAGGCGTGAGGTTTCAAGCACATTCGCTTTATCAACCAATGTCAGCTTTTTTCTACGTTCCGGGCCTTGCGCAAAGCGAAAAGCAAGATGTGCGATCCGCTCAATTTCTTCGCGGCTGTAGGTGCAAGTGTCGCTGGCAATGGTACCTTCTGCATTCAGATTTTTCTCGCCAAAATAAATGCCCCCGGTCAACTCACGGAAGATTATAAAGTCAACATTTTCTAAATTCTTTTCCTTAAGCGGAGAAAGATGATGCAGAGATGGATACGTTGTTATTGGGCGGATGTTAGCATACAATTGCAATTCTTTTCGTATGCGCAATAAACCCTGCTCCGGACGTACTTTGGCTGCCGGGTCGTTATCATATTTTGGATGGCCGATAGCGCCAAACAAGATGGCATCGCTATTCTTACACATTTCTAATGTTTCCTCAGGCAACGGGTTGCCGGTTTTATCAATAGCAACAGCACCCATAAGGCCATAAGAATAATGAAACTCGTGACCAAACTTTTTGGAAACAGCATCCAATACTTTTAGCGATTGCCTGGTGACCTCCGGCCCAATTCCATCTCCTAATATGACTACAATATTTTTGTCCATAATGATTAAGCTGCCCTTTTTTCAAATGTTGCTATCTCTTCTTTTATGCTTAACAAAAAGTCAATATCATCATACCCATTGAGTAAGCAGGTTTTTTTATAATTATTGATTTCAAAGGTTTCCTGTTGACCGGTTGCATCAATTGTGATGGACTGTTGTGCAAGGTTTACCGTCAGCGTTGATGTGCTATCCTGCTCAAATATTTTTTGTAAGAAGGCATCGCTTACCTGTACAGGCAGTACACCATTGTTGAGTGCATTATTTTTGAAAATATCAGCGAAGAAGCTTGATACCACTACCCGGAAACCATAGTCCAGAAGCGACCAGGCGGCATGTTCTCTAGATGAACCGCAGCCAAAATTTTTACCGGCCACTAAAATTTCACCTGAGAAAGAAGGATTGTTCAAAACAAAATCGGGCCTGGGGGCCGTCTCATCATTGTTCTCATATCTCCAGTCGCGAAAAAGGTTTTTCCCAAAGCCATCCCTGGTTGTTGCTTTTAAAAAGCGGGCCGGTATGATCTGGTCCGTGTCCACGTTCTCAAGTCGTAGCGGAATAAATGTGCTATGTATAGTTTGTAATGATTCCATTTTTCTTTTGTTATCAGCGATAGTATTTCATAGCATCGTCTGTTGTGTCACGCATTTGTACGTTCTTATGTCTATGCATCTTTTGAATAAAGAACAAAGCGCACAAGAGTGTCCTTCGGGTGCCTTTTGCCTGTTTCACAACATGCATTCTCTATGGTAATAATTCCCTGACATCGGTAACCACCCCCGTAATTGCTGCCGCAGCTGCTGTTAACGGACTTGCCAACAAGGTTCTTGCACCGGCACCCTGGCGACCTTCGAAGTTTCGGTTGCTCGTAGAGATGCAGTACTCACCGGCAGGAATTTTATCTTCATTCATTCCCAGACACGCACTGCAACCAGCCTGTCGAACTTCAAATCCTGCGTCTTCAAAAATCTGGTTCAGACCTTCTGCTTTTGCCTGCGC
>DASQMG010000650.1:0-2033 GCA_035645595.1 Flavisolibacter sp. | reverse complement strand
CTATATGCTTTGGTTTAGTATAGGTTAAGTAACGATAAGTTGTTTTGCCTGCACCCAATAACTTTCTAGTTTTATACCCGGATCGCCTACAAAGTGTATCCTTTTAATAGCCGTTAATACAGGCTTATCCCTTCTAATGGTTGCTTCAACCGGTTGCTTGCCCGAAAACCTTATTCAATCATGTTAAACACATCACTGTGAAAAAAATATTTGCTGTTATCAGGCGATTATTGGAAGGCATGGAGCACCCAATGCCGTAAAAATTGTTTTGAAATTAAACCAGTAGTTAACACCTACGCCCTGATGTACTTATTTACTGAGCGGATTACATGGCAAAGATTTTTGCTTTAGCTGCACGCCAGAACTAAACTTCAGGGCTATTAAATTAATAAGTTATGCATTTATATATAGATGAGATACTTTATCGTAAAAACAGCCCAAAAGAAACGAAACCGAAATCTTCTCAATACCGGCTGTACAACCTGCTGTTCACCGGCAAAATAGAAATGAAGGAATATTTAGCAGCACTCCGCAATATCAAAGACGAAGCTAAAACAGTAGAAAAAGGGAGAAGCTTATGATCGTGTAGAGTTGTTCCTCTTCTTGGGAGATAAAGGTAAACCTGCTGCTTTTACTACGGCACCAATGCCAAAATCAGATTTTATTTGATCCACCGCTTTAAAAAGCTGGAGCTTTTCGGCCTCCTTGTCAAATAAATTCATCTGCAAGGTCATGGGCACCAGATGGCTGAACCGTACACCCAGCAAGCGCACCTTTTCTCCTTTACGATAGAGTTTGGAAAACAGGTCTTTGACCTTTGCCAGCAACACGTTGTCGAGCGCTGAGTAAGCAATGACCTCCTGCTTGCTTACCGTAGTAAAGTCTGCATAGCGGATTTTCACCGTTACGCAACCAGTGAGCCGCTCTTCTTTACGCAGGTCATGGGCGTTCCGTTCGGTAAGCCGCACTAATTCGTTGTGTAAAAAAGTAGTATCAGCACAATCTGCATCAAATGTATTCTCGTGGGATAAAGACTTTTGCTCACTGTAGTTTTCTACAACGGAATGAGAAATGCCATGTGCTTTTTGCCACAGCTTTGCACCCCATGCACCAAAAACATGCTCTAATTGCTGCACCGGTGTTTTGGCTAATTGTTCTATAGTGTAAATGCTTATTGCCTGTAACTGGTGTAGGGTTTGTTTGCCCACCATTGGAATTTTTTCCACCCGTAAAGGCCAAAGAAATTCCGTTTCTTTTCCATGTTCTATCTCCAGAAAGCCATTGGGCTTGGCTTCATTGGTAGCCATCTTGCTAACCAATTTATTAGCCGATAAGCCGTAAGAGATAGGCAACCCCGTTTCCCTGATAATTTTTTCTCTTAGCTCTTTGGTGTATTTGCTAACGCCAAAAAATTTATCCATGCCGGTAAGGTCAATATAAAATTCATCAACCGATGCTTTCTCATAAAGTGGTACTGTATCGGCAATAATCTGTGTTACAAGGCGGGAGTATTTACTATACTCCGTGTAGCTTCCTTTTAAAAAAATAGCATGTGGGCATAGGCGTTTCGCCATCATTGCAGGCATAGCGCTTTCTATACCAAATTTGCGGGCCTCGTAACTGCAGGCTGCAACAATGCCCCGTTGTCCATCACCGCCAACAATTACTGCCTTGCCTTTTAAAGAAGGGTTTTTTAAAAGTTCTACCGATACAAAAAAAGCATCCAGGTCAAAATGGGCAATATGACGAAGAGGGTCAGTCATCTTACAAAAGTACCAAACCCCACATACAGAACAGGAAGGACTTTGTGGAGTTGTGCCCTTTCTTCCACTAACTAAAGAAGAGGTGGTATACACAATTTTTGGAACAGGTAAATGGAGTGAGTTATTTGAACCGGGAAGGAAAATTTAATAGTAAAATAATAGCAGTGGCATCGCCTTTGCCTTTGTCATTACATTAAAAACACTATTATGAAATTAGTAAACGCTATAGAGGGTGGGTTAACAGGAGCAGGCACGCTTAGCCTGTTGCAA
>DASQMG010000649.1:0-2444 GCA_035645595.1 Flavisolibacter sp. | reverse complement strand
GAAGGCAAAAGCAAAGTGCAGCTTACCAGCTTACTAAAGGCCCTGGAGCATGCTACAGGATTACAACGGATTATCGGCTTGTGTAATTGCCTGCATATAATAGCTACCAAGAAGGATTACGTTACACTTTCAACCGGCATGATGCGGCAACCTAATACAAAAGGCAATGAAAAGATTGACAGGATTTTTGATTTTACCATCAGCCAGTTTCAAAAATGTATAGAGCTGCAGGAGATTGCGAAGCTGGCAAACATGAGTGTCCCAGCCTTCTGTAATTACTTTAAGAAGTGCACTAAAAAAACCTACATCAACTTTTTAAATGAGGTCCGTATCGGTTACGCATGCCGTTTGCTGACCAACACAAATGACACCATCAGTGACATCTGCTTCGATAGCGGTTTTCAGTCGCTGCAGAATTTCAACAAGCAGTTTTACAAGTTAAAGAGAATAACACCATCAGGTTACCGAAAACGGACGATGGGCATATTGAATTTGGCATGCAATGAAACTTACCTCTGAGTCTTAGCATATAAACCACCTAAAAAATTGAAACCTTACTGGAAAAGCTGCCAGATCAAGGCAGGCGTTTTTCGTAAAACTCACGCTTTTATGGTGCTATGTAAATCGCCCGGCCGTTACCATCTTTCATCAAAAGCAAAACGTTCTTGTTGCTGCGAATTTAGTCAACATTGACCTGTGACGACCCCGGTACCATTACCAACCTACTATCTTTGTTGTAGCATTTATTGTTTCCATTTGATAACGCCCGCCTCCCTAATGTATTTCCGTCGGGACATCATTCGCCCGGTGCTCGCGTCGCTTTTTTAGTTTACTCCAGGAGCCGTAGCTACAGCAGAAACCCTACCTAAGAGTTACTTCAATGTTTTGTCCCAACGGCGCAGGGGATGCCTCTCGGGATCAAGGATCTTATCGGTATCCCAGGGTTCAAACGCATTTTTCACATTGGCCAGCCCGGTGTTTGCGAGCTCAGGATAGTGCCGTAACAAGACGGCTTTAAAGTCAGTTGCATCAATCCACTCCAGCCCTTCTTTTGTATAGTATTCTTCGGTGTAGCAATCTGTGTAAAAGCGGTCGGCCTGCAAACGACGGGTGGCATTTAAAATAAAGATCTGGAACATGGTTTCACCAAAACCAAAACCATCGGGGCGATGACCTTCGGCCAAAGTTCCGACCAACAAGTCAAGGTCTTCCACCCCTCCTTCTCCCTCACCATATACCCTTTTTAATTTGCCGATAATCTCCTGGTCATTTGTAAGGTCTTCAAATGTCTGGATAGGGTTAAGCCCTAGCTGCCGCCTGAATTCATTATAGCGTGGCACGCCCCGTTCCCGTGCACGCAAAATATCTACCGCGCCCAGGTCATACACCGGGTTAAACGGTATACTTAACTCCTGCATAAACTTTGGGAAGTTGTTCAACACCAGTTGGCCGGGATGCTGATTACCGAATGAATAAAATAAGTCCGTAAAAGATACCTCTTTCGTGAGTTTGACCGAACCTGCCTGGCGAACCTTCGCAAAGGGCACTTCCATTATTCCTTCCTTTCCTATTTTTTTAATGTGCAGTTTTTCGGGCAGTAAGGAATGAAGACGATATACCTCAACAAACTCTTCGCTTAGCGCATAAGGCACTCCATGTTTGTTGATGGGGTTACCAACGACACCGCCCAATTCCGGGTTGCGAACATTGATCGGCTCTACCGTATTTCTGTTATTACCCGAAGAAGACAAATTTGTCAGGATACCATACCAATTGGCGTTCAATCCCATATCCAGACCCTGATTGGGAAGAATTGCGGGCGTCCACTCCACCGAATGAATTTTAGCCGTGATAGCTGCATTGATCAGCCTTGCCACATTAAACAGCCGGTTATCATCCCATGCCGGATAATGGGTCATTAGCATATCGCAAATAGCGTTATGTTCACGGGCAAACAATGTATGTAACATGGAAAGGCCTACCCACCAATTGCGTACAAAGCCAGTTTCTTCGATGCCTTTTTTATCTACCGGCAATTGCCCTTCCGGGGTTATGCGAAGCTTTCCATTTACAAAAGAGCGGAGGCGGGCTGTAGTTTTCGCATCGCTACCATAAACCTGCGAGGCATCCCACCAGTGCGTTACTTCATTAATGAAGGATGTAGCGGCTGGCTCGCCGTCCTTTTGACGCGTGGGATCAGGTTGGGTGCGGGGCACAAACATCTTTGTTTGCCTGAATTTTTTTGCAATGGGGTCGTCGGGAGACATGGGTACGTCAATTAAATCATTCAATTTGTTTTCGCCGTGACTGATCCAGTCGTGGTTTTGAAACTGTATCCAAACAGCTGCGAGCATATTCAAGAAAGGCACCTCTTTCATGCTCTCCCCCCGTGTAAGCAACTGGCGGCTGATTTCCCTCGGATTAGGTGAGAGTAAGCGGTGGCC
>DASQMG010000648.1:0-21344 GCA_035645595.1 Flavisolibacter sp. | reverse complement strand
TTCCAGGATGGTTCTGTAACTAATACATTCTCTATTAAAATTTATAGCGGCAGGTTTAGTAAAGATCGAACATTGACTTTATAACAAATTCTGTTCGATTCATCGACTCAATTAAGTCGTCACTATGATTACCATCGTTGCTATCTCTTTTAAACGGTCAAAATCAGCTTTACCCGATTTGTAAATAAAGGTGATACGAATTATTGTAGCAAAGGCAAAAGTAGTACTCAACATTTTCAGGCGCCGATTGTAATACAGTTATCAAGTGATTCAACGTTAACCGGTGTGGTATAAATTCTGCATACCCTACTTACGTATCGGTGCTTAGTAACAGTCTTCTACTCACCCCTTTTATAATTTAATAGAATAGTGATGTATAAACAGTTTTTCCCTCTCCTGATTATCAATGCGACATTAGTTGCATGCGGAGCAAGTAATAGCAGCAACAGTTCTGCCCTGAACAGGGATACTGCCACACCGCCCGTAGAAACCAGGTCGCCAAATACCGATTACAAGCCGTCTTTTAGCGGCCAGACAAGGGCGGCAGGAATAGTAACCACCACTCCATATGAAAGTAAAGTACTAAGCAGCACACTTAACAGGCCTTGGGGTATCACAGCCCTTCCTGACGGTAGACTACTGATTACGGAGAAAGGTGGAACTATGAAAATTGCCTCTCCTACAGGAACATTAGGCGCTTCTATTTCAGGCATTTTGCCCGTAGATTCCAAGGGACAAGGCGGACTGCTTGGTGTTACTGTTGACCCGGCATTTGCCACCAACAGGATGGTTTACTGGACCTTCTCACAGCCGGTTAGTGGAGGCAACCTTACTGCTGTAGCTAAAGGAAAATTGTCGGGCGACGAGACGAAAATAGAAAACGCGGTAGTGATTTATCAGGCTACCCCGGCCTACAATGGAAGTATGCACTACGGCTCGCGGATACTTTTTGATAAGACCGGCAATCTTATGGTTAGTACCGGTGAGCGGTCAGATCCGGAAACAAGGCCGCAGGCCCAATCGCTGCAATCGGGGCTGGGTAAAGTGGTTAGGATAACTACTGATGGCAGGCCAGCGGCAGGCAACCCTTTCCTTAACAGCAGCAATGCAAGACCAGAGCTTTATTCGTATGGACACCGCAATGTTCAGGGGCTTGCACTCCACCCGGAGACGGGCGATGTTTGGGACAGCGAGATGGGGCCAAGAGGAGGCGATGAGGTGAACCTTATTCAGGCTGGAAAAAATTTTGGCTGGCCTATCATCACCTATGGCCTGGAATACAGCGGGGCAAAAGTGGGCGAAGGTATTACACAAAAAGAGGGGATGGAGCAGCCCGTTTATTACTGGGACCCTGTTTTATCACCAAGCGGAATGACTTTTTACAGCGGAGCGGCCATACCGGAATGGAAGAACAATTTATTTATCGGCGGGCTCAATAGTAACCATATAGCGCGCCTGGTTATAAACAACAATAAAGTAGTTGGTGAAGAACGGCTTTTGGCGAATGAGGGCCAGCGTTTCAGGGATGTGACCGAGGGCAAAGACGGCGCTTTATATGCGGTAACAGATGGTGGAAGGTTATACCGGATTGGTAAGAAGTAAAGAAGGTATTTCGCCGGTATCTGCGGGTCACCCAATTTAAAGGCGATAGCCCGAATATGCCTTCAGCTATCGCCTTTATACAAAGTCTTTATGTGAGCTTTAAAATAGTCTTTCATTTGGTGGCCTGATGCCCTGCAGGCGAATATAGATAGCTGCCTGACCACGATGGTGTGTTTGATGTTCAAAGGTTTTCATCATTAGCCCCATACGGGTTACGTCCATACCGAAAACCTTCTTCTTCTCTCCCATTTTGGCCAGGTCAGCCCCTTTTACAGCATTGATGCAGTAGTCGTAACTGTTAGTTACATAATATACAACAGAGTCCTTTTGTTGTGCACCGGCACTACTTTCAAGATTAGCCTTGGTGTAGGCAGGGGCCTGCATATCACTTGCATTGGACATCAGAAAAACATTACCCTGCGCCAGGTGCAGCATTTGTTGGGCAAAGCTTCGGATGCTATCAACCGCCTTGTACGAGTACTTGTCAGCCGGCATCGAATTCAGATAATCCATGGTATAGGCCTTAGCCCGCTCCCACTCTTTTACCATTTGCATTCTCATATCCTCAGGGGTTAAAGGCTGGGCATGTGTTATTGAGGAAAAAGCAGAAGTGAAAAGAAAGAAACAAATGCTTGTGCGCATAATTATCTTTTTCATATAAGGTGTTTTGATAAATTAAGGTAATAAAAAGTAACAACATTATTATAAGGCTCTCTTTCGACAAACGCCGTTAAAGGTTTTTATTGCGCGGATGAAAATTTACGCAGCAGCCGTAGGTTTACAGAAGAGTAGTTGGCGAACACCGCTGTACATTCAGGTAGATGTGCGGCTTTACAGTATTTTGATTTTATAAACTAAAGTAAACGACGTACGGTACTGTTTAGCCATGACGCTCAAAATTTTGGTAACCTTATCAGCAGTAAGGGGGTTGTTCGATGGTGTGCAACCACATCGGTATCTTTTTTTGCCGCTCGCCTTTATTCGCTTTACGCGCACCGCTAGTCCGGTAGCTATATTCGATGCGTTACAAAAATGCATTTTACTCTCTACAATGCAAATGTGGCTTGGCAAGTTATATTTTTAATAGATGCTGTAATAAAATAAAAGGTGCAATTAAACCCGCCTGCCTTCTTGTACCGACGTAGCAAGAACGAATGATAGAGGTTGTCCGTTCTATATGGCCCAAATAATAAACAGCACCATACGCTCCCCGTATTTTTAAAACAACTTTCCCATAGGATATTCTGGCATCAGTTTTTAAGTACACCATTAAAACAAGCTGTATGGTAAATTCTTTTAGTAACCCGGATAGAGAGGTTGAAAATTCTAAACAAACCACGGGGGGAGATCTTTCCGATAACAATAGAGACAACAATATAATTTACACAAATGATTCTGACGGGGCCTACCACGTTGAACAGGACGACGAAACGGAGGAAGAAAGTCTGGTGGAGAGAAAGCGGTAGTGTGAAGCAAAAAAGTTTTCTATGAATTTCGTTGATATTTTTCTTGGGCTGATCGTAGCTCTGGCGATGTGGGCAGGCTGGACTAAAGGATTTATTTTGGGATTTACCGGTTTATTAATATGGCTGGGAAGTTTGTTGATGGGATTCTTTTTGTACCGGCCATTAGGTGAATTTTTATGGAGGGTATTTCCCGCTACCGGGGTGTGGGCCCTTCCAATTGCTTTTATAGTAGCTATTGTTTTCTTCCGAATAATTCTTTCAGCCATACTTCATCGCCTCGCACGTTCAGCGCCCTACGAAGCACACCATACCACAGCAAACCGGGCATTTGGAGTTCTACCGGGACTTATAACCGGCGGCGTTTACGCCGCCATAGTTGCGGCCCTGCTCCTTAGCCTTCCGGTAACAAATGTTATAACGAAGGAAGCACGGGAAAGTGAGATGGCAAACCGGTTAGGCATACAGGTTGCGTGGCTGGATGAACAATTTTCACCCATATTTGGTGCTGCTGCAAAAGAAACGCTTAACCGGACTATGGTTAAGCCTGAGTCTGATGAAACGGTAAGCCTGCATTATACGGTTACAGAGGTCAGGGCGAGAAGTGGGCTTGAAGCCGATATGCTGGTATTAGTGAATAAGGAGCGGATAAAACGAGGCATACCTCCAGTAAAACCGGATCCGGAACTCTCAATGGTTGCCCGTGCCCATTCTACTGACATGTTCGCCCGCGGATATTTTTCGCATTATACTCCTGAAAGAAAAGACCCTTTTGACCGGATGAAACTCGCCGGGGTTAAATTCCACACCGCCGGAGAAAACCTAGCTTTAGGAAGAACATTAAAAATTTGCCACGAAGGCCTGATGAACTCGCCAGGACACAAAGCAAACATCTTGAACCCAGCATTTGGCCGGCTGGGTATCGGAATTATAGATGGTGGGATCTATGGCCTGATGATATCGCAGGAGTTTAGAAATTAGACATTTCTGTTAAAAAATTCGGGCAAAATAAAACCAGTCAAGGCTCTTGACTGGCAAAGAAGGACGTCGGTATTTAAACAATAGATGCAAAAGCAAGTTGACAAGAAGGGAACCGGCTTAGCTGCTTTCCTTTGACCTGTGCTGGATAACTTCAACTGAAAAACTAAAAGCCAGTGCGAATCCGATACCCTGCCATAAAGACTGGTCTTTCACAAAAGCAATTATCATCATAATAAAACAAAACAGGCTCATCATTACGGTTAACGCGTTCTTTTCGGTTAAATATCTTTTCATGGTTATTAAATTATAATAGCGGACTTTATACGAGGTATTGTCAGGAATTCAAATATAAGTTGAGCCGTTATTTTCAGTTGTTAATTATCGGCAAAAAGGTAAAAACGTTCGGCCAGCAAATTATTTCCGTTATAACGCCGGCGTAGATTTTATATACACAACAACTATCTTTTTACAAGGTTCGCATGCAGTTTTGCATCTTGCTTTTTTAATACTTTATCGAATTGTTGTGTATCTATAAAACGCCGCTTCCTATATTTACACCGCTCATCCAAAAGCATAATTATGAAACCAAACGATTTTGTTTTTTCCAACGTTCCGGAACCACACCGTTTGCGCACAAAGCAAATTTTGAAAGAACATCCGCAAATTCGTAACCTGATTGGTAAAAATGCACAAACCATTTTTGCAATCCTGTTCCTGGTTGGTTTTCAGGTAGCTGCTGCCTGGCTTCTGGCGGATCAATCGTGGTGGCTGATATTCGCGGCCGCTTATTTTGCCGGTGCCTTTGCAGACCATTCTCTTTTTGTGATGATACATGAGTGTGCACATAAGCTCATTTTTAAGAACCCTGTAGCGAATCGTCTTGCAGGCATTTTCGCAAACCTTCCGCAGTTATTCCCCAGCTCTGTAGCTTTTGAGCGTTATCATATCAAGCATCACTCATTTCAGGGAGTACATGAATTAGATGCAGACCTGCCCAATCGCTGGGAAGCAAAGCTTATCAACAATTATTTTATTGGTAAGGTAATCTGGTTTTTATTTTACCCTCTTTTCCAGGCTTTTCGCATAGCCCGTTTGAAAGAAATCAAACCTTTTGATGGCTGGCTTGCGCTAAATTGGGGAGCCTGTATTTTGTTCACTGCAGCTATCTGGTACTTTATGGGGCCAAAGGCCATTGGCTTTTTAACACTCAGTTTTTTCTTTTCTGTAGGTCTTCATCCATTAGGGGGCCGTTGGATTCAGGAGCATTACCTGGTTCATGGCGAACAGGAGACTTACAGCTACTACGGTCCGCTCAATAAAGTAGCTTTCAATGTGGGTTACCATAACGAACACCATGACTTCCCTTCAATTCCCTGGAACAAATTGCCACAAGTACGCAAGCAGGCATCAGGGTTTTACGATACGCTTCACTACCATACTTCATGGACAAAGTTGTTTTTCCGTTTTTTGTTTGACCAGGAGTTATCCCTATGGTCTAGAATTGTACGGAAGAACAGAGGTAAGGTCGCATTAACAGATCAATCGAAACCTGATACCGACCTCGTGATATTAGAGGCAAAGGAAGATAAAATGGCGGCAGCAGTTTAAATGGAAAAGAAACAAGTTTTGTGGGCAGATGATGATATGGATGACCTCATGCTGATGCGGCATGTACTTAAAGATATAGGGGAAGAGTTCGATATTAAAGAAGTACACAATGGCCGCGAAGCTTTAGATTATCTGGAGGTGGTAAAGCAGGAAAGGGCCCTGCCATGCCTGATTATATTAGACATGAATATGCCTGTGCTGAATGGCAAGGAAACCCTAAGCCTTATTAAAAAAGACCATTCCTTAAAAGACATTCCCGTCGTGTTTTTTACAACATCAAATAGTGAGCTGGATAAGATGTACTGCAGGCGTTTTGGTGTGGAAATGATCACCAAACCGCCGCGCTACAACAATTTAAAAGAAGCGGTAAAAAAGTTGCTGGATCAGTGCATGAACAAAAATTAAAAAAGTTTATAGCGTCAATAAAAAAGTCTCCCATAAACGGGAGACTTTTTTATTGACGCTATAAGTTAACCCCACCCAAATTTTCAGTTACAAGCAATGGCCCGGTTTTGTTAAACAGCATTTACAATAAGATGAATTAAAGAATATGGATACCCTTCCGCTTACGGTAAGACGAGCTCTCGAATTGATGGGCGTTTATTTTTTGGGCACAATCATAATTGTGGGTAAAGACGTTATAAACCCATTAGTGATGGCGTTTTTTCTTTCCATCATGCTTCTGCCCTTGTATCGCTGGTTTAAACGAAGGAAACTGCCGGAAGGCCTGTCTATTTTTCTGTCGTTGCTGCTACTTATTATAGTGGTGGCATTAGTCATTTGGTTCTTTTCTTCACAAATAAGCAGTTTGGTGGCGGACTTCCCACAAATAAAAGCGAATGTTCAGGCGCACCTTGCCTCGTTGAGTACATGGCTCGATGCAAAAACAGGTATCTCAACGGATAAACAGGCGCAATTGCTTGCCAACCAAAATGAGAAATTATTGAACTACGCCGGCGGAATTGCGGGCGGTGCTGCTTCCTCGCTTTCGGGTGTCCTCATTTTTGTAGGCTTGCTGCCTATCTATATTTTCCTAATGTTGTTTTATAAAAATCTTCTTATCCGATTTATCTTTCTATGGTTTAAAAAAGAAGAACATCCAAAAGTTGAAGAAGCAATGCGGGAATCGGAAGTAATAATAAAAAGTTACCTCGTAGGCTTACTTATACAGATCAGCTATATCACCGTTTTACTTGGTGGTATCTTACTGGTTGTAGGTATAAAACATGCTATTTTAATCGGGGCCATTTTTGCGGTCCTAAACCTGATCCCTTATGTGGGCGCACTGATCGGAAACCTGATAGGTGTAGTTCTTACAATTTCATCTACTCAAGAAGTATGGCCCATATTCGTTGTTCTTGGAACCATTGCGTTTGTTCAGTTTTTGGATAATAATATATTAATGCCCCGCATTGTAGGTTCCAAGGTTAAGATAAATGCCTTAGCGACCATAGTGGGCGTTATTGTAGCCGGGGCCTTAGCCGGCGTTTCGGGCATGTTTCTTTCACTCCCGGTGATTGCGGTTTTAAAGATCATTTTCGACCGTACAAATAATTTAAGGCAATGGGGCGTTTTGCTTGGCGATGAACAACCAAAAAGGAGTCCAATGCAGTGGCCGGTATTCAGGTCCAAAAGCACGGCTGTACAGGAGAAAATAAAAAAAGACAATAATATAGAGCCGCCGGATACAAAGTAGATAGACCAACTTTCAAAAAATTTCAGAGCGCTATTAATCCTACTTCCATTTTGTGTATAACATCTCTATGTCTCATTTAACACCAGAGCGTCCAAACTCCTCACACCAATGTCTTTCTTTGATACAAATCCTTCTGCATACCTCACTCCTATTCGTTTGCCCAGAAGCCTAGCCCGGGCTATAAGGGCTTCGGTAAATGCAGGAGATGAAATATAAGTTTGGGGGTCTTTACTACCATCCGGCAAGAACTGGGTACGGTAGGCTTTCACTGCCTCCATACGTTGTTCCCAAACATCAGAAACATCAATGATAAGGTCGGGTTCATAAAAGCGGTCTTGAATATAATGAAGCAGCATTTTAGGCCGCCATCTTTCCTGTTCTATACCGTCATCGCCGGTAGTCTTTACCTGTCGTAAACCAGAAAAAAAACAAGCGTCATAAGCCAGCCATCCACCCCGCCCATGGTCAGGGTGCCGGTCTTCCAGTATATTAGCGAAAACTATTTCAGGCTGGTACTTGCGAAGAATTTTTATTACCTGCAATTGATGCGCTTCATCGTTCTGGAAAAACCCATCCCGCATTCTTAAATTTTCACGAACAGAAATACCGATAATTTTTGCGGCATCTGCGGCTTCCTGGTAACGGGTTTCAATTGTACCTCTGGTGCCCAGTTCGCCTTGTGTTAAATCTAGTATCCCAGCCCTCTTACCTTGCCTTATTTCGTTGATAAGTGTACCGGAACAGCCTAACTCTACATCGTCGGGGTGAGAGCCTATGGCAAGAATATCCAATTTCATGGAAGCGAAGGTAAGGAGACAAGAGCCAGAATACAGGGGTCAAAAAACAAGAATAGCTTTGATTTTTACCTCCTGAATCCTGTATTCTATTTATGCACTTCGCTGGTAAAATGGAATTCAATGTCCGGATTATTGCTGCGCTCTGTGTTTAGGAACCACTCGCTTTGCGCCAGGTAAACTAACTGGCCGTCTTTATCCAGTGCGACGTTGGAACCTTTGAATTTAATAAAATCATCCAGCTTTTTAGGGTCGTTGCTTGTTAGCCAGCAGGCTTTAAAAAAAGGCAGCGAGTTAAACACAACTGATGCGCCGTATTCATGCAGGAGACGGTATTGAATCACCTCGAATTGTAGTTCACCTACACATCCAATTATTTTTTTATTACCACCAAACTGGGTAAACAGTTGCGCCACACCCTCATCTGTTAATTGCAGCAGGCCCTTCTCCAACTGCTTTGTTTTCATCGGGTCCTTGTTAACCACTTCTTTAAAAATCTCCGGTGAAAAAGTTGGAATTCCGGTAAAGAAAAAGTCTTCGCCCTCGGTAAGGGTGTCCCCTATTTTAAAATTGCCTGTATCAAACAACCCTACCACATCACCTGGGTAAGCATCATCCACTACATTTTTTTCGCGGGCTAAAAAAGAATAGGGATTAGAGAACCGTACGTCTTTATCAAGCCGTACATGATGAAAATACTTGTTGCGCTCAAACCGGCCTGAACACACCCTGAGAAAAGCAATTCTATCGCGGTGTTTCGGGTCGAGGTTAGCATGTATCTTAAAGATGAAACCACTGAACTGATCTTCGCCAACGGCCACTTTGCGCTTATTTGTATCCCGTTCTTTGGGCACGGGGGCAATGCGGATAAATGTATCCAGCATCTCTTTTACACCAAAGTTGTTGATGGCACTCCCGAAAAATACTGGTGCCACCTCACCGCTCAAGTATGTCGTTTTATCCAACTCACCATACACCCCGTCTATCAGCTCCACATCTTCGCGAAGGGTTTCTGCATCCCGGTCGCCCAGCTTCTCATTTAGTACAGGGGTAGATAAATCCGATATGGAGATCGTGTCCTCGTCGGTGGCTTTAGTATTGGCAGTAAATAACCTGACACTTTTATTATGCAAATCGTATACACCTTTAAAATCTTTACCCTGGTTAATTGGCCAGGTCATCGGGTGCAGGGATATTGAAAGTTCTTTCTCAATCTCTTCCAGTAAGTCGAACCGCTGTTTACCATCGCGGTCCATTTTATTGAGAAAGACAATAACCGGCGTTTTGCGCATTGCAATCACCTGCATAAGCCTACGGGTTTGTTCCTCTACCCCGTTCACGCTATCTACTACAAGAATAACGCTGTCCACTGCCGTTAATGTACGGTAGGTATCCTCTGCAAAGTCTTTATGGCCAGGTGTATCCAGCAGGTTAATCAAAGCTCCCTCATATTCAAAACTCATTACAGAAGTTGCCACCGAGATACCACGCTGCCGCTCTATCTCCATAAAATCCGATGTTGCAGCCTTCTTAATCTTATTACTTTTTACCGCGCCAGCCACTTGTATAGCGCCACCAAAGAGCAGGAACTTTTCGGTAAGTGTTGTCTTGCCCGCATCGGGGTGAGAAATGATGGCGAAAGTGCGGCGCTTTTGTATTTCGTTCTGGTACTTCATGAATTACTGTCAAAATTTGAAAATTAGCAAATGTGAAAAGGCAATTACGATCTTGTAACTTATTCCTTTCATAGAACAAAATGATGCTTCCCCAATAACAAATGGATTTTAGATGCGAAAACCAAAGCCGGTACGACATTCCACCAACGGCGTCGTTAACTGAAACTCACCGATATTTCAACTTCAGTTTTTGCGCTGGCAAAAGTACAGGTAACAGTGTGAACTCAACTAAAGGGTGGTTTAAATACCTCAATCATCATTGTGTTGAAAATACGCAACAACGTCACTCCACAGTTTGTGTTAATAAAAAATAAAGCTTAGTTAAAGCTGCGATCAGGTAAAATCGATTTTTCTTTCTGTCGCCTATTTTGAACATAATTAAAAAGGCGAGGGCTGATAATGAGGTTAATTTATTAAATGCCTTTTTCTGGTACTATTTTTTACACAACAAGGGAAATGAAATTTTAAACGCTATGCCGCAGGCCAGGAGAAGTAGAGAAAATGAAGGCAACGAAAGAAGCCGGGATACTGCGGCCGAAAGTCATTACCAGGAATGTAATGGCTTTGAAGGAATGAACTATGAACAGTTCCGGGAACCTTATAAAAACAATAGAGACAGGAATAATGCGGAAGACGAGCGCAATGACAGAGAACGACCCGATGAAAGTTAGCCCTTGATCACCAAAGAACAGAGCCCCTGGTTAAAGCGGGGGCTTTTATTTGATATCACTCATTTGGTTCGACATTTTTTCCAGAAGCGCCTCTATGTTCACAGGCTTTGCAATAAAATCATCGGCGCCATAATTTTCAAACCGGGAAGCGGCAGCACCCGGGTGACCTGACAACATAATTACCGGTATCGCCTGCGTTTTTTTATCAGCCTTAATTTCCCTGCAAAGCTCCCGCCCATCCGTGCCTGACAACAGGACATCCAACAATATAAGTGAGGGAAGAGCAACCGCTAGTTTTGCAAGAGCCTCCTCGCGCCGCGAAGCAGTGTCTACTTCGTAACCTTGCTTGCTCAGCGCCCTGCTCATCACCATACGAACGTCAGGATCATCATCGATCAAAAGAATTTTAGTCATGTAACAACTGCAGAATTCGTTTATAATAGTATTTGATAGGTACCGACAAGTGCCGAAATTAAGCAAATAAACTTTTGTACAAGCAGTGGGGTAATGGTGGCTTACAAAAGTTTTCAACACGCAATTACACCTACATTTGTTTTATGCGGCCTTTTTTTGCAATCGTGTTTAACAGTTTTAAGATGGCTCTCTCAGAGCTGATAAAAAATAAGCTGCGCACCTTTCTCTCGCTGTTTGGTATCACGATCGGTATTTTTTGTATTATCAGCGTTCTTGCTACGGTAAGCAGCTTAGAACAGAACCTTCAGTCCGAGATAAAGTCATTAGGGACGAACACCATTTACATCGACAAATGGGAGTATGCAACTGGCACTGATTATCCTTTTTGGAAGTATGTAAAGCGTCCGGTACCCCGCTATAATGAGCTTGAGGAAATAAAGGCGCGTACCACTACCGCAAAATTTGCAGCGTTCAAAATCAGCACCCTTGCAGCGGTGGAAGGAGGCGCCAACATAGCCGGTCGAATCAGGATCTATGGCATAAGCGAAGACTTTACCAATATACAGCCGGTTGAAATTATGTACGGAAGATTCCTGAGCGAAGCCGAATTTTCCAGGGGCGTACCTATAGTCGTTATCGGTTTTACCCTGGCAGAAAATTTATTCGGAAACGCGGCGCTTGCTCTTAATAAAACAATTAGCGTAAAAGGCCAACAGGCAAGGGTAACAGGCGTTATGAAAAAACAAGGCAGCCAGCTGATTGGTGGTTGGGGCTTTGATGAATGTGTATTGATGCCCTACCGTTATGCCCGTACGATTATGGATGAAAGAAGGGCCGACCCCCTGATTTTAGTTCAGGCAAAAGAGGCAATTACAAGCAAGGTTCTACAGGATGATTTAAAAGGAACCATGCGGGCAGTACGACGGTTAAGTCCTGCGGAAGACGATAATTTTGCCTTAAATGATGTAGCGGATTTTAGCGAAGTAATGAGCAAGGCTTTTGTAAGCGTAAACTTAGGCGGATGGATAATCGGGGGGCTCTCGTTCATAGTAGGCATATTTGGTGTGGCTAATATCATGTTCGTTACCGTGAAAGAAAGAACGGCACAAATTGGTTTAAAGAAAGCTATCGGGGCTAAAAAGAATGTTATCCTCACCGAGTTTTTAGTGGAGTCCGCGTTCCTGTGCATCCTGGGCGGGTTCATTGGATTATTCCTGGTTTTTATTCTCACAAAAGTTGCCACTGCTGCTTTCGACTTTCCCATTTATTTATCGCCAGGGATTATTGCCATTGCTATATTCATTTGTATTGCGGCGGGCATTTTAGCCGGAATGATTCCGGCTATAAGGGCATCGAAGCTTGACCCGGTCGTAGCCATACGAAGCTGATTTGTCAATCGGCTAACTTTGTTGGTTAGCTTTGTATTTTTTACCAATCAATTATTGAGCTTGTCAACTATTCTTGCCATAGAATCCTCCTGCGATGATACGTCGGCTTCGGTTTGCAGGAATGGAAAGATTTTATCTAATTATATCGCTAACCAGGTGGTGCACCAAAAATACGGCGGCGTGATACCTGAGTTAGCCAGCCGTGCCCACATGCAAAACATCGTTCCGGTAGTAGATGTTGCCTTGAGGGAGGCTGGTGTGGTAATGAGCGATATCGATGCCGTTGCTTTTACAGAATCACCGGGTTTGATTGGTTCTTTACTGGTGGGAAGCGGCTTTGCAAAATCGCTTGCCCTGGCCTTAGACAAGCCATTGATTGCCGTGCATCACATGCAAGCCCATGTACTGGCTAACCTGATACCGGAAAGAAAACCGTCGTTTCCCTTTTTATGCTTAACGGTAAGTGGTGGCCATACGCAGATTGTTTTGGTAAATAGTGCTTCCGATTTAAAAGTGATAGGGGAAACGGTAGACGATGCTGCCGGCGAGGCCTTTGATAAATCAGCAAAAATGCTGGGCCTTCCTTACCCTGGCGGACCTA
Organism: Flavisolibacter sp.; assembly: GCA_035645595.1. GTDB lineage: Bacteria > Bacteroidota > Bacteroidia > Chitinophagales > Chitinophagaceae > Flavisolibacter. The sequence continues at coordinate 8,450 of DASQMG010000648.1, read as the reverse complement.
TGATTGATAAATATGCGCAGAAGGGCGATTCGGCCCGTTTCAGGTTTGCCGAACCACAAATGCCCGATCTGAATTTTAGCTTCAGCGGACTGAAAACATCTATCTTATATTTTTTACAAAAAAAGGCAAAAGAAAATGAGCGTTTCATACAAGAAAATTTGCCTGACCTCTGTGCGTCTATTCAATATACGATCATTAATATCTTACTAAAGAAATATAAAAAAGCAGCATTGCAAACAGGTATAGGAGATTTATGCATTGCAGGTGGTGTATCCGCCAATAGCGCTCTTCGAAAAGGGTTCGAAAAGATGTGCCTCGAAAACGGCTGGCAAAGCTTTGTTCCGGCATTCGAGTATTGCACCGATAATGCCGCGATGATTGGTATTGCAGCATACCATAAATATTTAGCCGGCGACTTTGCGGCGCTTTCTGTTACCGCTTCTGCAAGGGCAAGTTGGGAGGATAAGTAGAGCGTTTGCATTTGTAGGTTAACCAATTCGGGTCATAACTTCATCTTTTCACATTGGCAAATACGTACTTTCAATTCAAACAATTTACAATTTACCATGACCGTTGTGCCATGAAGGTCACAACCGACAGTTGCTTGTTTGGAGCATGGTGTGCTCACGAACTGCAGACTTCCAAAGTCCAATATCCGCAATTGTTAGATATTGGAACAGGTACCGGGCTTTTATCACTAATGGCAGCTCAGAAAAACAACAGTGAAATTGATGCGGTCGAGATTGATAATGAGGCAGCACAGCAGGCCGGAGAAAATGTAGCAGCCTCACCATGGAAAGAGCGAATTACTGTCTGGAATGAAGACGTGGGTCAGTGGATACCAACGAAAAAATATAATGTCATTTTATCAAATCCGCCCTTTTATGAAGGTGATCTAAAATCGGTCAAACAAAGCAAAAACCTGGCACATCATGACGATGGATTAAAGTTGGAAGCCTTGCTGAAATTTGTAAAAACATATCTTGCCAAAGATGGTTTTTTCTACCTTTTGCTTCCTGCCAAGAGATGGGAGTACCTGGAAACGCTTTTAGCGGAGTTGGATCTGCATCTGCATAAAAAAGTAGCTGTAAAGCAATCCATAGTCCATACACCGTTTAGACTTATGGTACAGGGATCGCACTCGAAAGGGGAATTATTCACAGGGAATATTTCTATAAAAGATAATCGGGAAAAGTACACATATGAGTTCTCCTCGCTGTTAAGAGAGTATTACCTGCACCTATAAATTATCAGGGGTAATTGGCTACGAACTGCTCGCCATTACTTGTCTTATAACCTCGGTGCATACGCTCCGAATTAAACTCCATGGCGATGTTTCCTGCTGCATCCAGCGCAATAATTCCTATATCCCCCTCCGCATCCTTTAATTCTTCATGCATCAGGTAATGACAAGCGTCTTTCAAGTTCAGGCCTTTATATTGTATTAATGATGATACGTGAAATGCTATTACATTTTGTATCAGTACTTCACCGTCGCCGGTTGATGAGACTGCACATGTTTTGTTGTTGGCATACGAACCGGCACCCACCATCGAGCTGTCACCAATTCTGCCCGCCGATTTATTTTCCGTTCCTCCTGTAGAGGTGGCCGCTGCTATGTTGCCTTCTTTATCAAGTGCAACAGCGCCCACCGTTCCGTGAGTTCTTTGTTTAGTTTTATATTCACCTGCTTCTTCCATTGTGTTATCCGCTTCCTTCACAGCCTCGCTGTATTGTTCAAATGCATGGTCTGTAATAAAATAAGCATCAGGCATAACTGTCAGGCCAATATGAGTGGCTATTTCCAACGCACCCAAATCTCCAATATAAACATGCTCTGTTTTTTCCATGACGGCCCTTGCCAGGGTTACAGGGTTCTTTACATTTTTTACAATTGCCACGGCACCTGATTTCAGGTTCGCACCATTCATAATAGAAGCTTCCATTTCTACTTCGGCTTTTTTGTTCAAAGCCGACCCTCTGCCCGCGTTAAACAATGGATTATCTTCCAGATGATTCACTGCTTCTTCCACTGCATCCAGTGCACTTCCGCCGTTTTCCAATACCTTGTAGCCTGCGTCCATAGCCTCTTGTACACCCTGCTCATATTCCTTCTGGTGCTGCTTTATAAATTCGGAATCCGGCCCCGCGCCGCCATGCACGGCAATCGCAATTTTATTCATCATAATGCCGCTGCTAATAAAAATATGCCAAGTAAAAATGTAGCCTTACCTCTTCGGAGGAATGTAGGTGGTAGGTATAACACTTTAGAATTAAAAATTTACGCCCGCATATTTGTCGTAGTAAAGTAGTGCAACAGCATTTTTCTAAAGTATGTTTTTATCACGCTTATTGTTTGTTGACACCTGCGCGGAGAAGAAAGACCCGCCTGCTTTCCAGGTTATGGCGCGCACTTGTATAAATGATTATATCGAACTATTAAATTTACGGACACTACTGCTGGCTAATCAACGTGGTGCGAGAAGGTCACGCCGGTGAACTCTCGTGTGCTAATATCAAATACGTCGGAGTTAGTCATAATGTGAACAACAATATTGCTAACCGATAAAGGCATGCTAGTTTTTATATCGGCGATGTTATTATGATTAATGTTGCATCCATCCACTACTACAACACTGCTGCTCCCAATAGCCCGTAATAAGTGCCCTTTTTCAACCACTACCCCAGTGTCTTCGTCCAGTCCTATACCCACAGCTCCGGGCTGTGCGGCAATCGCCTGCACTAATCTTCCAAACCGCCCGCGGGCATCGAAATGGGTATCAATTATTACTTCCTGCAGAAAGCCGAGGCCAATGCTTAAATCAATCTTTCCCTTTAGATAGGCCTTAGTTTCATCACCACCGTAAATCATGGTGTTACTCATGGCGGCCGCACCAGCACTTGTGCCCGCAATTACAAAGGGCTCGGATTGATAGCGTCCACGTATAATGTCAAGAAATTCGGTGCCACCCAATACAGAACTAAGGCGTAACTGGTCGCCACCCGAAAGCAGAATGCAATTGCATTTTTCCAGCCGTTCAATGACTTTCCTGGAATCAGCCTCTTCCCTTTTTGTAATTTTTAAATGTCCAATCTCAACGCAACCCAGTTTGCGAAATGCTTTCTTATACACCTGCGCCACTTCATCAGGGATAGAGGATGCTGTGGTTACCACTTCAATTTTAGGAGCTCCTTTCTTCCCTGCCAGTTCAACGATTTCGTTTAGGATGCCTTGCTTAAAGAAGTCTAAACTGTTTTGCTTTTCTTTTTCTGCATCAGTGCCTTTGTCTTCAGCACCACCTATCGCTATTAGATAACCTTTGGGATACTGCATGCAATAGGGGTATGCAAAATAGTGCCATGCCCGTTGAAAACTTTTGTTCAGCAACGGACCAATTGTGGTACAAAATTTCTCATACTATTCTTTACACAAAATGTTAGTTATATGAAAGTTCGTGATGTAAAAGTGCTGCGCGGCCCGAATTACTGGTCAATCAGGCGGCACAAACTTATTCAGGCCACCTTAGATTTAGAAGAGCTGGAATATAAACCGACAGACGCAATACCAGGATTCCTGGAACGAATCCAACAATTGTTGCCTTCCCTCTACGAACACAGGTGTAGTGTGGGGAACCCCGGCGGTTTTTTTGAGAGGGTAAAAACGGGAACATGGATGGGCCATGTAATAGAACACATTGCGATTGCATTACAAAATTTAGCAGGGATAGAGCTTGGGTTCGGACAAACGAGAGGCACCGGGGAGGAAGGTGTATATCATGTAGTATTCGAATATGGCGAAGAAGAGGAAGGACGCTATGCTTTATCAGCAGCTATCAGAGTTGCAGAGGCATTAATAAATAACGAACCCTATGATGTGCAAAAAGATATTGCAGAAATAAAACGGTTGTGGTTTAAATACAAACTGGGGCCCAGCACCGGGTCTATTGCCGATGAAGCAAGAAAACGTGGTATCCCCGTTATGCGCCTTGACAATAACTCGCTGGTACAATTAGGATATGGCTCCAAACTAACCCGCTACGAAGCAACAATTACTTCGCATACCAGTTCACTGGCAGTTGAGATAGCAGGCGACAAAGAACAGACAAAAAAATTGTTGCAGGCGGCGAATCTGGCTGTGCCTTTTGGTGACGTAGTGGACCGTGAAGAAAACCTGAAGGAGGCGATAGAGTCTATTGGGTATCCTATAGTAATTAAGCCACTTGATGGCAATCATGGCAAAGGAGCTACCATCAATATTTTAGATTGGGAGCATGCGGTTTGTGCTTTTCACCGGGCAAAAAAGTGGGGCGAAGATGTAATTGTCGAAAAGTTTATCGAAGGCTGCGACTACCGGGTGCTTGTTGTTAATAACAAGTTCGTGGCAGCTGCTTTACGAACGCCGGCCAGCGTTACAGGCGATGGAGAACATACGATACAACAGTTGATAGACATAGAAAACCAGGATCCAAGAAGAGGGACCGGCCATGATAATGCACTTACCGAAATTAAGGTTGACGAGGTGACTATAGAATTGCTTAAAAAGAAAAATTACAATGTAGGCACCATCTTACCCGATGGCGAAGAACTACATTTGAAACCTACCGCCAATTTAAGTACAGGAGGTACCGCCACCGATGTGACGGATCAAGTGCATCCGTACAATATTTCGTGTTTCGAACGCATTGCCCGCAATATCGGCCTGGACATTTGTGGTATTGATGTGATGGCACCCAGTTTAGCAGTGCCATTAAAGGAAAATGGCGGGGCTGTGCTGGAAGTAAATGCTGCGCCGGGCTTTAGAATGCATCTTGAACCAACAATGGGCACACCACGTAATGTAGCTGCTCCGGTTATAGACATGCTGTTTCCAAACGATAAAGGGCGCATTCCCATTATTGCGATTACGGGTACCAACGGAAAAACAACGACCACAAGACTGATGGCGCATATCGTAAAAAAAGCAGGGTATGTTACTGGCTTTACTACAACAGACGGGGTTTATATCAATGATGAACTGGTGCTGCAGGGCGATTGCTCCGGTCCGCATTCAGCGCAGTTGGTTTTGCGCGACAGTGCAGTTGAGTTTGCAGTTTTGGAAACAGCCCGTGGCGGCATTCTGCGCGCCGGCGTTGCCTTTGATCAGTGCGACTGCGCTATTGTTACCAATGTTGCCGAAGACCATCTCGGGCTTGGAGGGATCGATACGATTGAAAAACTGGCACGGGTAAAATCCGTGGTACCCGAAACGGTTCATGCCGGTGGTTACGCGGTTTTAAATGCAGACGATGACCTCGTCTATGCTATGAGGGAAAACGTTAAAGGTAAAATAGCGCTCTACTCCATGAACGCAAACAGTGCCCGCATAGAAGAACATTGTGCTGCCGGAGGACTGGCTGCTATTTATGAAAACGGGTATCTGCTGTTACGCATAGGCAATCATTTTATTCCTATTGAGGAAGCAGTAAATATCCCTATTACTTTTGGAGGCAAAGCAGATTTTAATATTGCTAATGCACTGGCTGCATCGTTGGGAGCTTATACTTCTAAAATTAAATTAGGCATTATACGCACAGCGCTTCGTTCCTTTATTCCATCACAGGAAAGCATTCCCGGACGGATCAATATTTTTGAATTCAATGAATTTACCGTGATTCTTGACTATGCCCATAACCCTCATGGGGTAAGAGCATTAGGCCAGTTTATTAAAACGTTTGAGGGCAATAAAGTAGGTGTTATAACCGGCGTGGGTGATAGGCGGGATGAAGATATTTCTGCATTGGGCGAAGAGGCTGCCAAGATTTTTGATGAAATTATCATCCGGCATGACAATGACATGCGTGGTCGTACTTATGATGAAATAGACCGGCTATTAAGCATAGGGATACATAAGATAGATGCCCGCAAACCCATCTCTTACTATAGCAGCGAATGCGAAGCAGTGGAACAGGTATTAAAAGAGGGCAAGCCGGGTTCCGTCCTCGTGGTGCTCATTGATAATGTTTCGGCCGTAACCGAACTTATTTCCAAATATCAGAAAAGAGAGCGTGAGCAACAACTGGTCCTGCAAAAGGCCGAATGAATGGTATCGTAGAAAACTGTCATCATAAAACATGTTTCTTTTCTATGAACATGATAAATTATAAATCTCTTATTAAAAACTATTTCCATGACGGATAGTAGATTCGGTACATGGTCGTGACAACTCTCAAAATCGGCTGCGAATGACGACCGAAATATCGCACTTTGCCGAGAAACTAAAAAGGTTGGTAAAAGAGGTTAAAAAGGCAATGGAAGAAGTGGGTAATAATTACGCATAAGCAGAAGAGAGGTTACAGAAAGGACGCAAGTATGAGAATTTTTTATCAAATAATACCCCACAATGCGGGTATTATTTTCTAACCGCTATGCGCTTTTCCACAATCAGATGATTTTTTACGCATCAGCTTCAATAGGCACAATAAGTGTACGATAAACTCAAACAACAAAACCATGGAACAAAATTCAGATACCAAATTAAAAGGTAACACGAGCGATAACCGGACGGGTGAATATAGTGAAAGCAACGACCGGCTCACGTTTATGAATAATGAAGAAAACCTGATGGCCAAATTGGAAAAGCACGGTTATACGGAGCAGTTCAGGGTGGAGAAGGATAAATTAGTAAGCCTGACTACGAAGAAAAAATACAAAGCAGGCGATATAAAGACCGCGAACTTCTACCGTTTTGAAGGAATCACTGATCCGGATGATATGAGTATCTTATATGCCATTGAAGCAGCCGATGGTGCGAAGGGAACATTGATGGATGCCTACGGGATGTACTCAGATGATGATACCGGCGCCTTTATGAAGAAGGTGGAAACAGAAAAGAAATTAAAAGGTATGTAAAATAAAAAAACCTCCGTTTGGAGGTTTTTTTATGACATATAATATCGTTGTGAAGAGTGTTTTATAAAAAATTATAAAGCACGCAACCATATGTTGCGAAAACTAATTGGTTCGCTTGGATCTCCGTGAGACTGAAGTCGTATTGGTGCGGCACCATGCGCTTTATAACTTGGCTGTCCAATATATTCTGTTCTTCCTTTCAACGCTACGTTATTTAGGACTATTACTCCGTTGAGTAATGCAGTGACACGGGCGGCGGAATCCAGGCTACCGTCTTTTTTAAATCGGGGTGCCGTCCATATAATATCGTACACCTGCCACTCTCCCGGCGGATGTAGCGGATTGGCTAACGGTACGTGCTGTTTGTATACGCTTCCTACCTGCCCGTTCGTATAGGTTTTATTATTGTAATTATCCAGAATCTGGATTTCGTAACCACCCCCAAAAACGGAAGCCAAGAAAATACCGCTGTTACCCCGGGCCTGTCCGGTTCCGGTAATATTTTCAGGCACTCGCCATTCAAGGTGAAGCTGATAATCCAAAAATGAAGCTTTGGTTTGAATGTCGCCTGCTGCTTTATTTACTTTCAGCACGCCGTTTTGTACTATCCATTTTGCCGGGCCGGCCGCACTGTCAGCACTTACCCATTGGTCAGCTGAAGTACCATTAAATAAAACAACAGCATCAGAAGGGGCATCAAGAGCCGTTTTAGCAGGGGTCACAATTTTAGGAACGGGTGTATAAAATTCTGTGTCCTGCGGTTTTGCCTTTTGCTGGGCCTGTGCATCTATCATGCATAAGAAGAAGCAGCCTAAGAAAATAAACTTTGTTGTCATAGCAATAAATAAGTTGTAATCTATGGAAAAATAGGATTCAATGTGTTGACAAAGCAAACGAAAAGACCTTTCCCCTTCCTATTTTTTTTTCTTTCCTATAGCGTACAAAATGCCGCCCGTTAGGTGCTTCAAAAATAAGTCATCTGTATAGCAAGCTTCAGTATGGCCAAGCGCCGTGTAAAAAACGCGGCCTCCCTCATAGGCATGCCACCAGGCCATTGGATGATTGTCGCCATTTTTCCCACCTGTGTAAGAGCTCTCATCTATCTTGATTAATACGTGCACATCTTCATTAAGATTTTTGAAATTATACCATTCGTCGAAGTGCATCCATTCTTTAGGTAAATCTTTTGTAGCAGGATGCGTAGCATCCATAATATTTAATTTGGCTCTTTGTTGTTTAGGATGGCTTTCAAAATAGGCACCAACCATTTTTCCATACCAGGGCCACCCATATTCTGTATCGGTAGCTGCATGCACTCCCACAAAACCTCCGCCTTTTTGAATATAGTTTTTGAAAGCCCCTTCCTGCAGCGTATCCAAAACATTGCCTGTGGTGTTTAAAAAAATAACGGCTGCATATTGTTTTAGATTCTTTTGCGTAAACAGTGTGGAATCGGTTGTGGTGTCCACAGTAAAATTATTTTGCAGCCCGATTTTTTTAATCGCCTCTATGCCATTCGGAATAGAGTTATGATGATAGCCAGCAGTTTTGGAAAAGATTAA
>DASQMG010000647.1:0-4841 GCA_035645595.1 Flavisolibacter sp. | reverse complement strand
AACGTTATACATTATATCCGGCCCAAATGGTGCAGGTAAAACAGCAGCAGCGTTTTTTGTGGCCCGATGTTTTTGGCACTCCCCTTTCTAGCAATACTGATATCATAGCTGCTTAACTCTCGCCGGCTAATCCGGAAACAGCGGCGTTTCAGGCCGGAAGAATCATGCTGACTCAAATTCAGGAACGGCTCCCTAACAAAGAAATCTTTGCTAATGAAACCATACTGGCCATTGGCTTCTATTGGAACCTGGTAAGACAGGCGCAGTTATTGGGCTGCGATGTGGTTCTTTATTTCTTTTGTTTGCCTACGGCAGAAATGGCCAAAGAAAGGGTAAAGCTTAGCGTAAGCAAAGGAGGACATCATATTCCGCCGGATGTAATTGAAAGAATAGGAAGCCGGCTCCAAAACTTCTTTCCCCACAATGCTATCGTAGACCACTTGTTTTTGTATAAGGATGTAGATTTGCCTCCTGAGCCTGCCGCAGAAGGGGAATTGGAAGGAAAATTATTAGTGTATAATTTAGAGTTATGGGAACAACTGAAAAAAATATACAGCTTTTGCTACAGCATAGAGAATTAACAGCAGCTATGGAAAAGGCTTTGCAAAAAGTTTCTAAAAAGCTTATTGCCGAAACTAAAGGGCTTAGTAGTTATCTTGTTATATCAGACGAAGCCGGCAACATCGAAAGGCTTCCTGCCCAATATTTATAGGCAGGCATGCAAAACAAACTTACCTGGCAGGCACGATTGCACGAAGTCATTTACGAGAGTAATACTACCTCTGGTAAGCTATTCGATATCTCGTTGCTCTTTTTCATCCTTGCCAGTATTGTAATAGTGATGCTGGATAGTATTCAAAGCCTGCACCAGCAATATGGCCGCTTGTTTTTTCATCTTGAGTGGGCCTTAACCATTCTGTTTACCATCGAATATATTCTTCGGCTTATTTGTATTAAAAAACCATGGCAATACGTCACGTCTACTTTAGGCATTATTGATCTGTTGGCCATCATTCCCTCCTACCTCAGTATTTTTTATATAGGTGCTCAATCCTTATTGGTGTTTCGGGCCTTGCGGCTGCTACGGATCTTCCGGATTTTCAAACTGTCTCATTTTCTTACAGAAATGCAGTTCCTTAGTTCGGCACTGAGGGGAAGCCTGAAAAAGATCTCCATTTTTATGCTGGTGGTGCTAATGCTTGTAATCATTCTGGGCTCGGTAATGTATTTGGTAGAAGGCAGTGAAAACGGCTTTACTTCCATCCCCGAAAGTATCTACTGGGCTATTGTTACCATTACTACCGTTGGTTATGGCGATATATCGCCGGTAACGCCGCTCGGTAAATTCATCGCTTCATTTATTATGTTCATCGGCTATGGAATTATTGCTGTGCCCACCGGGATTGTCACTACCGAAATGGCACTGTCGGCACGCAACAAAAAACACCAGCACGAAACCTGCCCGGCCTGTGGATTAGAGGGGCACGATGGTGATGCCGTATATTGTAAGCAGTGCGGGGAGAAATTATAAACCCCAAACCTCTGGGAAAATTGTTGCAGGGGTACACCATCTTTATGGCTTAATTAAACAAAACAAAAAATTATCGAGGCAGCTTAAGTAACCAAGGTAATACAAGACAGAACACCATGAAAAAGATGCACCTTTTGGGGAAGACAAGACCCGATAAAAGCAACTGTTGATTACTGTGCGTCTATTGATCCGTTCTCTAGCTGGCAGGTAGCGCCATATGTATAATTAGCTACTTGAAGCTGCTCTTCTGTAAACATCCCCACCATTAGCAGGTTATCCCTTTCTACATAAAAATCATCACAGGAGCATTCGTTCTTAAATTGAGACAGGTCAATAATTGATGAAAAGATCAGCGTTGCTTTTTTCTTACCCTTAGAGAATGGCATAGTAGGAATAGTACAATAATCAATCCTTTCCGGGTAAAATTTCACTGCAACAGTACTTTCTTTAAAAGTATCATTAAGATATGTGCATAAAAAAGGGCAGCTTTTACACTGCCCTAATTGCAAGAGTTAATTCTGAAAATCGAAATAATGAATCGAGATAATTGAATAAAAATTAAAACTAACTAAAGTAAAAATCTAAATAAAACGAAATTGACACGATACAACGAGGCGAAGAATTAACCGCTTGCAAAACAAAAATAAGCTTATAATTTCATTAGTGGGCTTTTATATTACATAATCCATCATTTTAGCTTTTTACAGATAAAGCAGAGACCGCCGAAGTAGTAGTAATGGCACCGACAGGCTTGCACTGTATGCAGAGCCTGGCTCTACTTTTTTCACTTTTCGCCCATTACCAGTATCTTTCTAATTCAACCATATTAACTATGAACAAAAAAGGGCCTATTGTTATTATCGAAGACGATATGGATGATCAGGAAATTCTAACAGAGATATTTAAAAAACTGAATTATCCCAATAAGATCATTTTTTACGCTGATGGCAATGAGGCCTTTCAATTCTTGGATCAATCTGATGTACAGCCTTTTTTAATCTTATCAGATATCAACATGCCTCGCATAAATGGCTTTGAACTGAGAAGTAAAGTTTTTACGAACGAAAAGTTACAAACAAAATGTATCCCTTACTTGTTTTTTACCACCGGCGCAAACAGGCAAGCGGTTGTTGACGCTTATTCCATGTCGGTGCAGGGATTTTTTATTAAACCTACGTCCATGCAGGCTTTAGAGCTTACTATTAAAAAAATAGTGGAGTACTGGCAGGAATGCATCGCACCCAGTGAATATGAATAGTATATTCCCAATCTATTAAAAAGTCTTTGTTAGCACCAAAGCAGCGCCGGCTTCCCTCGCAGTTGTGATGTGCTTTTCCCTTATGTATTGTGAACGTAAGTAGTGTAAAAGCTCATATTAACGTTTTCAGCAACACGGGGCATGGTAGTTGCCTCCCCTACTTTCTCGTCTTCCATTTACTTCATTAGAGGTTTTCTACAACTCAATCAATAAACTAGTTAAATGAAAAAGAACATGTTCTACTTGTTTGTACTGCTATTTATGATGGCCACATTGCCTGCTCTCTCCCAAAAATACAAAACAGGCGCAGACACTGTTAAGCTCAATAAAGAATGGGTAGAGGTTAGCAATGATATTGCAGAACTGACCTCCAAACTTACTATTGCACAAAACAATTTGCCGGGCTATAATTCAAAAGCGGACAAAGCTGTGTCAGAGGCCCAGGGTACAGCTCAAAAAAGCAGCGATCAGGCTTATAAGGCTACCAATGGCGACTTAGATGATGCTAAAAGCGCCAAGAAGAAAGCAAAGAAAGCGTTGAATGATGCCGAAGATGCAGATGATGCAAAGGGCAATGTAAACGGCCAAAAGAAAAAAATTGATAAGCTAACCTCGCAGCTACAAAAAAAGCAAAAGCAATTAGCCGAACTGGAAGAAATGCGTACAACAATAAGAGCAATGCATCAATAACATATTAACTGGTTATAAAGCCACTTCGGTTATAAGGCTGAAAGTGGCTTTATGATTTTATCTGTCGCTTAATAAAACATCAATATAATTATGAAACAAAAAAATCAAAAACAGTATGCAGGCGTTTGGCTTGATAATACGAAAGCGCTTATTATAACCGATACATCGGAGAACGAAGGCAGTGACTACACTATATTGGATAAAGTGAAGGCAAAGGGCGCACATGGTGGTGGCAGCGAGCACAGCATGAACAATGCAAAACAATCGGATATGCTGAAGTATTACAAAACTGTATCAAACCTGTTACTGGATTATGACGAGATACTGATCTTTGGTCCTGGTAAAGCACAAGAGCAATTTCAGCACCATTTGAAAGAAGATGCACAATTCAACACCAAACAGATTTCTATTGACAGCGCTGAACAATTGACCGATCCGCAAATGATAGCCAAGGTTCGGGAGTTTTTTAAGTTACGGCAGTCTTGATCCGGAAAGAATAAATCCAGTACAATCAAAGCAATATTTTGGTGAAGGGGAATGCGGTGAAGGTTTACTACCTGTCAGCCCATTCCTCTTACTTGTTCTAACACACCACTAATCCGGAACGCAGTCTTCTCCGCTTTTTCAGCCAACTCCTTTCCCTCTGCCGATAGTGTAGCTGCATGGTTTTGTTGCAGGGCAGCAAGGGTTTGTGTTAATTGATTTACAGCCGGTGCGGTTGTTATCGTCAACCTTACTGCTTCCTCCAACTCCGTGATCCTTTCCTCCAGCAGTTTTTGAAATGTTTGTATGTTTTTGTTCCGCCGCTGCAGTTGCATAATCGTTACTACCTGGCCCGCTAATGTCCGGAGTGCATTTAGTTGAAATTCATTCAACCGGTGTTCCTTTACATCTAGTACACAAAGGGAACCGATTGCGAAACCGTTATTGTCGGTTAATGGCACGCCTGCATAAAAAACAACATGCGGATCCCCACTTACAAGAGGGTTGTCCCAAAAACGTTCATCCTTCCTGAGGTCAGGTATCACAAGGGTTTCTTGCGGATTAAGTATGGCATGGGTGCAAAAAGCATGTTCCCGAGGTGTTTCTCTTACCTCTGTGCCGTGGGCCGATTTAAACCATTGCCGTGTATCATCAACGAGGGTAATGAGGGAGATGGGCGTACCGCAAATTTTAGAAGCTAAGCTGGTAAGGGCGTCGTACTCCGCCTCTGGAGGCGTATCCAAAATACCATAGCTTTTTAGTGCCTCTATCCGCTCCTTCTCGTTGGGCAGTACCGGGATTAACTTCATGTGTATTGACTAAAGTAGTAACTAACAGGAGAAGGGTACAATATAGATTGTGCGCAGAACAAAAGACCTT
>DASQMG010000646.1:0-2244 GCA_035645595.1 Flavisolibacter sp. | reverse complement strand
GTCCAATCCCCTTCGTTCCTCCTTGGTACATTGCCATTGAACAGGTATAAAATGTTGCCGCCTTTATCTGCATAAATAACATTAAACATGGGGTTTTGCAGCATTTTCAACGCCGCCTCGAACTGTTGCAGGTTTTTTGCTTTTGCCATCTGGTGGTATTGTGCGGCGAGCAACGCATTTTCTAATCCGGCGATACGAATGGCGTATGCTTTCCCGTTCCTTTTACCGACCACGGGACCATGCTCGGAATAGGTTAATTCAACATACTCTATCTTAAAACTACCGTCAGGCTGAAGCACCTTTACCGGGCTGGTTTTCCACTGGAAGTTTTTTGTTATGCCGTCAAGCAGATACCCGCTTTCCCGCAGGGTTAATTCATATCGGTCCGATGCATCGATTGTGTTGACGGTATGCGTCCACCCAAGGTTTTGATTAAAGGCAATATTTAATACCGGCTGACCAACTAAACACACACCATAGGCATCAAAACCGGGAGCAGTTAATTGCGCTTCAAAAAACATAAAGTAGTCAAACCATGGAAGGTGTGGGTTGGTAACCAACATCGCATTTTTGGACGCTGACTTTGAAGGTGCAATAGCATATGCATTGGATCCAGGTCTGACGATGTTAATTGCTTCACGTATATCGTCGCCTGCTAAAAATTCAAGGCAAATAACACGAGTGCTATGGGCCAATACATCTGCAACAGTGATAGGCAAGACCTGCTTCATTCCTGAGTCAAGTGCATGCGGGTGTTGAGCAGCATAGTCATTAAGCCCTTTAACAAAAGCATCCAAGCGCCTTTTGTTTTCGCCGGTTTGCCTGGTGTAGTGTTGTTTGGCGGTGTCGGGTATGTTAAACAAGCGTACTTGCTTATCAGACTGAAGGAACTTTTCGCCCCAGTATTCTGCTGCCCTGCCTCTTGCCTGTCCGTAGAGTTGCATCAAAAGGTTAGCATGACTTTGCATTTGCGCCCACCCAAATGCATGATACATTCCCTCTGTTGTTGAAGCATAAACATGCGGTACACCATAATTATCCCAGAGGATCTCAGTCTTTTTTTGGGCTTTTGAAATGCCAGAAACCCCGAGCACAAAACTGACAATAAATAAAAAGCATCGTAGACGATAGTAGCTGTTTACATACATTTTGGCTAATTTCTTTTGCGTTTGATTGATTACAAAAAGCAGTCACGCCATTTTGTTTTGAAAGATGCTGTTGCATTGTTTTATGAACGTTATAATAGCACATGCTATATATTGCTGCATACATAATGCATTGATTTTATAAGCGAAGCACCCGGGTATAACTCCTTCTGTTGTCCTGCCAGTATCCATACCAATTTGCTTATTGTTCAAAGCTAACAAAAACAAGCCTTTGTAAAACAAAGGCCAATCACTCTACCCCATCCTCTGTGAGACTACTTCTAAGTGATTATAAGGAATTTGAATCAGGGGTCATATAACACTACATCATGACACCGTCTGTTCATAAAGACGTTATTTTAGCGGGTGCGACTGAAATGATAAGACTTGCTTAAGGAGATGCTATAATTTTATGTTCTTCCTCTGTATCAGTAAAAAAGCACCGCTTCCCAAATAGCTTCCTGCTTCTCTATTTCATTTAACGAATTAAATCCGCAGCGGGTAATCGTTATAGAATTTGCATTGTGCCTAATAGGTAGGGGTTCGCCGAAGGAAGGGAATTTTACCATGACGGTTCAACAGGTTACAAATGTTCAATTACTTGTGTCGACCTGTAGTACTGCGCCAGCCCCGCTTTTGGTAATTTAGTGTGCTGTGGCACAACTCGACGCCACTTAAAAACGCGGTAGTGAAATCCTTGCAGAATTAGATAGACAACGGCGGATCAAACCTCTTCATTAAATAGCTTACTCATTAGCGCATCCAAATACGAAAAGAATTAGTTGCCGAGGTTGATAACAGCTGCCAATGTTGTGCGCAATTTTAAACAGAGGCAAAACCATACCCACAAAACCGGACAAGCATAGCACAACCCGCAAGTGCCTTCACCCGCTACTTAGGGGTAGCCTACACAAACCGGTACGCTTTCCTTTTATACAAGGAAAACAGTTGTGTACCCCCGAAGGAATCTCCCATACCAACTGTCCTGATAAAGCCGTGTGAAAACGGCGGTAATGGTGATGCCCGGAAGATAAGTAGCCAGATAAGTAATGCTTGCACATGACAGCATGGGTGGAACCCAAACCAAACCTTATCTTAT
>DASQMG010000645.1:0-2971 GCA_035645595.1 Flavisolibacter sp. | reverse complement strand
CAAAATAACAATGAAACATATAAAACTTATAGCAGCAGTTGCCTTTACAGGACTGTTACTTTCAGGATGTAAGAAATACCTGGATGTGAATAGTGATCCTGCAAGCCCTCAATCACCCGACATTGGGTCTTTGTTTGCACCAGTAACGGGTACCATGTCGGCTATGATGCTGATAAGCCCTATAACAGCTGGCCAATATACCCAAAACTGGAGCAGCACTGTCGGTGGCGATAATTGGGATGTGCATGGCGGTAATGCCGGTGGCGTTCTTGCTATCGGGTTATGGCGCCAATTTTATGCACAACCAGGCGCCTCGATTAATCTTGTTATAAAGAAAGGAATAATCGAAGAAAAGTGGGATTATGTAGGTGCTGCTATTGCCCTGCGGGCCTGGGGTTTACAACAAACAACAGACTATTTTGGGCCTATGCCTTTTTACCAGGCGTGGGATAATACCCGTACCACGTATGCTTATGATGCGCAGGAAACTATTTATAAAATAATTGACTCGCTTTGCCATGTTTCTTTATCCTACCTAAGCCGTACAGATGGTGCTTCTAACCAGTCAACCATGAGCAGGGGCGACCAGGTATACAAAGGCGATCGTACAAAATGGTCAAAATTCGTGTATGGCCTACTGGCCCGTAACTGGCACCGCCGTACTAACAAAGCCGACTATAATGCTGATTCGGTAATTTATTATGTTGATAAAAGCTTCGCCAGCAACGCTGACAACTTTTACGTGGTGCATTCGGCTACCCGTAATGATGACACCAACCCCGCGGGGCCTGCAAGAGATAATTTTACTACCCGCCGCCAAAGCCGGTTTATTGTACAACTTCTTGATGGCACCAATTTCTATGGCAATACCTTACCTGCCAGCCGCGACCCACGTATCCGCGGCATGTTATCAGTAAGTCCTGATACATCTACTACTACTACAAACATGCCTGCGCAAAATGGGGGATACCGGTATTTAATTCCTGGGGCAGGAGATCCCAATGCCGGGGCTCTGCCTGTAAACAACCCAGTTACCTTATTGCCAACGAACCCTTTGTTCAGGCAACGACCCAGCACACCGTATGGCGATAGTGCTATTACAAATCTGGCCATCGCCAATTTCACCATCTCAACCGGTAAATATTTGTTTCAAAACAAACGGGAATTTCCTATCATGACCTATCATGAGCTTCAGTTTATAAAAGCCGAAGCTGCTTTTCGAAAAGATGATAAAAGCATGGCGGCGACCGCTTATCGCCTTGGGATTACGAACACATTCGATTTCATTAACTTTTTCAACACCTCAGCACCTAACGTCTCTGCAATTCCATTCGCACAAAGAGACGCTTATATGAGCAGTGCTGCGGTTAAAGACGCCGCAACCATTACTCTGACAGACATTATGCTGCAAAAATATATTGGTGACTGGGGGTGGAACCTGATTGAATCCTGGGCTGATATGCGCCGCTATCATTATTTTGACACCGATCCTTTAACAGGCGCCCAGGTTTACAGAGGCTATGCACTTACTATCTTCTCCAGTAATAACCAAGGGCCTAAGCCAGCTTACCGGTATCGCCCCACCAACTTTTCGGAGTACGACTGGAACCTGGAAGAGTTACGCAAAATTGGAGTCCTGAACGTAGATTATCACACGTACGAAATGTGGTTTAGCCAACCTTAAATAACACTATAGTATGTTAGCAATAAATAAAAAAAATATCGTTTTAGGCGCAGTGGCTTTATTGCTTCTGGCCGCCTGTAAAAAAGCGGATCTTCGAATCATAGAATATAATCTGCCAAAAGATAAAGCGTTTGCCCGTTTTGTACTGCTGTCACCTGGTACGCCTGCAGTGATGATAAAAGTGAATGATGCAAAAATCAACGGCGGTTTTACCACAGGGTCTTTGGGCATTTTCCCTACGTCAAGTATAGCCGCCGACTATGCAGCTATCGAGTCCAACAGTACGTTTCGCCTGTCGCTGGCTAATACCGGCACTGCCAACGATTCGGTTCTGATCTTTAGTGGTAAATTAGGTATTGAAGCTGGTAAGAACTATACAGTATTACTGGCTGATACGGCCGCTGACAGAACTGTTTTTGCGTTGGAAGATGTTTTACCAGCACGGCCCGACAGTGGGTACATGAATATACGGTTTGTAAATGCCATGGCTAAAACGGAGCCCCTTTCCCTGATCCGGGTTGACTCCGCATCAGCAACAGTAGTAACGCGAGACACTATTATTAAAAATATTGCTTTCAAGCAGGCATCAAACTTTGTTCGGGTGCCCATTTCTAGCAACAACGCATTTTTGCGTTATCGTATGATTATTTCTGCTACGGGGATGCAAATAGGTAGCACGTTAACTCCCACTACCTCCAGCTTTCTTAATTACAGAAGTGGAACCATCTATGCTGGCGGTTTTGGAAACGGAACTCTTACAACTTCGCCTTTTCTTTTTGGAATTCACATAAACAAATGATATTAAGCTTATGAACCGAATACTTAACCTGCTATCACTTTGCGTACTCGTTTGCTTCCTCGCATCCTGCGATAAAGAGGAAAAGACAACGGCAGCGAATTACCAGCCAATGATGACGTTTCTCAAATCGCAAACCAATTTGAGTATGTACACGGCGGCTTTGGAAAAGGCGGGCCTGCAAGTTTATAGTGAAGGCCCGGGACCGTTTACTTTTTTTGCACCCACAAATGAGGCTTTTATTGCTGCGGGGGTCACTACAGACTCCTTGAATAGAATGTCTTCCGGAGCGATCAATTATTTTTTACAGTACCACTTAATTAACGCCTTGGTAACTACAATTGACCTGGTAGGGGCTCAGTTTTCTTTTGCTAGGGGAACTCAAATTGGTAATACCGGCGCCACACAGATTTTTCTCGGGAACGGGAAAGACAGCGCTTATATAAATGGCACTAATATAATTAGTGCAAATAACAGAGTCTCAAATGGTG
>DASQMG010000644.1:0-6806 GCA_035645595.1 Flavisolibacter sp. | reverse complement strand
GAACCACGATATTTTAGATGGCAGTGAAACGATCATTTCCTGCGCTTCGTGCACTACTAACTGTTTAGCTCCGATGGCTAAGGTGCTTAACGATAAGTTTGGAATTGTTAATGGGTTGATGACTACCATTCATGCTTATACGAATGATCAGAATACCCTGGATGCTCCACACCCCAAAGGCGACTTACGCCGTGCAAGGGCAGCAGCGGCCAACATTGTCCCTAATAGTACCGGAGCTGCCAAGGCTATTGGTGTGGTATTACCTGAACTAAAAGGAAAACTTGATGGCGGGGCTCAAAGAGTTCCAACAATCACTGGTTCATTGACAGAGTTGAATGTGATTCTAGGCAAACCAACTTCGATTGAAGAAGTGAATGCCGCTATGAAAGCTGCCAGCAATGAAAGCTTTGGATATACCGAAGATGAAATAGTAAGCAGCGACATTATCGGTATGAACTTCGGTAGTTTGTTTGATGCAACCCAAACGAAAGTAATTGGCACAGGCGATAAGCAATTAGTAAAAGCAGTGAGCTGGTACGATAATGAAATGAGTTACGTGTCGCAACTGGTAAGAACAGTAAAGCATTTTGCAGGGTTGATAAATAAATAAACTGGTTCACTAACACTTTCAATAATTTTACAAGGCTTTCTTATAGAGGGCCTTTTTTTATAAAATAAAATCTGGTAACGGAGACTAAAGCGTTTAAATATGAGCAAATTTTCAGACTTCAATTTCAACGGGAAGAAAGCAGTTATACGCGTGGACTTTAATGTACCCTTAGATGAAAAATACACCATCACTGATGATACAAGAATGAGCGCCACCATACCTACTATCAAAAAGGTTTTAGGGGACGGTGGTTCGGTGATTTTGATGTCGCACCTTGGCCGGCCAAAAGATGGCCCCACGGAGAAGTTTTCATTGAAACACTTGTTAAAGCACTTATCAGGTTTATTGGGAACTGAGGTTCAATTTGTAAATGATTCTATCGGTGATGAGGCGGTGCAAAAAGCGCAGTCGCTTCAAAACGGTGAAGTGTTGTTACTAGAGAATCTTCGCTTTTACAAAGAGGAAGAACAAGGTGATAGGGCCTTTGCCGAAAAGCTTTCCAAGTTGGGCGATGTTTATATTAATGACGCTTTCGGCACGGCGCATCGTGCCCATGCATCCACTGCGGTTATAGCAGACTATTACCCGCAAGAAAACAAAATGTTCGGCCTGGTGATGGAAGGAGAAGTAGCCAGCGCTGAAAAGGTTTTGCATAGTGCCGAAAAGCCTTTCACGGCAATAATAGGCGGGGCAAAGGTTTCCGATAAAATAATGATTATTGAAAACCTTTTGGAGCGGGCTACTGATATTATTATTGGCGGCGGCATGGCGTATACATTTTACAAAGCTATGGGTGGCCATATTGGTACATCTCTGGTTGAAGAAGACCGCCTGCAAACTGCGGAAGACCTGATGAAAAAAGCTGAGGCAAAAGGCATATGTATTCATTTGCCTTCGGATTCTATCATTGCAGATAAGTTTGCCGAAGATGCGAGTATATCATCATCATTGAGTACAAATATTCCCGATGGCTGGATGGGTCTTGATATTGGCGTGATGGCTTGTGAAATGTTTACAAAAGTTATTCATGCCTCCAAAACCATCTTATGGAATGGACCAATGGGTGTATTTGAAATGGACAAATTTCAACATGGTACAAAAGCTGTTGCAACTGCAATTGCGGAAGCAACAGCGAAAGGTGCTTTTTCACTGGTAGGCGGCGGCGATAGCGTTTCAGCGATCAACCAGTTTGGCTTTGCCGATAAAGTAAGTTATGTATCAACCGGTGGTGGTGCTATGTTGGAGTATTTTGAAGGAAAAGAGCTGCCCGGAATTGCAGCTGTTAGATAGTTTCTATATACGGTAGTCTTAAGTTAGTAAGAAGTCATTTTGTCGGCTAGGCATCCCGATTGAACTACAAACTGGGCAATTGGCTGACAAGCGTTCCGGTGAGAGGTCGTGGTGCGTAATTTGATATGACACCAATACATTTTTAATCTACAATTATTTAAAACAAAAGAAACATGAAACGCAACCTGACACTTTGGATTGTCTTGGGTATTATTTTGATACTTGTTTTTGTTGGCTGCGGAAGCTATAACGGACTTGTTGGGCAGGATGAAACAGTAAAAAATTCCTGGAATAAAGTACAAAGCGATTACCAACGGAGGGCTGATTTGATCCCTAATTTGGTAAATACTGTAAAAGGAGAAGCAAATTTTGAAAGAGGTACTTTAACCGATGTAATTAATGCAAGGGCAAGGGCAACATCAACACAAATAAGCCCCGAGAATCTTACACCCGAAAACATTGAAAAATTTCAGCAGGCGCAATCACAACTTAGTGGTTCTTTGAGCCGTCTGTTGGTAAGTGTCGAGCAGTATCCCAACCTGAGGGCGAACGATGCTTTCCGGGGATTACAGGCACAATTGGAAGGAACAGAGAATCGTATTAAAACGTCCCGTAATGATTTTAATGATGCTGTTCAAGGGTACAATACAAAAGTGCGCCGGTTCCCAACCAACATATTTGCCGGCATTATGGGCTTCAGGCCTCGTGAAGGTTTCAGAGCCGATGAAGGTTCCCAAAATGCACCTAATGTAAATTTTGATGAACAACCCCGTCAGCCATCTGTGAACTTTGATACAACCAAACGATAGTGAAACTCCCCTGGCAAAAAAAGAAGGCATTCTTTACTCCTGAAGAAACGCAGCAGTTAGTGGCAGCTATTCAAAAGGCTGAACAGCGCACCAGTGGCGAGGTGCGCCTGTTTATTGAATCCAAATGCCGGTTTATAGATGCAATAGACAGGGCTAAAGAGATTTTTATCCAGCTAAAAATGGACAAAACAGAACTGCGGAATGCGACGTTGATTTATCTGGCAATAGATGATCACCAGGTCGCGGTTCTGGGCGATGAAGGAATTCATCAAAAGGTAGGGCCAGATTACTGGAAGGCAGAAGTTGCCAAGATGCTGCAACAGTTCAGGGCACAAAAACTGGTTGATGGTATTTGTATCGCTATTTCCGATTTAGGCGAAGCATTACAACACCACTTCCCTTATAATTCAGATACGGATAAAAATGAGCTCCCGGATGAAATTATTTTCGGCAGGTAAAGAATGAAAAAATTCGCACTTTTTATAGCATTGCTGGTTTCGTTTTGCGCCTTTGCGCAGATTGAAAAAGTAATCCCGCCCAAGCCCAATCCACCACGATTGGTTAACGACTTTGCCGGCGTACTAACTCCTGAACAAAGGCAAGCATTGGAAGCAAAGCTTGTGGCCTATGATGACAGCACCTCAAACCAGGTAGCTGTTGTTACAGTGAAAACTACGGGTGATTATGTGATCGATGAAGTGGCCTTGGGCATTTTAAGAACTTGGGGCGTTGGTGGTACAAAGAATAACGGCATTGTAATTCTGGCAGCAATAGAAGACCGCAAAGTATGGATTGCTACCGGGTATGGATTGGAGGGAGCCGTACCTGACATTACTGCTAAAACGATTACTGATAACGACATCACTCCTAATTTTAGGCAGGAGGCGTATTATCGCGGATTCGATGAAGCAACCAATTCATTGATTAAAGCTGCATCCGGCGAATATAAAGCTCCACAAGGTTACCGTAAAGGTTCAAGAAACAGAGGGGGTGGGTCCGGAAAATTTATTATCGCTATTATTATACTCTTTGTTATACTCAGTATGTTTGGCGGTGGTAACAACCGCGGTGGTGGTTATATGTCCCGCCGTGGTAGCAGTTGGCTTGGGCCAATGATTTTAGGGAATATGTTGGGCCGTGGAAGTAGTGGTGGATTCGGAGGTAGCGGTGGTGGAGGCTTTGGCGGTGGTGGTTTTGGCGGATTTGGTGGCGGTAGTGGTGGTGGTGGTGGTGCTGGTGGAAGCTGGTAAATGGTCATAGTTTTACATTTCGGATTTTTACATTTCTTGTACTTTTTATTATAGGTTGCTTTAATCAGAACCCCGCGGACGTGCTACAATTTATCGTCTGTTGCGTCGCACTCTTTTACTTCTTAGCGCTGTTCAGCATCTCAAATCAAAACAGTCTTTGTTCGTTGACTCTCCACCTCAGGTAGGCGACCACCTTATTTTCCCAAAGCTTTTACATTCTTTAAAACCCGATTCCATTAATTTTGGTACACATGAAAAAGCTGTTACTGTTTGGTTTCGCCGCTTGTTTATCTTTTATAACATCGGCACAAAAAGTATATTTTCTTTATTTACAAACTGAAGATCAGGCGCCGTTTTATGTGCGTCTTTCCGATAAAATTTATAGTTCGGCAACTTCCGGTTATTTGATTCTCCCTAACCTTACTGACAGCATTTACAATTTGAGTCTTGGTTTTGCAAAAAGTTCACAGCCCGAAACAAGGTTTGCTGTTTCCATTAATCAAAACGATAAAGGTTACTTGATTAAAAAATTTCAGGAAGGTCTATCGCTTTTTGATATGCAGGACCTTTCCCTTGTAAAGCCCGTTTCGGCTAATACAGACAATACGGTTTACGAAACTAAATCAGATAAATTTTCTTCTGTTTTGTCTAAGGCGGCTGATAACCCTGGATTATTAAAAGTACCTGCGAGTAAAAAAGAAGAACCCAAACCGGTACGGGAACAAAAAGAAGTTAGTACCGTTAAAGCCGAAGAAGTTAAGCCACTTGAAGGAAAGCCTAAAGACACTCTAGCTGCTAATCCAATTAAACCAGCTGAAATAAAGGTTGAAAAAAAGGAAGATCCAGTTGTTACAGTCGAAAGTTCAGTTAGGGAGCCAGCGAAAATAGCTACAGACGAAGTAAACACGCATACTTTAAAAGAAGAACTATCGGCTAATAATATTTCAGTAACGGATTATAAGCCTACGACTGTCCGGCGTTACTCTGAAAGCTCTACTACAGAGGGGTTTGGAATAATTTATTTCGACAAAGCTGAGGATAGAATTGATACCATCCGGATTTTAATTCCGCCCTTAAAAGGCAAAATTGATGACGATGCACAAACGGCTAACCTTTCCGAAATAAAAAAGAAAGCTGAACCCTCAATTTCAGAGCAGCAGATCAAAACTGATGCAAACGTAGAGAGCGGAAAAGAAAAGCGGGACGTTGTCGTAAAATCATCTTCTTGCCAGAATAATGCTTCCGAAAAAGATTTTATGAAGTTGCGCAGGAACATGGCGGGAAAATCTAACGATGAAGAAATGATTGCCGAAGCAAAAAAGATATTTAAAAACAAATGCTTTGCATCTGAACAAATTCGATATCTGAGCACGTTGTTTCTTACCTCAGCAGCTAAGTACCAATTTTTTGATGCGGCCTACAATTATGTTTCTGATAAACAAAGCTTTTCGTCTTTGCAATCGGAAATAAAGGACGAGTATTATTTAAAGCGCTTTAAAGCGTTAACTGGAGACTAGCCTATGGCTCGCTATTTTATTGAAGTGTCTTATGAAGGTACCCGTTACAGCGGGTTCCAAGTCCAGGAAAATTCTAACACCGTTCAGGCCGAAGTCGAGAAGGCATTTCTAACAATCCAGCGAACTCCTGTTCAGCTAACGGGTTCTTCACGAACCGATGCCGGAGTACATGCCCTCCAAAATTTTTTTCATTTCGATTTTGAAGGACAGATTCATCCACAGGCTCTATATAAGTTCAATGCCATCCTTCCAAAAGATATTGCTGTTAAGAATATTTTTCGTGTAGCGGCAGGGGCACATTCGCGTTTTGATGCACTGAGCCGGGAGTATGTTTATAAAATACATCGCTTTAAAAATCCTTTTCTGGCAGATCGCTCTTTGTTTTATCCGTATGTACTCAATTATAATCTGATACAGGAAGGCGCGGCTTTCCTTAAAACCCAACAGAACTTCTTTGCATTTTCTAAAACAAACACTCAGGTTAAGAATTTCAATTGTACAATCACAAGAAGTGAATGGGAGCTAAAAGAAAATATGTTCATCTATAATATAGAGGGAAACAGGTTTCTGCGAGGCATGGTGCGACTAATCACAGCTACACTTTTGAAACTGGGAAGAGGGAAAATATCACTCCCAGAGTTTCAAAACTTGTTTGAAGCTGAGCAGAAATGTGGCTTTTCGATACCATCACACGGTCTATACTTAAAAAGGGTCGTTTATCCACAAAATTATTTTCCTATAACAGCACTGCGTTTCACAGAAATTTAAGAACTTATTTTTCAAAACTTTTGGTGTGTAATGAGCATCACCCATATCTTTGCAATCCGCTTTTTGAAACAGGTCATCAGGAACAAAAATTAAGAGAAAAAACTTCTGAGTTATTTGGAAAGGTTAATGAAATTAATTTTTTGGTTTTCAAATAGTTACGTATATTTGCAACCGCTTTTTGACCGATTGTTTTCTCCGAAAGATTCGAAAATTTCCTTCACACTTTTTTGTGAGATAAATTGAAGAAAAATTTGGACGGAATAGCAAATGCTTCTCATCTTTGCAGACCGAAAAAGAAAGAAAAAAGTAGCTCTTTAAAACGTTGTAAATAATATCAAATTCAATAACTGATCAGTTGTTAAAAGAATTGAAAATCAGAAAATTAAAATTGGTAGAATAGAATAAGCTTGTACATTTGCACTCCCGAATTGAGATAGGGGGAATAGGTAGGAGTTGTTTACGACGATATAGATGTGGCATAAGGCCTTAAGATTCATAATCTTATCATCTACAGGATCATTACGAAGTAAGTTTGTTTTGATTGAAGATCTTTGAAAGTTTG
>DASQMG010000643.1:0-5024 GCA_035645595.1 Flavisolibacter sp. | reverse complement strand
TATCAATCTTCTGATGTAGTAGTCGGTGAATTAATTATAGACAGCACAATACAAGCTCCGATGATGGAAGCACAGATGTTGAAAGGAACTACGCTTCAAAAAGTATTGCCTGATACGCTGTATAGAAAAACTGCAGCCTGGATCAAGCGAGAGGCAGGGCTGGATATATTGAAAATTGATGGGCTAAATCCTATGACCGTAATGTCGATAGCGATGGCAATTACCAAACAAAAATATTTTCCTGATAAACAAGGTGAGGTTCAACTGGACACCTACTTTCAAAACCTCGGGAAAAAAGATGGAAAGAAAGTGTTAGGATTAGAAACGATTGAAGCTCAAATCTATGCCTTGTTCAAGCAACTAACCTTTGCCAGACAGGTAGAGCTTTTAAACGAAACTCTTAGGGACCCCGGCTCCTTCAAAACTCTAATCACTACCATGAATGATGCATATTTGAGGAACGACTTAAATGCACTACATCAGTTAATGTACGGGTCAACTCACAAACCGGAAGAAATGAAACCTTTGTTAGATGACCGTAATAATCATTGGATACACCAATTGCCTGGATTAATGAAAGAACAATCCCTTTTTGTGGCAGTAGATGCTTTGCATTTAGTTGGCGAGAGCGGCCTGGTAAATGGCTTAAGAAAAATGGGGTATACTGTAATACCAATCAACCTTAAAGATTAGTGAGCGAAAAAGAATTTTTATCCCAACTGAAAGAGCACCAGAACATTATCTATAAGCTGGTGCATCTTTATGCATATACAGAAGAAGACAAAAAAGACTTGTATCAGGAGATCGTCTTACAGGCATGGAAGACTTATTCAGCTTTTAGAGGCGATGCAAAGTTTGGCACCTGGCTATACAGGCTTTGTTTAAATACAATCTTCACCATTCAACGAAAAGTCAACAAGATTGAATATGCCGACACGGCTCAGTTTGAAGAAATACATTTTACCCCATCAGGTAATGATGAAGCTGAAAGGTTATACAAAGCTATCCGGAGGCTGGCTGAGACAGAAAGGGCAATTATATCGCTGCACCTGGATGGATACGACAACAAAGAAGTAGGCGAATTATTAGGTATCACACCGAACCTGGTAGGTGTTAAACTTCACCGGATAAAACAACAATTAGCAACGTTATTAAAAGATTTATAATGGACCTTGAAAATCTATGGCGACAGAGTAGCGGAAGCGATGATGCATTGAACAAAATGTTTGAGCAAAAAGATTTTAGCAACATGCAATCCAAACTACCCCTCAATAAATTGAAAAGAAACCTAGTAATGGGTATTGTTTTAGCTGTTCTTATTACTGTTCTTTATGTTGCAGTAATTTTCTACGTTGGCATTTGGCAGGTATACGTTTCCTTATGTACTTTAAGCCTCTTTAATATATTCATAGCTTATGATAGCTGGAAGCTTTACAAAAGTATAAATGTGAACATTTCAGCAACTAATTCTTTAAAGGAGGAATTACAGAAAAATTACAACGGTTTTCAACGATGGTGGCGTATACAGGAAAGATTTGGCTTATTTGTTTATCCAATAGCAGCAGCCGGTGGTTTTATAATGGGAGGTGTTTTGGGTTCTGGCAAACCGGTAGAAGCATTCTTATACAATCCAAAAATGTTGCTTATACTTGGTGCTACTATAGCAATATTAGTTCCCTTGTGTTACTATGGAGCAAGATCGATGTTCAATTATGCCTATGGTAAGCACTTGGCGAAACTTAAAGCAAGGATTGATGAATTGAGCCAAACCTCTTAACTTATTTGACCATAAAAACTAAAGCAAGCTATTATTATGATACCTAGTATTCAATCCGCTCATTGGGAACATTCAAAAAAGAAAGCAGAATTGATGGCTGATAGTTCAACCATTATAGAAATGGAGTTTGGGAAAAAAGTACGTCGGTAAAGTTTAATAAGGCAAAGTTTGCCTTGAGTAACGAAGGTGTTTTGTGTCCACGGATAATCATAAAACAAAAAGGCGATGTGGTTGCTGTGCAAAAGCACCTCGGCTTATGGGGAACAAAAAGTGAGTTTGAAATAGACGGCAGAACATATACTGTCGACTCGAAGCAAGGAATGCTGTTCACTATTTCTTACTCAACCGACAGTGCACATATATTGACTTATAAACTGGATACCTCAAAAGGCAAAATTCAGATAGCTTTTCAAGTAAGGAAGTTGGATATACCAGAAGAGCAGTTACTCTTGTTGCTTGCATTGGGGTTTTATTCAATACAGAATGTAGCGCTTGAAGGAGGTGGAGACGATTTTATTTTGTCGGCTGTAGCGTAAATTAAACTTTTCCGAAGCACGATCCGTTTCTTACGAGGTAGGGTGTCATGCCCAGGACTAGCGCTGGTTCGAACTTTTTAGTGGAAGGTTTAAAGAAAGTGATCCATTATTATCGAGTGATAAAAGGCTCTTATTCTTAATATAGCAAAATGCTTATCAAAACATTTTAATGCATTTTGTAATACAAGGCTTACTTCCTTAATCTCTTTAAGCTACTTTTCCGCAAAAGGGCTGGGAGGAGGTTCAATCTATATAATGTAGGTTCCACCTTTAAAAGCCAGAATTTCTTCGTCGGTTTGCTTGTTTATAGCCAGATTTAGCTTCTAGTATTCAAATGATTATTCTAGGCTATAAAGAAACGAACCTGTAAATAATGGGCTCAGAATAGAGAGAGCCTTTCTTATTTTGTTTTTAGAGAATCCATAGGTTAGTATAATATAATGTTGTAAGCCATTCCATTGAGGCACCAAAGAAGTCATTATTGTTTAATAACTATATTGTAAAAATGGAATCAGAAATAACGCTTCAAATAATTCTTACCAAGCCCACATCTGGAGTGGCGTTTGGATTGCAAAGGGGCGCTGGTAGCAATTATGAGACAGTTCAAATACAGATATCTACATCCAACGATTTATCTTTTAAGTTTTCGATTAAAACAAAAGGTGATCGATCAAATGAAAAATACCCCAAATTTTCAGGCGCTTTTGTTCAAGGAACCGCAGATAATAAATTTGTGTATATTGATATAGGTACTACTGCTGGTCAGTTGGATTCAATTTGGTCCAGACGGCTTAAAGTCCCTTTGACAGGAATAACCTGGAAGGACATTGATTTGTTAGATAAGAATTCAGTACTACAGGCCAATGTTCCTGGTAAGGGCAGAGATGGAGGGCCAAATTGCGCAACAGTAAAGCCATTCGGAGGGTGGCATCTTAAAGAACTGTAACTGGAAAACATGGCGATAAACGGCGTACAACAATGCAAATTGAAAAATTTGGCTAAGACAATCCACCATAATAAGCAACTATATGGCGCATTGATCCAAGCAGGACGCTATAAATTTGACTTTTTGTAAATAACTAGTACTTCCAATTTCAATTTAGTATTTGTCCATGCAGGCCCAGCATTAAATATCCCGACTTCTCAAATGCAAGTACGTTAGCGCCAACTTTTATGGACATAGTAACCAGGTCAAAGGGATTGTTTTCGTTGTATAAAGCATAAGTTGAACTTACCTGTTTTAGCTCCGTCCAAACAATTCAATGCTAGCGCATAATGAAAATCATTACTCTCTTTATCACTCTTAACCTTTTTGTTTCTTCCTGTAAAAAAGGAAATAATACTGATAACCTCCCAGCTTCAACTGACAAATGCAGGGGCAGATATGACAAAGAGTTGTTTACATCCCTAAAGGCTACCCTACACCTTCAATACGGAACTGCATTAAATATAGCCGGGTCACAGGAAAACCTTTTACTGGATTTGTATGAACCGGGTAATGACACTGCAACAAAAAGAGCTATGATCATGTTTGTTCATGGTGGTGCATGGATTGGGGGTACTAAAATGCAGGGTAGGGAGCTGTGCAGCTCCTTTACTAAAAAAGGTTATGTAGCAGCTACCATTGATTATCGCCTGGGTATTGAAAGTCCGCTAAACGACAAAACGAGAGGAGAGGCTGTTTACAGAGGCGTACAAGACATCAAAGCCGCCATTCGTTTTGCACGGGCCAATGCAAATCTGTATAAAATAGATACTGCACAAATATTTATAGGTGGTTATTCAGCCGGTGGGGTTAACGCTGTACATGCAGCTTGTTGGAACGAAAGCGAGGTGCCACTAAATACAGATAAAACAAGATGGGGCACTCTGGAAGGGGCTGGTGGAAACGCTTCTTGTTCTTCTGGGGTGCAGGCTGTATATGGTATTGCCTCTTTTATTGTTAACCTTAACTGGATACAAAGCGGGCAGCCACCTATTGTTTGTGTGTATAGAAAAATATTTTCGAAATGTTGCTGCTATCTCCATTTAAATACGGATTAATCTACCTGGAAGAAACACCTGGTAACTAATTCAATACCCTTTGTTTAGCCCATTGGATTAGATGCAGATACGTAGAACAATGCAAAATGTCCTGCCTCACCTGCGTTCTTTTTTTACATAGCAGCGCACGGGCTGATTTTAAGAGTTTTATTCTACTGTATATACTTTGTAATTCTTCCAGGGGTATTGCCTCTTTCATACCTAAATCATGCAAAGCATCCATGCTTTTAATTAAGGAAGTAAGGACAACAATTTCGTCTTTTAGCGTGCGTAGGTACATCAGATCGGAGTAGTTTGTTAGTCTGTTATTTTGTTTCTTTTACCGGAGAATAATGATTAAGACTTTTGCTGACGCAATCGGTAAGTATAGAGATGGGTTAAGGTAGCAGTTTCGTCTATATCGTTCAGCTTGTCCCATAGAAATAACAATTTGTTTTTGTGGCTTGCCTCATATCACACCAAGTATTTTGATCTTAAATTCCTTCTAGTTTGGAGGTAGCTGTATTTCTTTTGAATAGGGCGAACGCTGATGTTTAAATCCTTACTCTTACGTACCTATAAGGGAATACTTACTGAGGCACCAATCGCATTGGCCTGCACTAATTATGAAGGAATAATGTGGAGTATGTAGCTAGGTCGTTACTGAACATTCTTTTCCTTAGTCGGAC
>DASQMG010000642.1:0-8477 GCA_035645595.1 Flavisolibacter sp. | reverse complement strand
TCCAATTCTTTTTTTATTTCAGCAAGGGAAGCATCATTATCAATTGTTACCGAAACAGCAACTTCGGAAGTGGTAACCATATCAATGGAAGTACGGTATTTCTCAAACACTTCAAACACTTTTCGCAAAAAGCCATAAGCGAGCAGCATACGGCTGCTCTTAATGTTAATAGCCGTAATGCCATCTTTTGCAGCTACTGCTTTCACTCCCAAAGATGCGGGCTGTTCCTGGATTAAAGTACCCCCCGCATCAGGCTCCATCGTATTTAATAAACGCACCGGGATGTTATACTGCTGTGCAGGCCAGATAGACGCCGGATGTAAAATTTTAGCACCGAAATAAGCCAGCTCCGCAGCCTCATCAAAACTCAATTGTTCGATAGGAACCGTTTTATTTACAATGCGCGGGTCATTGTTATGCATCCCGTTTATATCGGTCCATATTTCGCAAACAGAAGCATTAGCCGCTGCCGCGATCAGCGATGCACTATAGTCACTTCCCCCCCGTTTCAAATTATCAACTTCACCCTTTGCATTACGGCAGATATAGCCTTGCGTGATAAATAAAGCCGCCTGTGGATGGCTGGCCAGTGCCGCTTTTAACTTCTCCCTGATCGCTTCTACCTGCGGTTCATCATTTACATCAATACTCATAAAATCAAGAGCAGGCAGTAACTGGTGTTTAATGCCCTTCTCACCTAAATAGATGCTGAATAATTTTGTAGACAGCAGCTCACCCTGCGCTAAAATGTCTTTGTTTAGCGCCTCGTTATAAGAGATGCGAAGAATGATGTTCAGAAATTCAAAATGCTCCCTCAACACCTCTCCTGCTTTAGCCGAAGCTTCTGCCGTTTTTACCAACTCTTCAACGAAGGATCGGTAATGAAGATGAAGTGCATCAATCTTTTCTTTTGCTTCTGTTTTTTTTCCGGCTGCTAAAAGCAATCCTATTTCTACCAGGTTATTTGTAGTACCCGACACAGCACTGAGCACAACAATTTTGCGCTCATTATCTTTTGTAATAAGATTCGCTACTTCATACATCCGGTGCGGCCTGCCTACAGACGTGCCGCCAAACTTCATAACTTTCATAGTAAAATATTATACATCCCAACCCGTTGGCGGGAGTTATGGGCGCCGCAAATATATGTGACAAACATTTCGTAAATGAAGATTCAGCTTTGCCCTTTTAACCCTGAGCGTCGAACCCGATGCTGAACTTATGCCCGAGTTGCTCTAGGTCATCAACCACCTGTTTCACCAACGGAATTCCTTGCTCTTTTCGTTCCAGTTCCATCTCCCTTTCAGGATCGCCCGGGATAATAACTCTTTCAAAACCTTCGGCTGTTTTAGCCGCACGAAACCGCCCTATCCAGTTATCCATGTGCTGCTTAAATTCGGCTGCCGGACGAAAGGCGTCTATCCGCATCGCTCCAAAAAAATGACCAATGCCTTTGCCCGGCATACCGGTTGGCATTGGAACATAAGCCGGGAAAGGCGGCACCCATGGACCGTAATTAGCACCGCTTAATACAGCTGAAAAAATATCGACTACCGCACCTAAGGCATAGCCCTTATGGCTGCCATGTTCCCTGTCACCTCCCAATGGAAGCAGGGCTCCTCCAACCTTTAACTCATGGGGATCGGTAGAAGGCCTGCCTTCTCTGTCTTGTATCCATCCCGATGGTGCTTCGCTGTTTTTTCGCTGCAGAATTTCAAGCTTGCCATTAGCAGCTGTTGTTGTAGCCAGATCAGCAACAAATGGAGGTTGCAATCCTGCCGGGACTGCAACGCAGATTGGATTGGTACCCAATAATCTTTCCACCGAAAACGTGGGCGCTACCAGGGGGCTGGCATTCGTCATACAAATGCCAATCATATCATGTTCTAAAGCCATCATGGCATGGTAACCGGCAATCCCAAAATGATTACTGGCCTGCACACTTACCCAACCGGTGCCAACATTTTTCGCTTTGTCAATTGCAATTTGCATTGCCTTGGGCGCTACTACTAATCCTAACCCGCTATCGCCATCAACGGTTGCCGTGGAAGGTGTCTGGTGAAGAATTTTTATCGCTGCTTTAGCGTTTATGCGGGCAGCTTCCCATAAGCGTACATAACCACTTAGCCGGGCAATACCATGCGAGTCAATTCCACGCAGGTCGGCAGATAATAAAACTTTAGTTGAAAGTGTTGCATCCTCTTCGCTGCAACCCATCTTTAAAAAAACAGCCTTTGCAAAAGCATACAATTGTTCATAAGAAAAAACAGCAATACTCATGCTTGCAAGATAAGGAAGGCCCCTCCCCAAACAAAAATGCCCCCGCGTAACGGAGGGCATTTCTTTTCAGTTCTATCGATTTAGAATGGTAAATCATCTGCTACATCAACTATACCTGCAGGTGCAGAAGCGTGAGATTCCTGCTGGCGGGCTGGAGAGCCTGCCTCCTGGTAACCACCACCTGTGCTCTCGCCACGCTTACCCAACAATTGTACGTCCCTGATCCGAACCGATAAAGAGGCACCAGCTGTGCCGTCATTACGGGTAAAAGAACGTACTTCGGGAATGCCTTCTACAAATACTTGCTGGCCTTTTTGTAAGTAAGGGGCAATGGCAGTACGGTCGGTCCAATAAGCGCAATCAACCCAGGTGGTTTTTTCCTGGTTGTTGCCCTGGCTGTCTTTGTACTTCTCTGTGTGGGCTACAGTAAAATTGATAACATTTTTTCCGTTAACCGTGTTAACGACGCAATCTTTTCCAAGATTTCCGATTACTTGCATTTTAATCATAGTGCTCAATGTTTAAATAGTAATAAAATAATGAGGGCTGAAGATATGAAAAAGAGGGCATCTTCGTCCTCGTAAAAACGTTTACGAGGTCATAAGTTTTGCACCTTTTCCCGACAATTATTTGAGGGTCGCTTCCTCTATCTTTACCCGCTCAAAAACCACTCATGAAAAATATTGCTGTTATAGGTGCCGGAACCATGGGTAACGGAATCGCCCATGTATTTGCACAAGCCGGTTTTACCGTTTCGCTTATTGATGTTTCACAGCCGCAATTGGATAAAGCGCTTCAAACCATTACAAAGAACTTTGACCGGCAGGTCGCAAAAGGCCTTATTGGCACCGAAGTAAAAGAAGCTTCACTGCAAAGCATCACAATAAATACTTCAATGGAAGCAGGGGTAAAAGATGCTGAACTGGTAATTGAAGCCGCTACCGAAAACACAGAATTAAAGTTGAAGATCTTTAAACAAATAGATGAAGCGGCACCAGCAGATTGCATTTTAGCCAGCAACACTTCTTCTATCTCCATCACAAAAATTGCCGCCGTAACTAACAGGCCCGGTCAGGTAATTGGAATGCATTTTATGAACCCGGTGCCGGTAATGAAGCTTGTTGAAGTTATCAATGGTTACGACACTAAAAAAGATGTAACAGAAACAATTGTAAACCTAAGTAAGCAATTAGGCAAAATTCCGTGTGTAGTTAACGACTACCCGGGCTTTGTAGCCAACCGCATATTAATGCCGATGATAAATGAGGCCATTTATACTTTGTATGAAGGTGTTGCCGGCGTGGAAGAAATTGATACCGTGATGAAATTAGGCATGGCACATCCTATGGGACCATTGCAGCTAGCCGACTTTATTGGCCTGGATGTTTGCCTTAGTATTTTACAGGTACTGCATGATGGTTTTGGTAACCCCAAATATGCGCCCTGCCCCTTACTGGTAAATATGGTTACAGCAAAAAAATTCGGCGTAAAAAGCACCGAAGGGTTTTATACCTATAGTTCAGGGAGCAAAGACTTAACGGTAAGTATACGCTTTAAGTAACTACAATAAAAAAACCTCGAAAGAGGTTTTTAAATTCAAAACTATTCATCGTTTAGTCCACGCTTATAATACACCAGAAACGCCAAAACTAAGCTGGAAATGATAATTGTTAGCCTCAGTGATTACGGGAATACGATACTGTAATTGCACCGAAAACTGCGTTTCATTGAACAAGTTAAATTTAACGCCGCCGCCCAGCGGGATAAAGGCTCCATAAATATTACTGTATTTGCTTAAGCCTATCCCGGCAATTAAATAAGGATTTATCACAGCCTCTTCGGAAAGCATTTTGAAATTAGCCGAGGCATCAGCTTCCAGTAAAAAATGGTCTTGCGTAAAGTTTTTGTCAGGTAAATTAATTGTGCCAAAAGCACCGCCAATGGTTGTGGCAAAGTCAATATGAGAGCTCAGGCCCTGGATGTAACTGACGGCGAAACCCAGGTCCATGTCTTTCAGCTTTGCTACCTGCTTTTCTCTCAGTACAGCGGAAAGCGATGAGTTGCGGATTCTTTGTGGCGTAACAAAATCGTTTGATATAGCGCTGATGGACAAGCTTTTTGGCCGTATTTTATTGGTTTGTGCAGTGCCGTACTGCGCAAAAAGTACCAGCATTAAAAGAGCAGGGATAATCTTCTTCATAAGTAGTTTTGTTTAGAACAAAAACAAAAATAGCAGCAACGGGTTAAAAACCTTAAATTATTTATCCCTAAGCTTCACCGCCTTTATTTACGGGCAAACACCTTTTCTCTTATACGTTTATCTTCTCCATAAATATCTTCATGCAACACCAGCTTACCATCTTTGCCCTGCGCACTAAAATAACGTATGAAAAGAGGAAGTGGCCGGCGTACTTTAATGTATTTTTTCTTCTTATGGGCCAGCCAGGAGTCAAGAGAATCTAGTGGTGTATACTTTGAGCTGTCCGCCGTACTATCCTTACGCAGAATAAAATGTGCCAACTCCCGCCACTTATGCACCCGCACACATCCATGGCTTAATGCCCGGCTGCTCCTGTCGAATAGATACCGTTGGTTGGTATCGTGCAGGTATACGGCATACGGATTAGCAAAATTGAATTTAAGCACACCTAACGCATTGGCATCGCCACTGCCCTGCACTACTTTATACGGGATGCTGTTTTTGTACTTTGCCCACATTACAGAGTACGGGTTAACTTCTGTGCCCTTTAAATCAACAATACTGTAGCCCCGTTTTTGTGTATAACCGGCATTTTGTTTTAGCCCTGGTAATATTTCTTTTTTAATAATGCTTTCAGGGATGGTCCATTGCGGGTAGGTAACCATGTCTGTAATAACACTGGTAAGCTGCGGCGTTTTAGTAAGGGCTTTACCACAAATAATTTTCGATACCAGCTCAATGCTGTCCCCTTTTCGCAACTCCAGGTAGTAAGAGGGAAGGTTTACCCAAATGTATTCTTCCGGCAAAGGTGGGAGCATTTTATATTTATCCATTGTAATGGCTACACGAATGAATTTTTCCCTATCAGTGCTGTTTAGTTTTGTTATGAGTGAAGTGGTTATTTTTCCATCTTCCTTTAACTTTTTTCTATGTTGATATTTCCTGATAGCCGTAGCTACTGTTATGGAATCGGGCTTTTTGCCGGCCACTATTTGCAGGGAGTCCTCTTCGCTTAGGCGTTTGTAAATTAATTTAGGCAGCAGTAGACTGTCTTTTGTTTTAACCAGAGTGTAACTACGCATATTCGCCTTCGGCAGAAAATTTCGCAGGGCGTCTTTTAGCTGATGATAATCTTTACTAGAAGGCTCTAACGCAACGGTAAAATCATTAATAGATTGAGTTGCAAACGCCTCTTTTTGTTTGGAGAAAAAACCGCTATGAAGCGTTGTATCTTTTATCAGCACACTGTCGGGAAGGAGGCGGCCAACTTTCAAATCCTTTACTATCTGAACAAATGCGGAAGTAGAAAGCAGATCGGCATAGGCCCATTTTGCCGCATCAAATTTTGATTGTTGTGTGGTGTCTTTTGTTAATTCAGCTTTCAGCTCCTTCAATTTATCAGAGTAATAGTCCGACGAAAACAATCCATAAACCTGCGCAGAATCAATCAGTGACAAAAGAGAATCGGCCTCTGTATAAAACACACCTTCGGCAGACCATAGTAAGCCGAAATTATTTGTATTGTAAATGGCCTGAAGAAGAGGGGCGTTTTTGATTTTAAAAGAATCGGAAACGGTGGAAGATTTTTGAAGCAGCTGCTCTAACGTGTTCTTAATAACATCCTCAGCCCTGGTATTAATTTCCTGAGGGGTTTCAACCAATTCTTTTTCGGCGATTGTCTGTCGTTCCTTGCAACTGCTTGCCAAAAACATGCAAACAGTGACCGTTATCACTGCTGAATATACTCGGAAAAGGCAAAGCCGGAATAATTTCATAAGTTGCAAGAATGCACAAAATACAGTTCAATATAAAATATATCCAGTGTATTTTTCCGGTCTTTTTTTTCTTTCTCTTTCACCCTGCTCCGGCCCAGGACCTTATTGTTATCAGTAATAGCAAGGAGTATGAAAAACTGGTAGGAGGCGACAGTCTTCAAAAGATGACTGAACTAAAAACCTTTCTACCCGGAGCCGTTTATGACCTACGGTACGGAACAAAAACAAATTTTACAGGTAGAAAATTATATAAGCAAAATGACAAGACTTTTGTACGCCTGGCGGTAGCGCAGGCCCTTCAAAAAGCCGGGCAGGAACTACTTGCTTTGGGTTATCGTCTAAAAATTTGGGATGCTTACCGGCCATACAGCATTACTAAAAAAATGTGGGACCTGATTAGAGATGAACGTTATGTGGCCAACCCCGCAAAAGGTTCCGGGCACAACCGGGGCCTGGCAGTTGACATTACTTTAGTTGTGGCTAACACCGGTGCCGAAGTAGATATGGGGACCGGCTTTGATAACTTTACCGATACAGCCCATCATGCATTTAAAAATTTATCTGAAGATATTTTACAAAGCCGTTTGTTACTAAAAACAACCATGGAGAAATGTGGATTTCGTGCTTTGGAAACCGAATGGTGGCACTACAGTTTTCCAAACAACCGTAACTATGAAGTGTTGGATTTACCATTTAAAAAACTAGCGAAATACCGGTGAAGTAATTTGCTGTTCAAACAACATCAGGTCCGCCAAAGCTATTGCCGTAACAGCTTCCAACACCGGAGGCACCCGCAAAGCGATACATAAGTCGTGTCGGCCTTTTATGGAGAATTTTTCTACCTGCCCGGTTTCCCAATTCAAGCTTTCCTGTTCAACAGGTGTAGATGATGTAGGCTTTACCACCACCCGGAAAACCAGGTCGGAACCATTTGATATGCCACCAACGATACCGCCCGCATGATTTGTTCTTGTAGTTCCGATAGCATCAATAATGACATCGTTATGCTCGCTGCCAAACATCTTAGCTGCTGCAAAGCCAGCCCCAAATTCAATGCCTTTTATAGCGGGTATCGAAAATACAGCGTGCGCAATTTGTGATTCTACTGAATCGAAAAACGGTTGCCCTAAACCGGCAGGAAGATTTTTTACGGTGCATTCCACAATACCCCCGACCGAATCTTTTGCATCAATAGCTTTTTGGAGTCCGGCTTCGATATTGGGTTCTCCTGCTATTTCAACTATCGACGATTTAACGGCTGTCGTTTTCAAAAGCTTTTTAGCCACTACGCCTGCTCCTACCAAACAAACCGTTAGACGGCCGCTAAAATGCCCGCCACCTCTAAAATCTTCAAAGCCACCGAACTTCTGGTGCGCCACAAAATCTGCATGACCGGGGCGGGGAATCGCCCTGCCTTTTTCATAATCTGCAGAACGGGTATTGTTGTTTTCAAAAATAATAGTAAGCGGCGCCCCGGTTGTGCTACCATTAAAAACACCGCTTAAAAAAATAGGCGTATCATCTTCTTTACGGGGCGTAGTGCCCTTTTGCTGACCGCCTTTTCGCCTTTCAATGTCTTCAGTAAAGTCTTCAGCGCTCAGTTTTAATCCCGCCGGGCAGCCATCAATAATAATCCCGACCGATGGCCCGTGCGATTCTCCAAAAATGCTAACCCTGAACTGGCGTCCGAATGAATTCATTGCTTACATATTATTTAAGATACTTGTACGTTTAATCTTTCCAGGTGTTTCCAAAATTGCGGGTACGATTTATTTACCGCTTCTGCTTCTTCAATAACAACGTCTTCGGTAGCGCCTAATGCAGCTACTGCGCAAGCCATGGCAATGCGGTGGTCGTGGCGGGAATGAACGCGGGCACCTGATACACCACTGCCTCCTTTTACAATCATCAAATCATCCTGCAACAAAATTTCTACACCCAGTTTTCCAAATTCTTCCTGCAGGGTTAGGGCACGGTTACTTTCTTTATGGGTTAACCGGTGTACGCCTTCAATTACAGATGTTCCGTTGCAATAAGCTGCTAAAGCAACAAGTGGTGGAAATAAATCGGGGCAATCAGTCGCATTAAAATGAAACGGCTTCAAGGCGGTTTTACGAATATGAATCTGGTCTGCCTCAATGCTAACAGCAACTTCGGTTTGCATCAGGGCCTGCATGATTGCTTTATCAGCTTGCGAGGAAAAACCATTTAAGCCTTTAACA
>DASQMG010000641.1:0-6905 GCA_035645595.1 Flavisolibacter sp. | reverse complement strand
GCAAAGCCTACAAGTTCCTCCTTTGAAAAGCGGTTGCCTAATAAATGATTGGCTGCAACCACTGCACCCGCTGCACTTGCCGCACTGGAGCCAAGACCACTGCCGGGTTTTATGTTCTTATGAATGGTGACTTCAAAGCCGATGTTTTCTGTAACGTTTTTCAACATCTCCAGCAGGGGGGCACCTGCCGTATTTTGTTGCGGGTCTCTCGGAAGATTATAACCATCTGCGCTATGTATAATCACTTTTTTTTGCTCCAGCAACGTAAGTTCCATGATGTCGTAAGGCTCTTCAAGACACAAGCCCAGGATATCAAAACCACAAACAAGATTGGCCACAGTAGCCGGCGCTTTTATCTTAATTGCTTGCATTCTTTTACCGCGGAGAACGAGAAGAGCAGGTGTTTTCGCGGAGAACATTTTTGTCTGCTCATTTTTTATTTTTTGTTAGCCGGCATTATATTCTTTATCGGTCGATAGTGGCGACGCTCCATTCAGAGGTATAACATCTCTTATCTTCTTTTTAAACCAAAGGCACAAAGTAGCACGCTCCTGGGCAATGCCGTGTTCTCCCCGTTTGTCCGGTTATTGTTTGCCGGATAGCGATTAGAACATGGAAGCGTGCGACGCACTTAGTCTTCATAGTAGCAACAAAGCATGGAACAGTAAAAGCTTATCTCAGTAAAACACTCTGCATCTCCTGTTCTATGGTTTAACGTGCGGCTCTTATAATATCAGCAAAAACACCTGAAGCCGTTACCTCGGCCCCGGCGCCGGCGCCCTTTACCACCAATGGCTGATCTACATACCGGTCTGTATAAAATAAAACAATGTTATCCTTTCCGTACAAATGGTAAAAATCGTGTCCGGGCTCTATTCCTTTTAAACCGACCGATGCTTTTCCCGCCCCGTACGAAGCCACGAACTTTAGTTTTCTTCCGTTGCTGGCTGCCTCATTGTATAGCTGTTTAAAATGTGTTTCCTCTTTTTCCATTTCAGCATAAAAATTTTCAACGCTTCCCTGCATACAGGCTTCCGGCATAAAGGATTGATTAGTGATCGCTTCCATTTCCAGAACATCTCCTGATTCCCTTGCTAAAATCATGATCTTTCGCATTACATCGGTGCCGCTTAAATCAAGCCGGGGATCAGGTTCTGTATAACCTTCCTCCTGTGCCCGTTTTACAATAGCAGCAAATTTTTCGGTTCCATCGTAATTATTAAAAACATAGTTCAGCGTACCACTTAACACTGCTTCTATTTTGGTTATGCGGTCGCCACTGCGCAAGAGATCATTCAACGTACCAATGATGGGAAGACTGGCGCCTACATTGGTTTCAAAAAGAAACGAAGCATTATGATCGCGTGAGAGATCCTTTAAGTTTTTATACACTTTATAAGGAGAGGAGCAAGCTATTTTATTGCAGGCAACAACAGAAATGCTCTTTTCAAAAACCGAATCATAGGTCGCAGCAACTACATCATTTGCCGTCACATCTACAAACACTGAATTACGCAAATTCTTTTCCTTCATCCGGCGTATAAAGTCCTGGATATTGGTAGGTTCACCGGTCGCTAAAATCTCTTTCCAGTTTTGAACATCAATGTTTTCGTCAACAACCATTTTGCGGCTGTTGGTTAAACCAGCGATGCGAAACTGTAGCTTCAGGTGATGCTGCAAATAATGCTCCTGCTGTTTTATTTGCGCTAATAATTTGCTACCTACATTACCCGTCCCGGCAATAAAAAGATTGACTTGTTTATAAGTGGTTTCAAAAAATTCTTCGTGTAAAACGTTTACCGCTTTTTTAATATCCGTTGCAGCCAATACTGCAGAAATATTTCTTTCCGACGATCCCTGTGCAATGGCCCGCACGTTAACACCATTTCTTCCTAATATGCCAAACATGCGTCCGCTGATACCCGGATGGTTTTTCATGTTATCGCCAACCAGGGCGATAATAGCTAGCTCTCTTTCAACCACCAGCGGGTTCAAACTCCCTTTGCTGATTTCGTAATTAAAAGCTTTGTCGATTGTGGCTTTTGCTCTTTCAGCTAAACCGTCTTCTACGCCTACTGTTATGGAGTGTTCCGATGAGGCCTGCGTGATTAGAATGACGTTGATACTATCAGCAGCCAACGCTTCAAACAACCTTTTTGAAAAGCCTGGAATTCCAACCATGCCGCTTCCTTCCAGACTAAGCAATGCTACTTTGTTCATGCTTGAAATACCCCTGATGCTGTTGTCGGCTTTACCGCCTTCGCCATTGATGATGGTGCCGTAATCTTCAGGTGCAAATGTGTTTTTTATCCAAACAGGAATTTTGTTGTTCATTATTGGCTGGATGGTTGGAGGGTAGATAACTTTCGCTCCAAAGTGTGAAAGCTCCATTGCTTCATGATAGGAAATTTTTTCTATGTGTCTTGCATTATTAACCAGTCTTGGGTCGGCTGTCATCATGCCGGAAACATCTGTCCAGATTTCTACAACATCCACCCGCAAAGCAGCGCCTATAATTGCCGCTGTATAATCAGAGCCACCACGGCCTAGTGTTGTAGTAAAGCCATTTTCATCGCTGGCTATAAAACCAGGAACAATAAAAAGAACGTCATTTTGAGCCGCAAAAAAAGATTGAATTGCTCCATCTGTCCTGGAAAATTGCACGGCCGCTTTGGTGTATCCTGAATCAGTGGTAATCAGCTTTTTAGCATCCACCCAGGTTGTAGGTAAACCACTTGACGTAAGGTAAGCTGCGATTATTTTAGAGGAGATGGCTTCACCATAACTAAGGATGCGATCCTTAGTACGGTTGGAGAATTCGTTTAACAGTGCCACGCCGTTACAAATATCTTCCACCTCGTTAAACTGCTGCATTATAAAACTCAAAATGCTGCTTTGTGCGGTAAGTGGTAATAATTCTTTTGCCGTTTCCAGGTGGTGATGTGTGACCTGTTGTAACAAGTCCTTATGTTGTTGGTCGCCCTTTGCAGCTGCTTCCCCGCATTGTAACAGGGTGTCTGTAACGCCACCGAAGGCAGAGACGATGATAATTGTTTTTTGATTTTTTGCTCTTTGTTCAATGATGTCTCTAACCTTTTTTATGTTGGTTGCATTGGCTACGGAACTGCCGCCAAATTTTAAAACCTGCATGTTGATGATTTTGTTCGGTTGAAATAATAGTGAACCCGGTGTGTAGTAGCTTAAGAGCCCAAATGGCGGTATAATAAATTGCAACCCTTGCGGGTTGTTGATGTAATAGTAATCGTTGTAGCCGGAGTGGCTAAAGAAAATGCTATACTATTTATTTGAATATGATTCACGATTACGTTGATGCGGACAAGATAGGGCAAGAAGTCGAATTAAAAAAATCGATATAAGTAAATAACCTGCGGTTCTTTTTATCTTCGATGCTATGGGACAGGTTTCAACACGGGAGTTAGAAAACTTTAAAAAAGATGTTGGTATAAAATTTCAATTATACAACAGCCTTTTCACGTCACTGCCTTTTCACAGGATAGAAAAGACGGGTATTTTGTTGTCGCTGTTCTTAAATCATTGCGAGGAAGGCTATAAAAAAAAGCTTAGCCCATTGGAGATTGTTGAACTGTTTTTCAGCAAGTACACATCGTTTCAAACGGAGCAGGAAAAGACTGATCTTTTATTCCGTTTTATACAATATGCCGAGCGCCAGGTGGTGTTATTTGATGCAGTGGAAGATGCGGCTTTCAACGAGATAAACGATATAGCAGGTGCTGGTACACTTAAGCAATTATCAACCAAGGTGGCGCAGGACGAAGCAAAGGATTCCTTTGCCCGGAAGATGGATGATTTTGCAGTGGCTCTTGTGTTAACGGCGCATCCCACACAGTTTTACCCCGGCTCGGTATTGGGTATCATTAATGATCTTTCAAAAGCATTAAAGGAAAACAACACCAGTATTATAAACACCTACCTGCAGCAATTAGGGAAAACCCCGTTGTTTAAAAAGCAGAAACCGACTCCGTATGATGAAGCCGTTAGTTTGATCTGGTATTTGGAAAATGTTTTTTACAGTGCTGTCGGAAGAATTGTTTCCGATATTAAAGCCCGTATCCCTGACATCGACCAGCCCGAAACCCCGTTGGTAAAAATGGGTTTTTGGCCGGGTGGGGACAGAGACGGGAACCCGAACGTAAATGCAGATACAACACTGAAAGTAGCGGAGGCGCTTCGGTCCAGCATCATTAAATGTTATTATTTAGATGTAAGGCGTTTAAAAAGGCGGCTCACTTTTCAGGGCATTGACATGCTGCTTGCCGACCTTGAAGCAAAACTGTATAAGAACATTTTTATACCGGGTACCCGAACCGAATTGACAAAAGAGGAGATACTCCAAACCTTACTGGAGATTCGTGAGATCATTGTTTACCAGCACAATGGCTTGTTCCTTTATAAATTAGATAACCTGATTGAAAAGGTAAAAGTGTTCGGGTTGCACTTTGCTTCGCTGGATGTGCGCCAGGAGAGCAGCGTTCATAACCTGGTGTTGGAAACAATTGCCGAAAAGGGTGACGTATTGCGTGCCGACTATCCATCGCTTACAGATGCGGAAAAAATTGAAGTATTGGTAAATACGCATGGCAAAATAGACCCTGAGCAATACGAGGATATTGTAAAGGATACGTTGCAGTCCATAGAAACGATCAAAGCCATACAGGAGGGCAACGGGCAGGAAGGTTGCAACCGGTACATCATCAGTCAAACTAACAGTGCTTTAAACGTGCTGGAAGTATATGGCTTGTTTTTGTTAAGCGGATGGAAGAAAGAAGAGTTGACTGTTGATATATTGCCTTTGTTTGAAACAATTGATGATCTGAAAAATGCTTCGCCGATAATGGAAGCGCTGTATAAAAATGAAGCTTATAGCCAGCACCTGTCTCGCCGCGGAAAAACACAAACGATTATGGTAGGTTTTTCCGATGGTACCAAAGACGGCGGCTACCTGATGGCGAACTGGAGCATCTACAAAGCAAAAGAAGAACTGACTGCCATCTCAAATAAATATGGAATCAATGTTATTTTCTTCGACGGTCGCGGCGGCCCGCCGGCAAGGGGAGGAGGCAAGACGCATAAGTTTTATGCATCCATGGGCGCTAATATTTCTACGAAAGAAATCCAGTTAACCATACAGGGACAAACCGTAAGTTCCTCTTTTGGAAATATTGACTCCGCCCGGTTTAATATCGAGCAATTGATTAATGCCGGCATCACCAACCGCCTTTTTTCGGAGAATCAAAGAACATTAAATTTTCAGCAGGTAGAAGCGATACAGGAGCTTGCTGACATAAGTTTTACAAAGTACAAAGAGCTCAAAGATCATCCCTATTTTTTGACCTATCTCGCCGATGTCAGTCCGCTTAATTATTATAGCGAGACGAACATCAGCAGCCGCCCATCAAAGCGGGGAAAAACACAACGGCTTTCTTTAAAGGATCTGCGGGCCATTCCGTTTGTAGGTGCCTGGAGCCAGTTAAAGCAAAATGTACCTGGCTATTATGGCCTGGGTTCTGCCTTGCAATCGCTGGAAAAAGCCGGCAAGTTCGAGGAAGTAAAACACCTGTATAAGCGTTCCCAATACTTTAAAACGCTGATTGATAACTGCGAGATGGCGATGCAAAAAAACTTTTTTCCATTAACGGCTTACTTAGCCGATCATCCACAATATGGTGAAATTTGGAAAATGGTGGTGGATGAATATGAACTGACAGAAAAATATCTTTTTAAATTATCGGGGAAGACGGAACTGATGGCTGATTACCCAGTAGAGAAGTTGTCAATTCAAATGCGGGAACGGATTGTATTGCCACTGACAACCGTTCAGCAATATGCGTTAATGCAGTTAAGAGAAAATAAGATGATGGTTGAGAATAACAAAGAGGTTTTACAGAAATTGATTGTAAGGACGTCGCTGGGAATTATTAACGCGGGTAGAAATTCGGTGTAGTATCAAGGCTGATTCCAGATAGAAAAAATAGAATTTAAAGG
Source organism: Flavisolibacter sp. (assembly GCA_035645595.1). Taxonomy (GTDB): domain Bacteria; phylum Bacteroidota; class Bacteroidia; order Chitinophagales; family Chitinophagaceae; genus Flavisolibacter. The sequence goes on along the minus strand of DASQMG010000641.1, from coordinate 881 downwards.
CTGATCACGTGAAAGGGCTTTAAGAAGGGTGGTATTTGGAAATACGTCGCTCCGCTTCAGCACCTTAGATGATTATTGTTTTTGTTATTGAAAGTTAGGACCTCATCCCCTGTTTTTTAAAACCCGTGTTGTGCGTTCGCTTTGCTTTTTTCAATCAGGTTGTTTGCTGTACCAATTCATCATTTCTTGCCGTACCGTTTCTTCCTGTGTGGTGTCTTGCAAAAGCTGCCCGAAGCTGAATTTCTTTACTTCCAAACAATATTGGACAAGCAGCCGATATTTAAAGTAATGAATTATGATTTCTGTGCTGTCGCGCAGTTTCATCCAACCATTATTAGCAATTTGTTGCGTTAGTAAAAGCGTTTTAATACCGGTTTGAAGGTCTCCAATCTGAGCGTTTTGTCTTGCAATGTATTCGGGGTATCCTTCCCATTTCCACTCAGGATGCCCTCCAATTGGGTTGGATTTCCAAAGTCCATATTTTTTAAATTCTAAACAATGGATTTGAGCATGGGCAAGCATTTGGGTCAAATTCCATTTGTGTGCATAAAGCTGGATATAGTTTTTATCAAAGTTTACTTCGTCACCGGTAAAAACTATCTTGTTGTAAAAAGACGAAAGAACGTCTCGTCCCATAACTTTTTGAACTAAACCAGGATATGTAGAACCGTCCTTTAAGCATATATCAATCTTAATCTTCGGATCATAAAGTTCACTTCCTTGAACTATGGCAATGGATTGTTCCAGGTGGGGCAGAAGCTTTTTATCTAATGGTTTGCTATGGTATATTGAATAGTTTCCCTGTACGGTTTTGTTTGCATACAGAAGTACCGGGTTTAGCATAAATATTACTAAAAGACCCAAAAGAAATAGTCCGGTAA
>DASQMG010000640.1:0-4336 GCA_035645595.1 Flavisolibacter sp. | reverse complement strand
AAATGATTGTACTTGGCCTGGCTGTAGTTATAAATCATTTCCATTAACTAATGTAAAAGGCCCGTACGATATATGCTCTTATGTTATTGGGAAAATGATCTGATTCAATGGGTAAGCCTACTTATGAAGGTGATGCAAACTATGTCTCTTTGAAGCAAGCGCAAAAGAACTTTATTGAATTAGGTGCATGTGAGTATGAAATGATTAGATAGGTACGTCACCTTAATAAGAGAGATAGTAAAGCTGTTAGTTCGAAGTTAGCCGAATAGAATCGTTAGCGCACAAGAGTGCGATGCAACAGACGCTAAATAGATAGAAGAACTCCTGGTTCCTAAAAAGATTTCAAATGAGTTATCACATAACAAAGAAAACAGAAGATGAAAGTGCAGGGGTGAATTACCAGCTTTCAAGAGCTAAATACACACCTGATGAACAAGGTTACTATGGCCGGTTCGGTGGCGCTTACATCCCCGAAATGCTGCACCGCAACGTGGAAGAACTGCGCACCAGGTACCTGGATATTATTAATGAAGCGTCCTTTCAAAAAGAGTATCAGCAGTTGCTGCAGGATTATGTTGGCCGCCCGACACCTCTTTATTTTGCGCATCGTTTAAGCCAGCAATATGGTGCGCAAATTTTTTTAAAGCGTGAAGACCTTTGTCATACCGGGGCCCATAAAGTAAATAATACCGTTGGGCAAATTCTATTGGCGCAGCGACTGGGCAAGAAGCGGATCATTGCAGAAACAGGTGCCGGTCAGCATGGTGTGGCAACAGCAACCGTTTGTGCATTAAAGGGTATTGAATGCATTGTGTACATGGGTGAAAAAGATATAGAACGGCAGGCCCCCAATGTGGCACGTATGAAAATGTTAGGAGCCAAAGTAATCCCTGCCATCAGCGGAAGCAAAACCCTGAAAGACGCTACCAATGAGGCTATACGGGATTGGATGGCGCACCCGAACGATACACACTACATAATCGGCAGCGTGGTGGGGCCGCACCCGTACCCTGATATGGTTGCCCGTTTTCAAAGTGTTATTTCAAAGGAAATTCGCTGGCAGTTAAAAGATAAAACCGGAAGTGAGCTGCCGCAAAAAGTAATTGCCTGTGTAGGTGGGGGTAGTAATGCGGCCGGTGCTTTCTATCATTTTTTAGATGAGCCAACGGTTGAATTAGTAGCAGTAGAAGCAGCGGGTGAAGGTGTAAATACCGGCAAAAGTGCTGCCACTACACAACTCGGAAAAGACGGGATTTTGCATGGTAGCCGAAGCCTTGTTATGCAAACCGAGGACGGCCAGGTCGTAGAGCCACACAGTATCTCCGCCGGATTGGATTATCCCGGCATTGGGCCTTTGCATGCGCATTTATATGACAGTGGCCGCGGTAAGTTTTTATGCGTAACCGACGAAGATGCTTTAAAGGCATCGTTTGAAGTGGCAAAGCTGGAAGGCATTATCCCGGCCCTGGAAACCGGTCATGCATTTTCGGCACTGCACCAATTGGAGTTGAAAGAAACCGATAGCATTGTGATTTGCCTGAGTGGGAGAGGTGATAAAGATTTGGCTACGTATATGAGAGTGATGGAAAGCCCTATGTTCCCCTAAAGGGGGATACTTAGATCGCGTTAAGCTTCACCTTCAGCAATTTTAGTATGACAGCGAACGTTTTTTATGGCCGAAGAAGGAATAGCTATGGAGCTTTGGTGGCGTCGCACGCTTGTACAATAATAGTTCTATTCAGCAGTAAGTAGCCGGGAAAGGCGGTGCTGCAAGCATGACCAAAATAATTAAGAACAAATCAATCTACGTCCACCCGTTAGGGGAACATGGGGTTTTTATGAATAGTAAAACATCAACATACACAGGCTTTGAATTCGAGATAGACGATTTTCCTGCCGTGGCTATTATTAATAAGGACCTGGCAGATAAAAGCATCCAGGCCAAATATTCATCGTCCATTTTTATTGAAGTTATCCCGGATTCGCTCAATGAGCACGGTCATCCAAAGGAAGCAGAATACGATTACCTGGTGGATATAGAAAAGAAGATGATGGATTATTTAGAAGACCAAACAGGAACCGTACATGTAGGCCACATTACCAGCTACCGCAAACTGGAAATTATTTTTTATACCAAAGAGCCCCAGAAAGCAGAAGGGTTTTTAAGCTACTTCTTATCAACTATAGAGAGAGAAAATACTTTTGAGATTGAAGCAGATGCGACATGGGAAAATGTCTCGGCTTTTTATGAATTATTATGAGCAGGATAAAAGAGCTATTTGCAAAAAAGAATAGTAGGGTTTTAAATGTGTATTGCACTGCAGGCTATCCGCAACTGGACAGCACGCCGGAGGTGATGAAAGCGTTGCAAGCCTCGGGTGCCGATTTAATAGAACTGGGAATGCCCTACAGTGATCCCTTAGCGGATGGCCCGGTGATACAAGCCAGCAGCTCACAGGCCTTACATAACGGCATGACCATCACTACGCTTTTTAATCAGCTAAAAGAATTTAGAAAAGATATTTCAGTTCCCGTGGTGTTAATGGGTTACGTAAATCCATTGCTACAATATGGCATCGAAAAATTCTGTGCAAAGGCGGCGGAAGTTGGTATAGATGGTTTGATTATTCCTGACATTCCGATGTATGAATACGAAAAGGAATACAAAGCCATCATAGAATCGCACGCGCTGGATTTTATTTTTTTGGTAACACCGGAAACCTCAGAGGAAAGGATAAGGAAATTGGATGCATTAAGTAGTGGCTTTTTATACGCAGTTTCTTCGTCATCATTAACTGGCTCTGATAAAGATTTTTCGCCGGTGGAAGGATACTTACAGCAATTACAAAAGATGAACCTGAAAAATCCAATCTTGGTTGGCTTTGGAATAAAGGACAAAGCAACTTTTAACACAGCCTGCAAGTATGCCAGTGGTGCTATTATCGGGAGCGCATATATTAAAGCGTTGGAAGGAACGGCTAGCATCGGGGAAACAACAAAAAAGTTTATAGAAGGTATTACACTGTCCTGAGAATTTGATTTTCGCTACGACGGCCTTTGTCGCAAACGAGGCAGGCTTACGCATTTTTTGTTTTAATGAAAAATAGAATTTGGAACTACAATGAATCTTGCCATAATTAAATACAACGCAGGCAATATACAATCGGTGCTGACGGCATTAGAACGTTTGGGCATGGCGGCGCAGGTGACGGATGACGCCGACCAAATAAAATCTGCCGACAAAGTAATTTTCCCCGGGGTAGGAGAGGCCAGTAGTGCCATGCATAGTCTTCGGCAGAATAAACTTGACCAGGTAATCAAAGACCTGACGCAACCCGTGCTGGGTATTTGTGTGGGCATGCAATTACTGTGTGACTACTCAGAAGAAAATAGCACCGACTGCTTAGGCATAGTTCCGGTTAAAGTAAGAAAGTTTCAGCGTGGTGGCACGCTGGTAAAAGTTCCACAAGTGGGTTGGAATACTATCTATGATTTAAAGAGCCCCTTATTCCGGAATATAAATTCAAACAGCTACATCTATAATGTTCATAGCTTTTATGCGGAGGATAGTGAGTATACAATTGCCAGCTGTACCTACGGTGTAGAATATGCTGCTGCTATAAAAAAAGATAATTTCTATGGTGTGCAATTTCACACGGAAAAAAGCGCAGAGACCGGCGATAAAATCATTCAAAATTTTTTGAACTTATAATGCAGATCATACCAGCGATAGACATCATTGAAGGCAAGTGCGTACGTTTAACGCATGGCGATTATTCTCAAAAAAAAATTTACAACGAACATCCGCTTGAAGTTGCCAAATTATTTGAAGATGCCGGTTTGCAGCGGCTGCATTTGGTTGATTTGGATGGCGCAAAAGAAGGTAAAGTAAAGAACTGGAAAGTGCTGGAAGCTATTGCCGGTAAAACGTCTTTGGTGGTTGATTTTGGCGGTGGTATTAAAGCCGAAAAAGATGTGCAGATTGTTTTTGAATCAGGTGCGGCGCTGGCTACAATCGGCAGTATGGCCGTGAAAGAAAAAGAAACGTTTTTGTTATGGCTGGAAACTTTTGGTGCGGGGAAATTTCTTTTAGGCGCCGATGTCAAAGCCGAGAAATTAACCATCTCTGCCTGGACGGAACAAACTGATATCTGGATCTATGACTTTATAGAAGACTATACGCAGAAAGGTATCACCCAAATTTTTTGTACCGATGTGGCCAAAGATGGTGCACTCGAAGGACCATCAACAGAACTCTATAAAAACATTATGGAGAAGTTTCCTAAACTGCATTTTATTGCCAGTGGTGGTGTAAGTTCTATTGATGATGTGTATG
>DASQMG010000639.1:0-33865 GCA_035645595.1 Flavisolibacter sp. | reverse complement strand
GTAGATACAGCAGTTATCATAGGCATAAAAGTCGGGCAAAAGCCGCAAATTTAAAAGCCAAAATTTAAGACGAAGGCGAAATGTAAAATGCAAAATAAAAGACTGTTATAAATTTCACCATGAAAGTCCCTGACGTCTCTTATCTGTCATTTTAGGGCTCACGGTTTACAGGCGGAAGGACGGACACATACTTTGGCGGCTGTTACCATTATATTGATCGAACAGGCCCTGCTTAACCAGTGAAAATTCAAAAGCACCACGTGTGCCATTGTATGTTTTTAGCGATGACATAGTAGCGTCATAGCTAAACGTAAATGTATAATCTTTTAGTCCCAGACCTATCATTGGTATAATGGCTTCCTTATGCCGGTAATAAGCTCCTCCAATTAGAATTGTTTCGCCGTCTCCGGAAAGGTTATAATGGGCAGTAGCACCCCCTACTAATTCAGACAACGAAGTTTGACGGGAGTAATAAATATTCGGGTTAAAAATCCATTGATCGTTTAACTTAATACTTGCATTTAAAAAACCTGTGGAACGGAGAGGCACACGGCTATCGGCATCCAAGGCATCGCTGACAAAGAAGGACTCATTGGGACGGTTTACGTGAGAAGCAGAAAATCCGGCATTCAGATAAACCTTATCTGTAGGAAAGTAAGCGTAATTCATTCCTACCTGTACGTCGAGGTAGCTGATGTTATTCCGATCGAGTACTACGCCTGTTGGTATTTTATTATCAAAAAAATGGCCGTCAAACTGATCAGGAAATTTTAGGTTAGCGGTGTTGATTTGCTTGTTGACCCATCCTACATTGAAACCTAAACTTAATAGGCTTGAGTAAGCTAATGTCTGATGATAAGCCACAGAGCCATACACTTTCGTAGATGTTAAATTACCGCTTCCTGCCACATCGCGCAAAATAACTCCGCCTACCCCCATCCATCCATTATCACTTTGGTTACGCAGTATTTGTACATCGCCAAATGCACTCATTGTTTTATAGGGCACCTGCATTATAGATGACCATTGGTTCCGGTAATTCATTCCCAGGCGATAGTCACCATCCGGAATAAATCCTGTATTTGCAGGGTTGGTAGTTAAGGGTGAATTGAAGAATTGCGAGAAATGCAGATCCTGGCTATTGGCTGTTGCTGACAGCACCAACAAGGCTACAAGAAAGACGGGTATGTACTTCGTTTTTTTCACTGGTAAAAGTTCATTTACTGCGGTTAACAATCTTCTCTCGCAATTGGTTTTAGCAATCATTTCGTTAGTAACGAGTAGGCCAGGTTCTGATCCTTTAAATCCGGTTTTTCCGCTCCAATATTCGATTTTTCAAACGCTTATCCTTTATCCCTTCTTACCTTATCAGTGTTATATCTCCTGTCTTTTGAAATTTCTTTCCATCCGCAAATTCTACATCCATTGTATAAGCATACACATCCATTGGCAAAAGTTTGCCTTTGTATTTTCCATCCCATCCTATGCGTTTATCGGCTGTTTCAAAAACTTTCTCTCCCCAGCGGGCATAGATAGCGAACTTCAATTTAGCAATACCAAATCCTCGTACAAAAACCCTGCTGTTTACATCGCCGCTTTGAGGCGTGAATGCATTGGGCACATCCACGGCCGGTTCTACCAAGGTGCTTACCTGGGTACACAGTTGAGCAGCGCACCCTGCGGCATTGTATGCAGTTAAACAGGTATTGTAAGTAGCGGTTAGATTATATTCATGCAGTACTGCTGCCCTTGATGTAGTAAGTAACGAATCGCCGTCACCAAAAACCCATTTAAACCGTATGGCATCCGGACTGGATAAATTGGTAAATGCTATTGGTGCATTAACCTGTGGGGGTTGTGGCGATGCCGAGAAGTTAGCTGTTGGTATAGGCGCAACTGTGATAGAAAAACTGGTGCTATCAATCCCGTTACAGGTATTGGGATCTATAGCGGTCAATTTTACAATATAGGTTCCCGGGATTGTATAAGTATAATTAACGGTTGACACTGTAGTTTGAAGCGGTGCACTGCCGTCGCCAAAATTCCATATAAATTGTGCACCCCCAACTGACTCGTTCTTAAAGACAGCATTGTATGGAGCACAGCCTGCGGATGGCGTCTTAAATATGGCCCTAACATTAGCAGCAACCCGCAACGTATCAATTAAGGTTTCAGGGGAATTACAGTATGCAGTATCGCTTAGTAACAATTTTACTACGTAGGTGCCGGCGTTGGCATAAGTATGAAAAACAGGTGCAGGCCCGGTGGTTATAGTTGCCGAACCATCACCGAAATCCCATGTAAAGGTTTGATCGCGGAAAGGAATGCCGGGCGGTGCTATAGAGGTATTGTCAAAGCGGTAGCGGAAAATATCACAGGGCGGGCTTAGTTTAACAGCATTGAAGCGGGGTATTGCCTGGTTGTCACCTACCTTAATTGTAGTATAGGAAGTATCCCGGGGGAAACATTTAGTAGAATCAATAGCCACCATCATTACCCTATAAGTACCTACATTTAAATACGTATGTGATGTATCAGCCTTGGTGGTAAAAATGCTGGGAGAGCCATCTCCGAAATTCCATTCGTAAAGAAGCGCCACCTGAATCGTATCTGTAAAGTCAACCGTTAGGGGAACACAACCCACACTGTCGCGCGGTACCCCATTTATTGAAGGCCTTACATCGCCCCTTGTGCCGGCAAAATTAAAGGCAATTTTTACCATAGCGAGGTTGCATTCCTGGGTAGGTTTGGTACGGGCCCATACATCGGTAGGGAAAGTAGGAAAAGCAAAATTATTACCACAGCTGGCACAGATAGCCTGGTATATCACTCCGTTTCTGTCGAAGCGGCTGGTACCTCCATCAACGTGATCGCCAATATCGCCACCGTTCTGCCCAAAAAAACTACCATACAACTGAGAGGCGGCATCCTTTTTCAACACAAAGAAATAAAAGTCTTCACCTAAGCCGGAAGACCCGGGATCAGCATTTGTTTTTAATGCATCCGGGGTAACCGGCAAGCCTATAACCCCTGCATTAGGAAAATTAACGCCGCCCACTTTGCCGCCCCAGCCAGATATATAAACATTTTCGCAGCGGTCAACAAGGAAAGCAACTGGTGAGATATCAGGTACGGGGTCGCCTTTGCCGAACATGGTTGAATAAACATAAGCGGAGAGATCGGGCCTTAGTTTGGCAATAAACTGCTTGCCATTTGCCTGGCTCCAGGCAGCATTGATAGCCTGCCAGCTACCAGTTGTCTGCCCCATGATGTAGGGAAAGCCTTTTTCATCAAACTGGATTCCGTAAACCTGGTCTTTGCCGGCGGTTCCTATGTAAGACGTGCGTATAATGCTGGAGCCATCAGGGGTTAAGATGGATACAAAGCCATCAATACCTCCAAAAAAGTTGGGGCCGATCGTGCCAGTACGTGGTACCGGTAAATTGTCACTTTCTGTACCGCCCGCTACATAAATATTTCCATTAAGCGGGTTAAGGGAAAGTACATACGCTGCATCATTTGCACTCCCACCGAGATATGTACTGAAGAGAAGGGTATTTACAGAGGGGTCAAGTTTTAAAACCACACCGTCCTGGGCTCCACCAGGATTTGGTTGTACGGCGTTTACAGTTGGGAAACGATTTTCAACAGCAGGATCATTTGACCGGGTGTTCGAAGCCAGGTACACGTTACCAGCTCCGTCAATATTTACTTCACTCCTGGAATCATCGCCATAGTTCTGTAAAAGTGAACTGGCACTCGTTCCATTATAAGGATTGATGTTAGCGCCATCGTCGCCCGTACCACCAATACGTACAGACCCAACAAGATTGTTACCCGCAGCATTTAATTTTGTAACAATGATATCAAACTGCCCCCCCTTCCCATAAAGGCCAACACCCCTGGTAGGAAAGTTAGGAGAGTTAGATCGTCCGGCAACAATAAGCTCACCCTGCGGATTTACAATTAAACTATGCGGAAGCTCGTTTCCACTGCCGCCAAGATAGGTTGCATACATACGTTGCTTACCATCCGGTGTAAGCTTAATAATCCCAATATCAATTGCTCCAGGTCCTGAGTTATTACCACCTCCATAAACGGTTTGAAAGCTACCGGTAGAAACCGGGAATCCCTGGCCAAATACCACACCACCTCCATACATACTTCCATCGGGGCCGTAAGTAGCTGTAAAGCCCCAGTTATCTTCTGAGCTTCCTGAAAAAGAACAAAATATAAGATCAGGGTCGATAACCAATGTTGTTTTGGGGTCGTAATTTTTTATATCGAATCGCACTATATTATCTTTCACCGTATATTTTGCTCCTATCGTTACTCTTCCTGCAGGATTATACTGATAAGTATAAGGATTCAATTCTTTTAACTCGCCAACAGAAGTTTTAATTATCAATTCTTTCCCTTTTACCTCCAAACCTTCGGTGCCATCATACTTTAAGGCAATAGCAGATGGGTCGCCGCCGGGATGTACAATTAAATCATATTTTACACTGCCACTGCCCGAGTAGTAGCGTACATTAATATTGGGATAAATGTTTTTTACTGTAATGCCCTGGTATATTTTACAGTTGGCAGCCCAGTTGGAAGTATCACTACCAATAAAATAGTTATTGTAGGTAGGCAGGGATTTGTCGGCAACAATTTGGGATTTTGTATTGCCATTGAGAAAATTCACCCGGTAGGCATGAGACCGAACTGTAACACGATCACTCAGTCGACGGGCAGGCCCATTAGAACTGCTGTGTCCGTGTATCATATCCGTCATCTGTGCCCAGTCTTTTGTATTATGCTGCACTACCGTGAACCCATTCTTATGAAGAAAAAAAGCACCGGCATTTACCCTACCCATATACCTTACCTGGCCATCCCACTGGCCCTTGTTTTCAATGAATTCAATATTCTGGCTCAATGCCAAAAAGCTGTACAGGAAGGAGAGCAATAGAAGTATGGAATACTTGTTCGTCAATTGTTTTTGAAGTTAACTGTTATTTACGAAAAAAATTGTTCAAACGTTTCGTTAAGAAATCTTGCTCCAGGGTGTCTTACCTTTTAATGAGATGAAGTATTTTTTTAGGGGATTGTTTTCCTCGGAAGCAAGTTCCGGATCCTTTTCAACCACTTCTTCAGCTATTTTTTTAGCTGCTTCCAATATCGGTTTGTCATGAACTATATTCGCCAGCCGAAAGTTTAACACACCGCTTTGTCTCGTTCCTTCAATATCACCCGGACCCCTTAACTCTAAATCTTTTTCTGCAATTTCAAAGCCATTGGAAGTGTGTACCATTGTCTTCATACGTTCTCTTGCTTCATTGCCTATTTCAGTAGATGTTATTAATACGCAATAGCTTTTCTCAGCACCACGACCTACGCGGCCGCGTAGCTGATGCAATTGTGATAATCCGAATTTTTCGGCACTTTCAATTACCATTACTGTGGCATTAGGTACATCTACGCCAACCTCGATTACAGTGGTACCCACTAGTATTTGGGTATCCTTCTCCTTAAAGCGTTGCATATTGGCCTCTTTAAGTTCCCAGGGCTGCCGGCCATGCACCATGCTAATCCAGTAGGCCGGTTCTGGGAAAAATGCCTTTACATTTTCATAGCCGCTTAGCAGGTTTTCGTAATCCATCTTCGCACTTTCCTCTATCAATGGGAAAATAATGTAGGCCTGCCGGCCCGCATCTATTTCGCTTCGAACAAAGTCCAGCACTTTTGAACGAGCCGTGTCATAGCGATGAACCGTTGTGATTGGCTGGCGGCCCGGTGGCAGCTCATCCATTATACTGTAATCCAGATCGCCATACGAGGTCATAGCTAATGTGCGGGGAATAGGTGTTGCTGTCATTACCAAAATGTGTGGGGGTACAGCAGATTTTTTCCAAAGTTTAGCTCTTTGCTCTACACCAAACCGATGCTGCTCATCAACGATAGCCAAGCCTAAATTTTTAAATTGCACGGTTTCTTCGATCAACGCATGGGTGCCGATAACAATTTGGATAAAACCTTCTATGAGACCTTTGTGAATGACTTTTCGATCCCTTGCCGACGTAGAACCGGTAAGAATAGTTACCTGTAAAGGGAGTCCCTCCACCAAACGGCTGATGGTGGCAAAATGTTGTTGGGATAAAATTTCGGTGGGTGCCATGAGGCAGCACTGAAAGCCATTGTCAATGGCTATAAGCATAGCTAATAAAGCAACGATAGTTTTTCCACTACCTACATCGCCCTGCAACAAACGGTTCATCTGGTGGCCGCTTCCGGTATCGGTTCTTATTTCTTTCAGCACCCTTTTTTGCGCACCGGTCAATTCAAACGGGAGATGGTTTTTATAAAAAGCATTAAAGAGCTCCCCTACTTTGCCAAAAATAACCCCTATTGATTTACGGTGGCGCTCGGTTCGCACCATAGCCAGGCGTACCTGCGTCACAAACAGTTCTTCAAACTTCAGCCGCCGCACTGCCTGCTCATATGTAGCGGCAGAAGATGGAAAATGAATGTGCAGTAGTGCCTGGTACCGTGAAACCAGCTTAAGTCTTTCCAGTAAATAGCCCGGCAGGTTTTCTTCCAGCTCTTTTTCGGATAAAAGGGAAAAAAGTGCAGCCGTTAATTTTCCAAGTTGCCTTCCGCCAAGGCCTTTCGATTTTAATTTTTCTGTAGTTGTGTAAACTGGTTCTAAATAACTTTTTGCGGCTGTAGCTGTAGTAGTCACCAATTCTATCTCGGGATGAACAATCTGCGCTTTGTCCATAAAAAAAGAGAGTTTGCCAAAAGCATTATATACCTGGTCCTGCTTCAATATCTTTTCTACCCATGTCATTCCTTTAAACCAGGTAAGTTCTATTACACCTGTATCGTCTTTTAAATAAGCCATCAGGCGTTTGGCGCTTCCGCTACCGGCAGTTTCAAAATACCAAAGTTTACCCTGCACCTGGGCAAATTCGGTGGCGGTAGTAAGGTCTTCTATTTTAGTGATGGAGGTTTTATCAATATGCCGGTAAGGGAAAAAATAAAGCAGGTCAGCATAAGTAAAAATGCCCGCTTCCTTTTTTAACAGATCGGCACGCAGAGGCCCAACACCTTTAAGGTATTCGATAGGCTGCGATAGTATGCTGGCTAAATTGGTAATTAAAACTTGTTTAGAACAAATATAAATGAGAAGTGATCTCTGGTAGCAGGCTTTTATGGTAAGCCGGAAGGGTTGCGAAGGGAGCAGCAGTGTTGCTCAATAAAGAATGAGTATTTATGCAAAGAATTGCCGGAGCAACAAAAAAAGAAATTTAAGCAGTACAGTTTTTCAAACCCTTGCATAAATAAGTGCCTGAAATACACCTTCGGGAGAATGCAGGCCTACATAACTGCAGTGATTTAAGTCTACCTCAAATCTGGCCACAATCAAAAGCCATAATCCGGCATAAAAAAACTCAACCAGCTATATGATTGAGTTTTACATGTAATAATGTAGAAACAAGGCAAAACGCTTTCTGCTTATTAGGTAAACGAATTTTATCTCCGTACCGAATCTGCTTCGTTCATTCTTATTCTTCTTCCCTTATATTTTTTACCATCTACCGCGCCTATCATTTGGGCGGCTGCACCTTTTTCCACTTCAATCCACGAGTTCATCTCCTTCATATCAATGCGGCCTAAAACTTCCTTGCTCAAATCACTCATATCTAAAATAAACTGAAGAAAACTTGCCTTATAAAAGCCATCTTTTGTACCCAGGTTTACAAATAAACGGGTGCTGTTACCGCCACCTCCATATTCACGTCCACGGGTATCACGGGTTCTGTCACCTGACCTTTCGCTCCTTTCTCCCCGTGTATCCTGTCTTCCTCTATCGTCGCGGCTGCGCTCACGGGCATTCAGGTCTTCAGAATTTTCATAGTATTTTAAAAAGCGGTCAAACTCAAGTGCAGCCACTCTCTTTAATACTTCCTCTTTACTTACGTCCGCAAATTTTTCGGAAAGCATAGGCAGGTAAGTTTCATAATCGCCATGACTGATATCCGTTGACAATAATTTATCCATGAAGTAAAAAAACTGCTTGCGGCAAACATCTTTACCTGTTGGAATTTCCAGTTTATTAAACGGCACTTGCGCCATGCGTTCAATTTGGCGGATGCGACCGGTTTCGCGGGCATGGACAATTGACAAGCAAATGCCTGTTTTACCAGCACGGCCCGTACGACCACTACGGTGAGTATACACCTCAATATCATCAGGCAATTCATAATTAATTACGTGAGTAATGCCAACTACATCAATACCACGGGCTGCGACATCTGTCGCAATTAAAAGCTGCAAGGTTTTCTCCCGGAACTCATCCATCACTTTGTTACGCTGCTGCTGCGTAAGGTCGCCATGCAGGGCATCAATATCGTACCCTTCTCTTGTTAATTTTTCAGCAACTTCCTGTGCATCCAATTTTGTCCGGGTAAAGATGATACCATACATTCCCGGGTTGAAATCAATAATGCGCTTCAGCGTCTCGTAGCGGTGTTGAGCAGTTGTAACTACATATTGATGATCTACATCTTTATTGGCAGTATTCTTCTTACCCACAGTAATTTCTTCCGGTGCCTTCATGTAACGCTTGCTTACATTACGAATTTCAGGCGGCATTGTAGCGCTGAATAACCAGGTGCTTTCCCGTTTTGGTGTATTCTTTAAAATAAATTCTATATCCTCCTGGAAACCCATGTTCAGCATTTCATCAGCCTCGTCAAGTACAACGTAGCTTATTTCTTCAAGATTAATTGCCTTCCGTTCTATAAGGTCAATTAACCGGCCGGGGGTTGCTACCACAATTTGCACCCCGCGACGTATATCGCGGATTTGCATCGAGATGGAGGAACCACCGTAAACGGCTACTACATTAATACCTTTTGAATGCTTTTTAAAAAGTTCCAGCTCATTTACAATTTGCATGCATAGTTCCCGTGTAGGGCAAACCACCAGTGCTTGTGGATGTTTTTTTTCTGTATCAATTAACTGTAGAAGCGGCAAACCAAAAGCCGCTGTTTTACCCGTGCCGGTCTGTGCCAGTCCAATCAAATCTTTAGTGCCTGAAAGCAGCACAGGTATCGCTTTTTCCTGTATAGGAGTGGGTTGTAAGTAGCCGAGTTCCTCAATTGCTTTTAAAATCTGTTCATTGAGGCCAAGCTCACCAAATGTAGCCATAAAATAATTTGTGCAAAGTAACCGCAGATTTGTGGAATTATAGATGGATCGTCAGGATTTTTGCATATCCATTACCATTAAATCTGCCGAGAGTGAATTGTATGAATAAATAATAACGCGAAGGATTGAATGTAATCCGGCTGCCTAAACCAAAGCAAAATTGTTTCCAAACAGTTTATGCTGCTAATCGGGATACGATCCTGGCCATTCGCTGTAAAAAAAAAGCTGCCCTGAAAACAGGACAGCTATTAACGATTGCTTGCCATAAAAAACTATTTATTGACTTACAATTAGGCAACCGTGTTGTAAGCAAATTACTTGGTAGAATCAGCAGACATTTTGCTTGCACCAGTAGTGTCAGCACCCATTGTGCCTGTACCAGCAGTGTCACTGCCCATTGTAGAGGGAGTTGTGGTAGCAGGCATAGCACTGTTTATGCTGTCAGCCCTTCTTGCAGAGTCAGTAGAATCTTTTGTTCTTTGTTCGCTGCTTGCAGAGTTGTCGCAGGCTACTAATGTTGCTGCGATAGCTAAAATTCCAAGGAACTTTTTCATGTGTTGTTTGATTTTTTGGGTTGATTATAGAAAAATGATTAATTGTTAATCTTATTAGCTGTATCCTTCATATTCTTCATCATCTTATTGGCGGAATCAATGTTGTCTTTTGCAGAATCAGCCATCCTATCAAGATTCTTCTGAGCTGTATCAGATGCATTTTCAACTGACTCTTTCTGTAACTTGGTGATAGAATCAATTGAATCTTTTGCCCTTGCTTCTGAATCGGCTGCGTTATTGCAAGAAGCCATAAAACCAGCAACTGCAACAACCATTAGTACTTTTTTCATTTTGTTTGATTTTTGTTTGTGAGAAATTTTTATTCTGTTGTATCGCGTTTAGTTTTTATGCCTTTTAGTTTGTTATCCAAACTTTTAATAAGGCGTCCACCTTTAGATTTAGAAGAGTCCACCAATCTTTCCCCTTTTGATTTAATAGAATCTACCACTTCCGACTCATCAACTTTTTTTGCCAGGGTATCAATTTTATTCCCAATGCTGTTCAGTTCATTTTCCACCTTTGAATTATCGTTACAAGAAAAGAGGAAGGCCGTAATAACAACTGGCAAAAGTTTTTTCATTCTAGGCCGGGTTTACAGGGTTAATACCAGCATCGAAAAAAAGTAACCCTTTTCTTAAAAAATTTTTTTACCGCCGTCTTTGGGTTACTTTCCCCCCATTACAGTATTAAAAGAAGATTGCACTTGAAAGCAGAGCATAGTCAGACGGCCTTATTGCAGGGATTAGCCCGCAACGACAAAAAAGCAATTGAGACCATCTACAAAGAGAATTTTAACTTGATACAGGCTTTGGTCATAAATAATAGTGGCAGTACTGAAGATGCAAAAGATATTTTCCAGGAAGCCATGATCGTTTTATATCAAAAAGTTGGGTCTGGGTCATTTGAATTAAACTGTCAGATAAAAACGTTCGTTTATTCGGTATGCAGAAGATTATGGTTGAAACGGCTGATGCAGCAGTCGCGTTACAGCCTGCACGAGAACACAGACGATTTAGTAGTAGTGGATGATGAGATGGAGGACCATGAAAAGCGGAACACGGAGTTCACCATGATGGAAAAGGCGATGGGTAGTTTGGGTGAACCATGTAAAAGTTTATTAGAGGCTTTTTATATGCAGAAAAAAAACATGCAGGAAATTGCTGGCAGCTTTGGCTATACAAATGCCGAAAACGCCAAAACACAGAAGTATAAATGCCTGATGCGTTTGAAAAAATTATTTTTTACCCAATATAAAAACGATTCGCTGTGATTGAGGATATTAAGATTTTAGAAGCGGTTGAACGCTACATTACCGGTGAAATGAGCCCTGATGAAAGAGTATATTTCGAGAGCCTGCGCAAAAGCAACCCGGAGATAGACCAGATGGTTGTGGAGCACACCTTCTTTTTACAGCAGATAGCCCGCTTTGAAGATACCCGCCAGTTTAAGAGCATTCTTAACGATACGCACAGTCACCTGGCTGAAAAGGGATTGATTCAATCGCCCAGGCTGAAAGGAGCGGCCAAGGTTTTTTACTTGTTTAATCGTTACAAACGTACGGTTGCAATTGCTGCCTCCGTTGCAGGTATTATGGCTTTAAGCATTAGCGCTATGGTATGGTCCTTCTCACCAGGCAAAAGCGCAATCAAGGATGATGTTCAGCAACTGAACCGGGAGATTACCAGCCTGAAAAATCAAACCCGGGAGCAAGGCAATCAAATTAAAAACATCAAAACACAAATTGAAACGACAGACCTGGTTCCGCCGGATATTACTTATACTACTGGCGGCACGGGCTTTTTGGTAGATGCAAAGGGGTACTTGGTAACGAATGCCCACGTGATAGAAGGTGCAAAATATGTGGCCGTGCAAAATGCGAGCGGCAAAGATTTAAGAGCCAAAATCGTTTATACCGATGTAAAGCGTGATATTGCTATCCTTAAAATAATTGATACTGGTTTTAAAATACCGCCTGCTATCCCATATGCTATCAGAAAATCTTCTGCAGATATTGCCGAACCTATTTTTTCACTTGGTTATCCCCGCAATGATATAGTTTATGGTGAAGGTTATTTAGCCGCAAAGACAGGTTATAATGGCGATACCCTGGCTGTTCAAATTTCCATTAATGCCAACCGTGGTAATAGTGGCAGCCCTATAATTAACCGCAAGGGTGAAATTATTGGGGTGCTGAATGCAAGGCAGACATCAGCGGAAGGTGCTGTATTTGCTGTTCAGTCTAAATACATACATGACGCATTAAGCCATTTGCAAAAAAGCGATTCGGCCTATCAAAATGTTAAGCTGCCTTCGTCTTCAAGCCTGAGGACTACCGAAAGAACACAGCAGGTAAAAAAGATTTCTGATTATGTATATATGGTAAAGGTCAATTAAACCCAGGTTTTTACCCGGTTCTTAAAAGGCCTATTAGCATAGAAGCCCATTTTTACGGCAATACTTTTAAAACTCAATCATAATTTAATGATTGAGTTTTTTATTCACTACCGCTATCCCGTCTTAATGTAACGATAGTGGCAGAGCTTATCCTGACAAAGGAAGGGCTCCATTCATCTACACCTATCTATTGAACAGCTGTCGTCCGCAACAATTAACCCTATACTGAATTGTAGGTTAGCCGGTGGCCTGGCCCTCAAAGTATTTGCGGCAGTGAAAAAGACATGATAGCGGGTAGAAAACTATAAACCGGGGAAGGGAAAGCCTCAACATTGATTCTCTTATTCTTATATCAACACCTTTGCAAGCAAAATACCTATACCATACAAAAGCGTTATAGCAAAAACACCTTTGGCGGTTCGGTCTTTAGCAGTGTTGACGTAGTAGGTAAACAGGGCGATGTTGCTAACTAAGCTCCAAACGCCAAAAAAGGTAATCAGGCTCTTTTCCTTTACAAACCTTCTTACAAAATCGTCTAAAGGAATATCGCCAAAACGCATGAAATATATAATTAAAAAAACAAGTACGGGCAAAATAAAACCAAGCGCTAATCCTATTTGCAGGTTATCCTTTTTCAGAAAAAATGTTCCAGTCGTTTTCAATTTGCTTTTTTAATTTATAGTGGGTTAAATCAAACTGCACTGGTACTATGCTTACGTAGTTATTGGCTAAAGCCCAGACATCAGTGTCAGTGCCTTCATCAAAGTTAACAAACTCACCAGTCAGCCAATAGTACTTCCTTCCATGCGGATCATAACGTTCAATAAAGTCTTCTTCGTATTTGGCATACGCCTGGCGGCAAATTTTTATACCTTTAATTTCTTCGGGAGTGGCAATGGGAAAGTTTACATTTAACACGCAATGTTTATCAGGCGGAGATTGCAGCATTTGTTGTACAATGACCCGTGCGTATTTGCGGGCAGCGGAGAAATCGGCATCTAAGGCATAATCCAGTAACGAAAAACCAATAGACGGAATACTTTCAATAGCAGCTTCTACTGCAGCCGACATGGTGCCCGAATAAATTACATTAATACTGTGGTTGGCGCCATGATTGATACCACTGATGCAGATGTCGGGTTTTTGATGAAGGACTTTATCTACGGCCAGCTTTACACAATCAACCGGCGTTCCGCTGCATTGGTACGCTTCAACGTCCTGGAATAATTCTACTTTATGTAGCCGTAGGGGAGTGCCAATTGTGATGGCATGCCCCATCCCCGATTGGGCCTTATCCGGCGCCACCACTACTATTTTCCCTAACCCTTTTACAGCTTCTATCAAGTTCCTAATGCCCGGTGCGGTAATTCCATCATCGTTTGTTACTAAAATTACCGGCTCTTTTTTTTCATCCATTCCTAAAACATTTATGGGTTGCTGCAAAGGTGTTTGCAATTTAGTAGGAAACAAAGTGCTTTTTGTTAATCTAAAAAAATTAGTATTTTGCGGCTAAATAAATTAGTTCAATGTCACAAGCGAATAAAAACCTTAAATACCTGCGCAAGTTGCGTGGATGGACGCAAGAGGAATTTGCCCAAAAGCTGCGAATCAAACGATCATTGCTGGGCGCTTACGAGGAAGAAAGAGCTGATCCGCGAATAGAAATATTGGAAGCAGTCGCTGACATGTTCAAGCTGACACTTGATGATTTGCTTCGCCGCGATGTAAGCGATAACAAAACAAGTTACCTTTCCCGCCGCAGGGCGCAGAAATTGGTGAATGGCCGTGGCGATATACCATTTGTTCCGGTAAAAGCAGCAGCCGGTTATTTGGCAGGCTATGCCGACCCTGAGTTTATTGATGAATTGAACACTTTTACCTTGCCTATGTTAAGTGGTGGTGATTATCGCGCCTTTGAAATAGTAGGCGACTCTATGATGCCAACGCCAAGCGGCAGTGTAATTGTTGGGGAGAAAGTACAAAGCCTGGATGATGTAAAAACGAATAATACCTATGTTGTGGTTTCCAAAACCGATGGTATTGTGTACAAGCGCATCATGAAGAACAACCGCCAGAAGAATAAATACACGTTCATAAGTGATAATCCCTCCTACCAGCCTTATACTGTAAGCAGCGAGGAAATAGTAGAAGTGTGGCAGGCGCAAATGATTATTTCGAAAGCTAATACCCAGCAGCGCTGGGATGTAAACAACCTGGCAAATCTTGTTACCAACCTCCAGCAACAAGTAAGTGTACTCAAAAAACGGATGAACTAAGGTTCTTTCCCCAGATTAAACAGGTATTTAGGATTTGTACAATATATTTACTCTCAACCAAAAAATGATGATGGATGTTGAGAGGGCTGTTTTTTGCCGTTGCTTTTTTGGGAGTACAGGTAGCGCTAAGTCAATCAAAAACACTAATCGCTGTAAAAACACAGCAAGCTCCCGTAATCGATGGTAAGTTAGAAGATACAGTCTGGCAACGGGCTGCCATAGCCTCTAACTTCGTGCAAAACTATCCAAGCTTTGGCCAATCTCCATCGGTACCTACAGAAGTACGTTTTTTGTATGATGACAATGCACTTTATATTAATGCCTACCTGCACGACGATCCCTCACTAGTCAGAAAGCAAATCACGGCAAGAGATGGTGAGCAACGACAGGACGTAGATTATTTTTCTGTTGCCTTTGATACGTACGACGACAAGCAAAACGGATTTCTATTTTTAGTAACACCGGCCAATGTGCAAACTGATGCCAAAATCAATGCAGGCACACAGCTTAATTACGGATACATAGGGGGCGATAACGGAAGAAGTTGGGATGCCGTATGGCAAAGCAGCGTAGAACATATGGACGGAGGATGGAAGGTTGAAATGCGAATACCCTACATATCGTTACGGTTTGCAAAAAAAGATGTTCAAACCTGGGGCATTCAATTTCTGCGGTTTACCCGGCGCAACAACGAAGCCTCTACCTGGAACCCGGTTAACCCCGCTGAAAGCGGTTTTATCAACCAGTTTGGTAAATGTCAGAACCTTATAGACATAAAGCCTCCACTTCGTTTAAGTTTGTCGCCTTATGTAACGGGTGGTGTACGGTTTTATCCAGAGGGCAGTGATATAAGCCGCGATTTTTTACGAAACGGTGGAATGGACGTAAAGTATGGCATCAATGAAAGCTTTACGCTGGATGCTACCTTGATTCCGGATTTTGGACAGGTAATTTCAGATAACATTATAAATAACCTCACTCCCTTTGAAGTACGGTTTACAGAGAACCGGCCATTTTTTACTGAAGGCACAGAGTTGTTTAATAAAGCCGGTTTGTTCTACTCAAGGCGCATTGGAGCTATCCCATCCAATTACTATTCGGTTGAAAGCCTCCGGAATGAATATACGATTATAGAAAACCCATCTGTTACGCAGTTGTATAATGCTATTAAACTTTCCGGGAGAACAAAAAACAAATTGGGTGTTGGTGTTTTCAATGCTGTCACTGCACCCATGCAAGCAACAGTACGCAGCAAAGCGTCGGGGAAGGATTCAACCATTGAAACAGAGCCACTTACGAATTATAATTTGTTTGTGTTAGATCAGGCTCTAAAGGGACGTTCCTCTATCACATTCACCAATACAAATGTTCTTCGCAGTGGTGCCAACAGGGATGCCAACGTAACCGGCTTGGACTATAATTATTTCACAAGTAATAACAAATATCAACTCAAAGTTTCGGGCAGGTATAGCAGCATTTTTGGCTATACACCCTACAGGGGAAATATTAACCTGGTGAGCGATACCGTGCGAAGGAATGGAAGTTTGATGGTAAAGCCTTACAATGGATTTAAAAGTAATTTGACCTTTGCAAAAATCAGTGGTAAGATGCAGTTCAGTATGATTGCGGGTCTTGAATCAAATACTTACGACCCCAATGATTTAGGATTTTTGCAAAACCCAAATAAAATTTCTTATTATGGTACCATAAGCTACAACCAGCTAACTGCTACTGATAGATTTATTAGTTACCGCTATGAAGCCGGCGTACAATACATTAGCATATATAAGCCTGCTGCCTATAACCAGGTTGAGGTCTTTGGCAAAGCTTTCTGGCTTTTTAAGAACTTTTGGGACGTTAATTTCAGCATAGGCTCTCAGCCGTTTGGACAGAATGATTATTTTGAACTGCGAACTCCAAACCGCTATTTGCAAAGGCCCGCTTTCCACTATCTTTCCTTTGGTGGCAGCAGCGATAGCCGCAAAAAATTATACATAGGCGGCAGTTTTGGGTATGCACATACCGAGATAGAAAACGGGGATTATTTTTCTATTAATTTCAACGCACGTCATCGTTTTAGCAATCGTTTCTCACTGAGCATTGAGGTAAATAACCAGGATGATCAAACTCAAATAGGCTATGCTTTTCAAAGAGAACTTAACGGAGAGCCTATTATTGGTTACCGCCGCTTTTTAGAAACACAATCGATACTTTCAGGCATCTACAATTTTACATCGCGCTTAAATCTAACTCTTCGTGCCCGCCATTACTGGAATGAAGTATCATACAAAGATTTCTTTAACGTAGCTCAGGATGGATCGCATAATAAAAGAAATTTTATCACCGGGCAGGATGAGAACTACAATCTTTTTAACCTCGATGGGTTTTTAACCTGGGATTTCCGGTTAGGAAGCCGGTTAATTTTTGGCTATAAAAATTGGTTGGGCAACCCGTATGCTGTACTAACCCAGCAAAATTATTTTGGCAACCTGAAGAATATTTTCAGCGGCAGCCATGGCAATGAACTAACCGTAAAGCTTATCTACTTTTTAGATTATAACCAACTGCATAAAAAGCGTTAAGGCATATCGTAAATATCTTTGGCTGCCTTATACGTATTACAATGCGCTTCCACGATAGTTTTTACTTCCGGCGAATAGCCACCGCCCATGGAAACAGCACAAGGAATTTTGTGTTGATTTAATAAAAAGAACACAACCTGGTCCCGCCTTTTACAGCCCTCTATTGTAACTTTTAATTTACCAAACTTGTCCGTATCTAAAATATCCACGCCTGACAAATAAAAAGCAAAGTCGGGTTTAAAATCTTCTAGAATGGGCGGCAGATATTCCTGTAACTTTTGCAGGTAGGCTTCGTCTTTGATTTCATCTTCCAGTTCTACGTCCAAGTCGCTCTTTTCCTTGTGAAAGGGATAATTGTTCCTGCCATGCATACTAAAAGTGAACACATATTTATTGCCTTCAAAAAGTTTTGCTGTGCCATTGCCCTGGTGTACATCCAGGTCAATAATTAAAATTTTTTTAGCCATATTCTGCTGAAGAAGAAAATTGGAGGCGATAGCAAAATCATTCAACAGGCAAAAGCCCTCCCCTCTATCTGCAAAAGCATGATGAGTGCCACCGGCCACATTGAGTGCTACGCCATTTTGTAACGCATAATAGCAACAATCAATAGTGCCTTGTGTGATGATAAGTTCCCTTTGTGTAAGCATAGCAGATTGAGGAAAGCCGATCCGGCGTTGTTCACCGGGGCTAAGTGTCTGGTGTGTTAATTTCTCAAGATATTCCTTGGTGTGGGTAAGAAGAACTATCTCCTCTGCACAAGGTTTCGGAGTGAAAAGATTCTGCTCCGTGATAACGCCTTCATATAAAAGCTGGGCCGGAATCAGTTCATACTTCAGCATCGGAAAGCGGTGGCCTTCAGGCAGTGGATGCGCATAAACAGGATCAAAAGCAATGTGGAGTTTCTTATTCATTACATCTTAACCAGTTCATTTTCTACAATAGCATACACGGCTTTTGCAGCTGCTTTATCCATAGCTACTGCACCTGTAAATTTGCTGAAGGCGGGAAGAATGCAGTGCGTTTGCCCAAAGTAAAAACAAGGAAAGCGAAGCGATTGTTTACCCAGGCCATGTACCAATATGCCGGGATGAATATGACCGCAAAAAGAATATAAACTACTATTGGCATCGCACTGGTCGTGGGAGAATAAAAAAGGGCCCAGTTGCAGCGTTGGATAAATTACATCTATTGCTGTTTCTTCGTACCAACTGTCTTTTAGTATATCGTGGTTGCCGCGGACAAGAATAACTTTAATGTGCGAAAAATCGTCGCGCCAGCGCTTGAACCAATCCAGTTCTGTATTAACCGATGAATGAAAAAAATCGCCTACAACAATCAATTGCGATGGCTGGAAGTGATGCAACAGGTTAACTAATCGCTGGAGATCTTCTTTATAAATATTTTGTGGCACCCCTATCCCCCACTTGCGGAAATGCCCGGTTTTGCCGAAGTGTAAATCTGATAGAATTAAAACTTTCTCTTCTTCCCAAAAAATAGAACGTTGGGACGAGAGCCAAAGATTTTGCTGTTGAAGTTTATATAATGTTGGTGCCTGCATTTTGTTACCTCAGGGAACAAGAAGGATAAAAGAGTTTCGCAGAGATATACTTTTATGCGTTTAACTCTGCTTCTCTTGTGGTGTGCGGTTTATATTGTTGATTAGAATTATTGAACGTTGAAGAGTGCGACGCAACAGAAGTTAATTAGATATTCATCTGCCGGTTACTAAAAAACAAGTTCAATTTAGGGCTGCAATATAGTTGGGGATAAAACTGTAATGCTTAATAAAATGTTGCAACTTATGAACTTGCATTGAGCTGTTCCTGCATTCTTCTTACCCTGTCAGCCAGCTTTTCTGACGTAAGACTTTCCCGCATACTGTCTACTTTAATAGGGAAACTAAAAGGTGTAAAACGCTCCGGGTAGGTAAGTACGATCCTAGAGGCCTGCACTCGTTGCAGCATATCACGCAACCGCACTTCCTCCATCTGAACATCAAACACTTCCTGGTACGCCTGACGAATTAAAACGTTGTGCGGATCATATTCATTGAACACGTTAAACAGCAGCCCGGCAGAGGCCTGCAGGTGACGGGCTTTTTTATACTCGCCGGGAAAGCCCTGGAAAATTAGTCCGCCAATAACGGCAATATCACGGAATTTGCGTTTGGCCATTTCGGTGGAGTTAACACTGTGCTGAATATCCTGGATTAAATTTTCAGAAGTAAAAAGCTCATAAACATTACTGTCATCAACCGGGATGGGTTGATCGCTTAGAAGTTCAAAACCATAATCATTCATAGCAATGGAAAAAGTAATTGGCAGTAATTTGCCAATGCGATAAGCTAATAGTGCCGCCATTGCCTCATGCACCAAACGGCCTTCAAACGGATACACAAAAAGGTGAAAGCCATCACGGGTTTCTATTTGTTCTATTAATAATTCATTGGCACCCGGTACGTGCGACAACAGTTTTTGAAGCTTAAAAAGCGGCTGCAAAACGCGGAGCTCGATTGCCGACTGTTTATTGCCCGTTGCCGCTTCATCTACCATTTGCCGCAACACTTTACCCAGGCTTTCGGACAGGGGCAAGCGACCACCCATCCAGCTTGGAATAATTGATTTTTTCTTACCTGATTTTTTGACAAGAACGGTCATGTCTTTAATAGCAATTAACTCTAGCTGCCGCCCGGCTAAAGTGAAAGCATCACCGGGTTCTAATCTTGATATAAAGCCTTCTTCAATAACGCCAACGAACCCACCTGTCATGAATTTTACTTTCATCATGTTATCGCTTACAATAGTTCCGATATGTAGGCGGTGACGCATGGCAATGCGGCGGCTATTGATCTTGTAGAGCCCATTTAGCACTTCTACTTTCTTGTATTCATCATATTGCTGTAAGGCATTACCACCTGATGTGATGAAGTATAAAAGTTCGTTCCATTCCTCTTTGGTCAGGTCTCTGTAACAAAAAGTCCGCTTTACTTCCTCGTAAATAACATCCGGGTAAAAACCGTCGCCGCAGGCCAGCGTACCCAGGTATTGTACCAATACATCGTAGCAAAGCATCAAAGGTGGGCGGCTTTCAATAAACTGTTCGCCTACTGCTTTTTTTAATGCAGCGGCTTCTATTAATTCCAGTGAATGGGTGGGTAAGAAATAGATTTTACTGGTAGCATCGGGGCTGTGGCCGCTTCGCCCGGCCCGCTGTAAAAAACGGGCAACACCTTTTGGCGAACCAACTTGTATAACGGTTTCAACGGGGCGAAAATCAACACCCAGATCAAGGCTGGCAGTACAAACAACGGCTTTTAGCTTACCATCGTGCAAGGCCTCTTCTACCCAGGTACGTAATTCTTTTTCTATGCTGCCGTGATGCAGGGCAATAGCACCGGCAAGGTGCGGAGCGATAGTCAGGAGCGTTTGATACCAAAGTTCACTCATGCCCCGGGTGTTAATAAAGATGAGTGTTGTGCGGCTGGCTTCAATAACAGGCAAAACTTTTTCGGCAAGCCGGATACCAAGGTGCCCGGCCCATGGATATTTTTCAATTTCGTCGGGGAGGATAGATTCGATCTCCAGCTTTTTATTGAGTTGGGCACGAATAATGGTTCCATCATCATTTAAGGGAGCCAGTAAAACATCCTTAGCTTCTTCCAGGTTGCCAATGGTGGCCGAGATACCCCAAATGCATGGACGGGCCGTGGCCGTCATTCTTGAAATCGCCAGCTCTACCTGTATACCCCTCTTACTTCCGATCAATTCATGCCATTCATCAACTGCGATAATTTTCAATGATGTAAACACGGCTCCATTTTCTTTCTGTGCCAATAATAAGTGCATGCTTTCGGGAGTGATGATAAGCACTTCGGGCATGAGCCGCTTTTGTTTTGAGCGGTCGGATAACGAGGTATCGCCGTTGCGGATTCCTACCTGCCATTTCATACCCAATTCAAAAATTACCTCCTCCATAGCCCGGCCAATGTCTTTAGCTAAGGCACGTAAAGGCGTTACCCATATTAGCTGTAAGCCGTTTTTTGATTTAGCCGTGTACTCTTTTGGATATCGATTAATGTATTGTATGACAGCGCCGAGAAAAACAGAAAATGTTTTACCAGTGCCGGTAGGTGCATTTACCAAACCACTTTGGCCATTAATGATTTGCTGCCAGGCTTGCTCCTGGTAAACAAAGGCTTTATACCCTTTAGTAGTCAGCCACTCTTTAATAATTTTGTATCCTGGTGTAGTCTGTAATTTCAAATTAGCGTAAACCTTTTATAAATGAAACTGCGTCAGGAATACCTGCCTGCCGGCAGGGAACCGGAAATCCTGTTTAATGGCTAACTGTAAGAAATAATTATACCGCCAGCGGCTGCCTGAAAACAGATTGACGTGGATAGCC
Source organism: Flavisolibacter sp. (assembly GCA_035645595.1). Taxonomy (GTDB): domain Bacteria; phylum Bacteroidota; class Bacteroidia; order Chitinophagales; family Chitinophagaceae; genus Flavisolibacter. The sequence goes on along the minus strand of DASQMG010000639.1, from coordinate 12,451 downwards.
CGGCGTTGCGCCGGCGCAACATCCTTCCTTTTCTTTACCTTCTCTTCTCCCGAACTCTCCCAACTTGTGAGGCCAAACTTTGTGTTGCTATAATGTTTTCAAATATTCGATCACTGCTTTTCGTTCTTTGTCGCTTAGGGCATCACCAAAGTAATGCCCATAATTGCCATAACCCGGCAGCGTTGTATTGTAAATGGTAACGCTGTCGGCTTTCTTTTCTGTGGTAAATATCCACCCGGGATTATCATAATTGTACTGTGGCTTGTCGAAATTCCGGCTCCAGAATTTTGGGCGAATTTTGCTATTCAGCAAAGCTTCCAGTGTAGGCACAGAACCGTTGTGTAAATAGGGCGCACTTACCCAGATTCCATCAAGCGGTGGTGCAATGTAACCTTCGAACGGTACCAGCCGGGCTGGGTGGTTACCTTGTGTAAACCAGCTTTTGTTAAACCAATCAATAAACTGCGGATTAGAGTAATTTGCTTTATACAAAGCAGAATCGGTTTTGATAACCGAAGCGGGAATCAGGTAATTGGGATAGGCTCCCTTATCGCCATAGGTACCATGGCAATCCGAACAATTTACTTCAAACAACGCTTTACCCTTTGTTACCAACGATTGATTAATGGCTTTTGGGTACGCTGGTGGCTTTAACGAATAAATGTAGGCCAATACATCCGGCATGTGTTCATCTACCTGTCTGGATTCGGAAGTATCATTTACAGTTAAAAGATTTGAAGCCATAAGAAACCGGCCAAAATCGCCCCGTCCGAAACCATTATAAAACATCGCATTCTTTTTCTTTAATAACCACCATGGAGGTGTATCAGTTGGCACCAATTCTTCCGGGATTTTTAGTGTGGCTTCATTACTCCAGGTAAGTGTACCCGGAGCCCTGTGCGCCACTAAGAGGTAAGCTAAACGGTCGGCAACATTTACACCTCTTACCGGCGCATATAATTGCTCCGTAGTAGCTTTGCTGGCGCGAATAAATTCAAAGGACGCTTCGTATTGTTTTGGAGATTGCAACTTCAGCAGCTTTTCGAGCAACTGTATATTTTCAACATTGAATTTTTTGCTTTTGGTGAAATCAACCAGGGAATTACCCATGCCCACTATCAGCTTATCGTCAAAAACCTGTGCATGGCAATTCAAGCAATTAGGCGCCACTACCACTTCACCATTAGCTGCTTTTACGGCAGTAAATTCGTGTGAGATATTTTTGTTGATTCCTGTCCTGTTAAGATAATTGTGCTCATCGGCACCGGCACCAAACAGGTAAGCCTGGTATGGAATGCCACTTTTGATGTAATCGCCATTTACTAAATACTCATATCCTTTTGCTGCATCGCCGCCTGTCCGTTGTGGGCTGGGCGGGATGGGTACGGGGTCTTCTGTAGATTTTATAATAAAGGCAGAGAAAGCCACAGAGAATATCAGTAAAAGGAGAAAGATGGTTATCCGCATTGACTTTTAATTTATGGAATGATGGGGTTCCTCTTTGAACATAATACCGGCATAAATTTCGCCCAATTGAAGATAGAGTTGGATAGGCGAAATGAAGATAGGGCCTCTAAAGTTTTGGGGTTTCTTTAAGCCATGAAGTATCTGCCTGCCGGGTATGACGCTATACCGCTATTTTTAAAGTTTACAACTTAGCTATTCCTCCGGGGTAAACACTTGAAGGCAAGATTTTCCCTCTGGCCTATTTGTGGCTTAAAGGTCTGGAGATAGTTTTTGCAGTTCTATTGCTTCCCATACACTTCCAGCATCTTCTGTAAATCTTCCAATGTATTTATTTCATCTACTTTTTTATCGGTTCGCCAGCGGCTCATTCGTGGAAAGCGAAGTGCCACGCCGCTTTTATGACGGTTGCTTGCGGCTATACCCTCAAACGCAATCTCAAAAACCAATTCTGGTTTTACGGTTCTTACAGGACCAAATTTTTCCAATGAATTACGCTTTACAAAAGCATCTACCTGCGCAAATTCTTTATCGGTCAGGCCCGAATAAGCTTTTGTAAACGGAACTAATTTTTCGCCGTCGCGAACAGCGAAGGTGTAGTCGGTATAAAGGTTACTTCTTCGCCCGGCACCTTTTTGAGCATAAATCATAACGGCATCAATCACCAGCGGTTCAATCTTCCATTTCCACCAATCGCCCCTTCTTCTTCCCGTTCCATAAACAGATGACTTACGTTTTATCATAAAACCTTCAGCCCCGGCCTCTCTGGAGGTATCTCGCGTTGCAGCTAATTCATCCCACGAGGTGGCTTCAACAATATCAGAAAGCAACATTGTTGGATGATTAATTAATTGTACAACTTCCTCCAATTTTTTCCTTCGTTCGGTTAATGGCCGGCCACGCCAATCTTCGCTTTCATATTCCAGTAAATCATAGGCAAAAAAAGCAATAGGCGATTCCTGCAACTGCTTTTTTGTAACGTTCTTTCTTCCAATACGAGTTTGCAATAATGCAAACGGTAATGGCTTACCATCAACTGCCGGAATAATTTCTCCATCCAGCACAATGCCATCCGGCAGCACATTTAGCAATGAATGATATTCCGGAAATTTTTCAGTCATCAGTCCTTCACCGCGGCTCCACACAAATAGTTCGGCATTGCGTTTTATCATTTGGCCGCGAATGCCATCCCACTTCCATTCTACCTGCCATTCGTTTACATCACCCAATTCAGAGATATCACCTTCAATAGCATATGCTAAATAGAAAGGATAGGGCTTTGAGTAATCGGTTGTGATGTCGTGCTCACTCAATAATTCACTAAATAAAATAGTTGACGGATCCCATTGCCCGCTGATACGATGTGCAATAACCGAAGGTTCGATCTTTAAAACTTTAGCCAGCGAATTCACCATCACACTTTGCGAAACACCAATGCGAAAGCCGCCGGTGATCAGTTTATTAAATACAAATTGCTCACTGCGGTTCATCCCCTGCCAGCTTTCTATAATGAAGGCCTTTTTTGTTTCATCGCTGCTTTTTTCCAGGGCTTTCAATTGTTCAATATAATAGTGTAATGATTCTGATTGCACCTGTGAAGGATTGCTTTCGGGCAATAACAATGCAATGGTTTCTGCAAGGTCGCCTACCGTGTGATAGCTTTCTTCAAACAACCAAAATGGAAGTGCAGCAAGTTCAATGGCATAGGAGGCCAGTTGTGTTGTATTTACCGAACGCTTGGGCCTGCGGCCGCTGAAAAGTGCAATCACCCATACTTTATCTTTTTCATCGGCATCCGATGAAAAATAATTTATTAATGCTTCCTGCTTGGCGGTTGTTTTTGTACTGCTGCCTATAAGGGTAACAAGTTCGGCGAAGAGCGACATGCCGTCAACAGTCCCCTCTCCTCCGCCTAAAGGAGTGCCCGGTAAAATGCTGTCTTCAAGAGATTCGTTATCTATCATACATTGAGCTTACTACATCAGTATTAAGAACCGGCACCGGTGCTATTTTTATAGCCGGCACACAACGGATTTATTAAGCTGCAGTTGCAACCCGCCTTATACCTGTCTATATGTTGCAAAAGGCGGGCCCCGGCCCTTCGCTTTTCCCTGTATGAAAACATAATTTGAAAATGAGCGGCAGAACTGTAACACCCACGAGAATTTCCAGACTGCTTTGTTTCCTGCCACACCAGCATTAACGACTACATAGAACATGAATTGTTCTATTGCATTTCCCCGGTCATGAAATGCAGAAAACAAAAAATTCTGCCATTTACTTGATGGCTGATTGAGTTCAAGCAATTAGGATTCCGCTACCAGTTTCGCCTAAGATGCGAATAGGAACAAGCCGAAAATCCTGACAAAAAATAGCAACCAATTAAACTAAATGTTATGAAAGAAAAATCTTCAACCCCCACAAAGGAATCTGCCGTACAGCAGGAACGTACCCATTTCCAATACATGCTGGCAAAAAACCCCAACTACTTCGGCAACATTCCCGGCAGTCAGCTAAAACCAAATTTTAAGCTCATTGCTGAACCTAGTTATGAGGAACTTACCTGCGTAGGCTACAATCCCGACACCGCAAATATGGAAGCTACTTTTGCCATCAAAAGATCAACAGGCTATTCCGGCAATTTATGTACTGCCGGTTCTTTTGAGTACGTGCGGTTTTATCTTGATTTTCACGACGGCGCCGGTTTTATTGACCAGGGCAGCGTAGCTATGAATGTGCACGACATTCCTGACAGGAATGATTGCAAAGGGGCTTCTATTTTCCCCATCATGTACGTGGCAACGCTAAAGAAGAAAACATCAAAATTCTTTTATTGCGATAAACCACTGTTACCCACTCTTAAAGCAATTCTCTCCTGGAGTACAGAGCCCCCGGCCGCTTCTCCTAACTGGCTTCCTGTTTGGGGCAGTGTTATGGAGTGTGACGTGCAGCTAAAACCATCGCCTAAGTTTATATTTAGTGAAATAAACACAAACTTCCACGACTACCTTACACTTGCTGTAAGCTCGCCACATCTTTCCACAAAACAACTGGCACAAATCAGCGGCGTTGATCTTACCGAACTCAATCCGCAACCACTGCCTCCAAAGCTTTCCGACATTATAAGAAAATCGGAAGCGGTAAAACTACCTGCATCCCGATATGCCTTTAAAGCCGTTCATAACATGATCAAGTATCCGGCATCGGCAAAAACTCTGTCCGAAAAGACAGTGCTGGAGAATGCAAAAATTGACGTAAGTGCCCTGATTGACGGCCTTGCCTTACCCATACCCGCTGATGCTTCAAAAGCAAATGTTGATTATGAAGAATTGAAATGCATCGGGCTGGATTATAATACAGAAAGCCTTGTAGCTACGGTTGCCATAAAAAAGAAAAACGGCTACACGGGTGACCTGTGCGACGCCGGTAGCAAAGAGTATATTTCGTTTTGGATTGATTGGGATGATAAGTGCTCCTGGCAGTATATCAATACTGTTCAACTTAAGGTACATGATATAAACATGGCAGGCAATGCCTTGTACTATGCTGTTTCATTACCGTTGGATGCAACGTTCCATAGAAAACTGTGCACTACTCCCAACGTTGTTCGCATACGTGGCGTATTATCATGGAACGTGGCACCATCCGTTACTGATGCAAACCGGCTGGAATATTATGGCAACCGGGTAGATGCCCATATTCAGGTAAAACCAGGTGTAGCAATAGATAGCCCGGTACCACTGTTCACCGTCATTGGTGGAGTTGATGTTGACCATGTGAATGATGCTTCAGGGTTAACCACACCAGGTTCGGTGTTTGCATTCAATGCGCTGCCGGTTCCCACGGGTGCGCCGTTTGGCGGAGAGATTGTAATCAATGGTCCGTCCTTCCCCGGCCTCAAATACCGGTTTAAAATCACCAACCTCACTACTGGTACATCTTACTATTTAAGTGATCCTTTGTCAACAGTTGGCTGGTCGCCTGTTCCACCTTACTCGCCCTGGTTTAGCCAAACACCCGATGCAGGAAATTATTACAACTTCCTTCCATCAACTATGAATGTGCTAAACGTACTGGCCCGCTTTAATCCGGGAACAGAAGATAAAATACAGGTTGAAATTGAAGTACTTGGCCTGTCAGGGTCTTTCAGTAAAACCATTCAAATGGATAACACAGCGCCAACTATTCAATTGCAAATTGATAATGATGGCGATTGCACCAAATACAAAAAAGGCGACACGATAAAAGGCCGTTATTATGTAAATGACGTTCATATAAACCATTGGAGCTTTGGAAGTACCTGGGGCGGGGCAGACAGTGATACAACCAATACACCTGGCCTGGTTAACTTCAATATTGTTACCCCGGCCAATGCCCATCCGTGCGGCACCATTAGCCTGGATGCCTGGGACAAAACCATTGTCAACAGCCAAAGTGTGGGACACCAGGCTTACGCTTCTCATACTGTTTGTTTGCGCAATAGCTAAGCGTAAAGTATTCTCAACTATAGTTGCCGGGCAACGTCCGGCAACTTTTATAATAAAGCAAAGGAGATGAGTACAGTTGAAAAATACGGTCTACTGGTAATTGCCGTTTGGCGGCTTACGCATTTGATAAGCGCCGAAGACGGTCCATTTGACGTAATCATTAAGCTAAGAAGAATGGCAGGTACCGGCTTTTTTGGGAAGTTAATGGATTGTTTTTACTGCCTGAGCATGTGGATGGGAGTAGCTGCTGCCTTGCTTGCAACAACTGATCTTAAAGAAGTGGTAGTACTGACACTTTACTATTCCGGCGCCTCTCTATTACTGGAAAAACTAACCAATAAAAATTTTGCTTAAGCTATGTGTAATTGCAATCAACAGCGCATGATGTATTCATCAGAAGCAAATTCATCCCAAAGGGGAATGGTGAAAGTAAAACTTATAAAAGATACTGCCGTTGTAGTAAACGGCAACATCACCGGAAGGATGTATGTCTTCAGAACTACTAATGATATAAACTGGGTGGATAAAAGAGATGCCATAAGTATGAAAGAAGCAGATGGACTGCAGGTGTTTTATTGAGTACGTTTCGTTTGCGGATATGGAAACTTTGGCACCAAACAATGCCATGCACCGAAAAACCTCCGGTATAAATAAATTATGGTTCCGGGCGGCCCGGTACTTCTTCAGTAGCCTTTGCTTCCTCTTCTTCGTCGTTGCCGTACTCCGTATGTACTTCCTTTGCCTGAATTCCCTGCTCCGTCAAGTACCGGCTAAATACCGACTGAAAGCCATGAGTAGCATAAACACAGGTTGCTTCGGTGGCTTTACAGGCCTTTAATAAGCCTTCCCAATCTGCATGGTCGCTTAGTGCAAAACCGGCATCAGCATTGCGCCGGCGTGTGTTGCCCCTCACCTGCATCCAGCCACTGCAAACGCCGGTTTCATAAGGCGCAAATTTGCGCATCCACGGCGACCCTTCTGCACTTCCAGGTGCAATTACCACAGCACCCTTTAATTTTTCTTTAGGCGTATCGGGTGTCACTCTTTCTACATTCGGCAGCTTCCATCCTGCGTTCACTAACGCCGTATGAATATTAAATACTGCTCCATGAAGCATGATGGTATCTGTACATTCTGAAAGTGGTTGCAATAAGCGCTGCGCCTTGCCTAAACTGTAAGCAATTAATACGGAACTCTTTCCCTGCGCCTGGTTTTTTCGCACCCAGGTCTTTATATCATCATAAATCTGCTGCTGCGGTTTCCATTTATAGATGGGTAAGCCAAAGGTACTTTCTGTAATAAAGTTGTGGCACTTCACCGGCTCATACTCGCCGCTTATGCCATCGTTTTCCACTTTATAATCGCCGCTAAAAACCCACACTTCTCCCTTATGTTCTATACGCACCTGTGAGGAGCCAATGATATGTCCTGCGGGGTGCAGCGATAACTTAACTCCATGAAAATCTATGGACTCATTCCAGCCCAAACTCTCGTAAGAGTTGGGGCCTAAACGTTGTTCCAACAAAGGCTTTGTCTGGTGATGACATAAGTACGCCTTGCTTCCCCACCGGGCATGATCACTGTGAGCATGGGTGATAACAGCACGGTCTACACCTTTCCATGGATCAATATAAAAATCACCGGGCGGGCAGTAGAGACCTTTGTTGGTAAATTCGATGAGGGGCATGAAGGAGGTTATACTAAGAATATGCCAGCGGGATGACGGAACGATAAAAATCGAACCCCTATCATATTAAAACGAACCATCATAATCTATTTGAAAACTAACAGGGCCAATACGTTTTTCTTTTAAATTTATCCCTGGAGGCCACTATTAAAACGACCTATTTCTTTAGCTTACTCATCTTTTGCGTTGCGAACGATAATCCATTTACGCATTTATGTTTCACGATAATACTACGGCCGAAAATTTCCGCTTTTTGCCAGATAAATTGTTTTTACCGGTGTTAACAACCCTTATCAAATCACCTTTAATTATTACACTATAAGAAGCGCCTAAAGTTTTACTTTGCCATTCTTATGCTTTTGAGCAACCAAAACAAGGGAGGCTAATAAAAAAGAAATGGATTACAATATTGCACTTGTCTTTTTAATAATTGCTTGGGGTTTAAATAAGATGTAATTGTGCACTACATCAACCGCTTCGCTCCGCCACTCACTCTTATAAAATACAAATTCTTATTCTCGAAATAATCCAGTGTCATATTCTTCTTATCCTTGAACACAGGTTGAATATCAAACTTTGTAAAAATAGCATTGCCTTTACGGGTAAGGTTAGAAGCAACGTCCTTGTTAGTGTCTAATAGAAGCAGGGCAAACCGCATCATAGTTTCGTAACCACGGAAGTACATATCCGTTGGTTTGCCATTAATTGTTTTTTCAAATTCAGCAGCCAGCTTAGATTCTAGTGGAGTAAGGCGGTTATAGAAAAAAGGAGCGCTGTACACAATATCAAGCCCTTTATATGCTGCTTTATTAAAGTTTACGTTATCCCAGGTAGGCATCCCCACCAACAACGTTGGATAGGTTTTGGCAAGTGGTGCCAATGCACCTGCCAATTTAGTCCCAAAGTCTTCTTCCATACTGCCCGATATAATAATGTTGCGCTTGGTGCTGTCCATTTGTGCGGCCAGCATTTGTGCCGAAAAGGCCGGGCCCATATCTACAAACTTTATATTCACTGGAACAGAAGCCGTGTTTCTTGCAAGTTCAGAAAAATGAGATTTAATGGCATCTTCCTGCTGGCCGGGTTTACGAATAACAATAACTCTATCCAATGCATGATTTCGCTGCAGCAGCTTATAAATACCCTCAATATGACCTTGCAATGTTGTGTTTAAGACTACAAAATAAGGGTTGGCAGTAACGCCTGCATCATTTGGAAGCGTTGCGGAAATAAACGGGATCTTTTTGGCCAGGGCGGCGTCGGCCAGCAGCTTTGTTTCTGCAGGATTGGCATGGGCAATAATCATTTCCACACTATCCAGTTCGGGAGCCATCACCTGCTGGGCAAGCTGAGTGGTGGCCGACCGCGAATCGTAAACAAATACCTCTAAGGGCGCACCTTTCTTTTGTAAAGAGTCCAATGCTGTTTCTATGCCCTGGTAAAATTCAACACCGGCATTTAAAAATCGGGGAAAGGTTTTATTGAATGCATAGTTGCCGGAATAGCTGAAGGCAGAATCCAGATAAAGAGGTGCAAAAACCGCTATTTTATGCCTGCGGTTTGGCTGCCCTACTGCGGTCATAGCTAAAAAAAGCAGGGAGCCAAAAAAAGAAAAATATTTTTTCATAGTCATGATCTAAATGAAACTTTGTATGCCGGCCCGTTGTTCTACTATATAGCTTTATTTGCGTCGCACTCTTGTGCGCCTGGTAATTCTATTCAACACTTCGTCGCGGCGGCCCATCCCGACCTTCCCGGTGAGGAGGCCATCCTTGCACGGACCATTGCTTTAGACGACTTTTTTGATAAGCAGTTTTCATGAAAACAGTAAACGTCCCGTGCTGCTTTAGTAATGCCTATACCCTCGTCTCTCGGCGGGAACCCTTAAAGAACTAATTGGTTGGGTGGGGCCGCTTTACTCCCACTCAATAGTTGCCGGTGGCTTACTGCTTATATCATACACCACACGGTTTATTCCCCTTACACTATTGATAATCTCATTCGACACCTTAGCTAAAAAATCGTACGGCAGGTGTGCCCAATCTGCTGTCATACCATCTACACTAGTAACAGCCCGCAGTGCCACTGTAAACTCATAGGTCCGTTCATCACCCATCACACCCACGCTTTTTACCGGCAGTAAGATTGCCCCGGCCTGCCAAACCGTTGCATACAGGTTATGCTCTTTCAATGCTTTAACATAGATGTCGTCGGCACGTTGCAACAACTCTACTTTTTCTTCAGTTACTTCACCTAGTATACGGATGCCCAAACCCGGGCCTGGAAACGGGTGCCGTTGAATAAGGTCTTCCGGAATACCAAGTTCCAGGCCAACTTTTCTTACTTCGTCTTTAAAAAGAGAACGCAGCGGCTCTACCAATTTCAGATGCATTTTTTTTGGAAGCCCCCCAACATTGTGGTGTGATTTAATAGTAACGGAAGGCCCGTGAACAGACACACTCTCAATTACATCCGGATAGATAGTTCCCTGCCCTAAAAATGTAACACCCTTTATTTCCCTGGCCTCTGCCTGAAAGATGGCGATGAATTCTTTGCCGATTGCCTTACGCTTCTTTTCCGGGTCTGATTTGCCCCTTAACTTTTTATAAAAATCCTTTCTGGCATCAATTCCTTTTACATTCAGGCCAAGTTTTTTATAGGTAGCCAACACGGTTTCAAATTCATCCTTACGCAGCACGCCATTATCCACAAAAATGCAATAAAGGTTATCGCCAATAGCACGGCTGATTAATGTGGCCGCTACCGTGGAGTCTACCCCACCGCTTACTGCCATCACTACCTTTTTATCACCAATCTGTTTTTGTAGCGATGTAATTGTATCCGTAATAAAATGTGCAGGTGTCCAATCCTGTTTACAACCGCAAATGTTAACCAGGAAGTTGCGTAGAATTTTTTTTCCTTCTACGGAATGATAAACTTCAGGATGAAACTGCAGGCCATAAAGAGGATGGGGCGATGAGGAATGAGAGATAACAGACGACGGTGACTCTGTTGTCATCTGTCCTCTGTCATCACTCATCTTAAAAGCAGCCACAGGAATAGTATCAGTTGTGGCCAATATTTCAAAGCCAGCAGGCAATTCTAAAATCGAATCGCCATGGCTCATCCAAACCTGTGAAGCAGGCAATAAATCTTTTAACAGCGCATCCTCTTTTTGCTGGTGTAAAACAGCACGTCCGTACTCGCGTTTAATGCTTCGTTCTATTTTACCACCAAACTGTTTGGCGGCAAGCTGTGCACCATAACAAACGCCTAATACCGGTACCTCCTGCGAAAGACCGGAAATGTTCACATCCGGTGCTGCTTCATCATTAACAGAAAACGGCGAACCCGATAAAATGATTCCTTTAACGAAATCATCAATCATAAATTTTTTAGAGAAGGGAAGTATCTCGCAGTACACATTTGCCTCCCGTACAGCACGGGCAATTAGCTGTGTATATTGCGAACCAAAGTCGAGGATAATAATTTTTTCGGTCATCGGCAGCGAAGGTAAGGAAAGGTCGGGATGGGCTTTGTAACCCGTATCTTTATTCAATCGTCTAACAACCAAACCATTTAATATGAGACAGATTTTCCTGCTTGCATCATTGATAATATTTTTTTCTTCCTGTACTATCATGGGTGGTAAAAAAGTTCGGGGTAATGGAAATATTATTAGTCAAACCCGGCAGGTAAGCAATTTTACAGGCATTGATGTAAGTGGCGCTGTTAAAGTGCGCCTGAAACAGGAAGCAACTGCTTCTGTGCGGGTAGACACTGACGAAAATTTAATGGAGTACGTGGAAGTAAAGGTTGATGGCAATACACTGGTGATTCAGCCGCGCAAAGGGTATAACCTCGACCCCTCAAAAGAACTGATTGTTTATGTTTCTGCCCCGCGGTTTGATGAGATTGATTTGTCGGGTGCCAGTAATATTACAAGCGAGGCGCCGATTACCGGCGACGAATTGAATGTACAAGCCAGCGGAGCCAGTGAAATTGTTATGCAGGTAAAACTTTCAAAATTTACGTCAGAGCTTTCAGGCGCCTGCTTATTACGGTTAACAGGCGATGTTAGCAGGTTTTCAACTGAAGCCAGTGGCGCCAGCAAGATTATGTGCCTGGACCTAAAAACAAAAGAAGCAAAACTGAATATATCCGGCGCTACAGAAGCAGCAATCACAGCCGACAATGAATTAGATATTGATGCTTCCGGTGCCAGCACGGTGGAGTACAGGGGCAATGCTAATATTAACCAGAAGAGTTCAGGCGCGTCAAATGTGAAGAGGGTATAGTGCCCCTGTCCTGCCGACCAAAGAAGAGATTTTATTCACTTAAATTTTCCACTATACTTACAGTTCAAGCCCGCTTTTTTTTGCACTTACCTGGAGTGCTACTGTCGCCATGTGTTCCGCCGGAGGCAGCCTCTTATACGTCATAAAATTCTATTCGGCAGTATTCCGTTGCTGTCTGAAAACTAACCCAGCTCCTGTTATAAATTTCCTGCTGGTTATTCGGGCAAAGGTGGGATCTGTGGACTGTAGCTTGATGAATGCCCCTATCAACTTTACCTTTTGCAGCAGTCGGTTACCTATCAGATTAAAGATCCCTCCTTTGTAGGGATGCCAAACTACCCGGTGCCAAATAGCAATACTTCTGTAGCGATAGTGGCAACGGAGCGTCGCCGCTATCGCTACAGTAAGAATATGGAGTTCGTAAACCACATGAGCTACAATTAAAGCATTACTTTCTTGACCAGAATCCTGACACTCTTGCTTCGCCCTTTATCATCGCTGCAGCTAATCTTCAC
>DASQMG010000638.1:0-1693 GCA_035645595.1 Flavisolibacter sp. | reverse complement strand
CAAGGCAACCGGTTACACTTGTGAATGGACGCAAGGAGTAAGCAATAAAGCAAAAGGTAAAAATCTCTATTCCAGTTTTTCTTGAACAAAAAATTAGCTTCTACGATCTTCATCCAGATCATCTTTACAGCTATTGGATATCAAAGGAAGGGCAGTTTAAGTTAACAAAACTACCGAACGGAAATACCTTGCTTGAAGGAACCACATGGTATATAAATAAAATTACCCCTGCCTTTTACTGGACATTGTGGAGTGACTACATTGTTCATAAGAGTTACAAGCACGTTGTAAAACATATTCGAAAACAGGCAGAGTAAGAACTTCAATCAATTAGCACACAATCTTGCCCGTCTGCATAGTCGATGCAACGTTTTCTAAATTATGCCTGTCAGCAAAAAATAAAACGGTCTGTTTTTAAAACAATTAAAATGAAACTATCCAAGGTTCTTTTAAACGCCATTCTTATTTCAGTTACAGCGTGCGCCGTAACCTCTTGCGAAAAAGAAAAGGAAGAAAAAACTGAGAAGACTTCCAAAGAAAAGCCAGAAAAAAAGGATATCCCGTATAACTGCCCGGCATGCGGCATGGGCTAACCTGTTTCCCCAAAATTTGTTCTGTGCCATGGGTAAGATTTTCTCATCCGTATCGTGCAATCTTGACGACAACATTCTCTCTGCTTGTTTGCCGCTGTTTGAGGGCGAAAAGATTGAGGCTATCGAGTGGTCATTCGATACCCTATATTCCGTGAAAAATATACCCGCCTGGTTTATAGAGTTGCTTGATGCCTTTAGCAAAGAGGGCAGGCTGATAGGTCACGGTGTTTATTTTTCCTTATTTTCCGGGCGTTGGACGAATGAGCAAGAGGCTTGGCTGGCCGAATTAAAAAAAACGTGTTCGACTTTTCGGTTTGATCATATATCCGAACACTTCGGATTTATGACAGGAGAAAATTTTCACCAGGGTGCGCCGATCGGTATTCCCTATACCGAAAGCACGCTGGCATTAGGCCGCGACAGGTTAAAAAGAATTTCGCACTCCTGTCTATGCCCGGTGGGCTTAGAGAATCTTGCTTTTTCTTATTCCCTCGATGAAGTAAAGCGGCATGGTGAGTTTTTGGACAGGCTGCTATCACCCATCAACGGGTTCATCATTTTAGACCTTCATAACCTGTATTGCCAGTGCCACAATTTTACTGTCTCCTTTGACGATCTGGTTCAGCTTTACCCGCTTCATAGAGTAAGGGAAATTCATATATCGGGTGGCAGTTGGGAAGACTCAGCTATTACTCCGGCCAAAAAAGTCAGAAGAGATACTCACAACGATGCAGTACCTGAAGAGGTTTTTCGATTTTTGGAATGCATCATTTCAGCCTGCCCTCAACTAAAATTTATTGTGCTTGAACAATTAGGTAACGGGTTAGAAAAAGAAGACATGCGGCTTTCATTCAGAAAGGATTTCCTGCAAATGGAAGCTATAGTAAGAGAGGCAAACAACCGGAATTTGCTTTCCGCAACAAATAACTTTTTGCCTGAAGCTCTCGAGGTTTCTCCCATTCCTATAGAAGATAATTTTTTATACGGGCAGCAGACAGTTCTATCCCATATTTTAGAAACCGCCATTGATTATGCTGATGCTAAAAGGTTGCTGCGAAATTCTATTCTCGCCAACACAAGCTGGAACATAGAAGCCTGGA
>DASQMG010000637.1:0-6421 GCA_035645595.1 Flavisolibacter sp. | reverse complement strand
AGGACTAGCGCCGGTTTGAACTTTTTAATGGATTACACGGCTCGCCACTGTCAATGATTAAAACATTTTGTAAAGAAGGTCCTAACGCCAATCCCGCAGAAAGCCCTGCATAGCTGCTACCGATAATGATCACATCAAATGATTTGTTATCTGCTATTTTATAATTTTTTTAAAGAAGCCAGCAATTTAAACGTACCTACCAAACCCGTTTCATGTTTACCACTCCAGCCAACCAAACTAATGCAATAGCAATCAACATAGGCAGCAGCGCCTTTCGCCAACTCATTTCACCCCCTGTTGAAAAATAGTGCGGTGTAAACTTTTTCCAGTTTTCATTTGCCACTGCGGCTTCTTCAAATATTTTAGGATAGAAGTGCAGCCGCAACCTTTCATGAAAAGCGGTTGTGCTATCTAAAAAGCGCAGGTTATTCGTCATGCCCGAACCGGCGATAGCATTAAACTGCAATTGCGTGTGCATGGTGGGAATAAAAGCAGCGATTGAACTACTACTCCTTTCTCTTTCACTCAATTTCTCTTTCATTAGCGCTGCATCAAGTGCCGATTCATCATCGCCCAATTGCTGCATCGCGTAGTACCAAAGCCAGTTGAATGATTTATCGGGCAACTGGTATTTTTTATACTGCGGGTAATGCGCATAAAATTTATTCATCGTTTCGACTCTGTCCTTATCCCATGCCTGGTGGTAGCCGTCACGTTGTTTCACCATTGTGCTCAGTGCTTCGGGAACAGGGTATTTGCCAGCGACATAGTTGTTAACCGAAGCGGGAAGCAAGATGGTCAGCGTTACCCAAATTGCTAACAGCAACAGGGCATTAAAGGCAGAAGATTTAGCCAGCGATGCAATAAAGAAACTTAAGCCAAACCAAAAGGTGACGTATAAAACAGCAACGGCGCAAAGAAGAAGAAATGATGCGTTAAAAGGAATAGACAATACTGCCACTGCAGCACCTAACAATACGGCCAACAAGGCATAAACAATTGCCGCCCTTACGCCTAATTTTTGCAGGAGAAACTTCAAAGAAGACTTTGATTGAACGGCTACCAGGGGCCAGGTGCCGCCTTCCTTTTCTTCGGACAGCAGGTTAAACGTAAAAGAAATAATGAGCAAGGGAAACAAGTAGATGATAACAAAGCCAAGGTCTAAATTACCCGATAGCAGGTTAGCAGGATTATTCAAATCCGTATCATACTTTTGTGCTTCCAGTCCCCGGATTGTGACGGCCTGAATAGAAGGATTCACGTCACGCTGGCCTACCGAAATAGCAGCTAGCTTATCCGGCCTGTTGATAAAAGCAAAGCGCAGGTAATACATCAGGAGACCCATGTCTTTATTGAAGTACTGTACGTTGCGTTCAATATGTTCCTGCTGAAAATAGGTAACGGCTTTCACCGCTTTTTCCTGCCTGGTTAAAAATTGTTTGCCGATGAAAATGCTCACAAAACCAGTCAGCAATACTACCAGCAAACTGGCAATAACGGTTTTGGAGCGAATAAAACTTTTGAAGGCTAAGCGGTGCATAATTAAATGGCTTTTGCTTTTTTTGCAGTGAATACTATCATTAAAAAAGAAAGAAGGCCCCAGGCTGCAAGGGCCAGCAATGGCACCACCGCGTTTTCAAAAACGGTGGCAGCGGCCAGATGCCGGTACTTAAAATCGGGGAAGCTTTGCCAGTGGCTGCGACTAATGCTGTATGGTTTGTCATTCGCACCTTGCTTTTTGTTTGAGATGTATTTCATCTGCAAAACATTCATCTCCTGCGCCAGCCTGTAACGGTATGCTTCCGCGGCCGATTGGAAATTGGTGTACGAATAAAAATCAGAGGCGGAGAACAGCATCGAAATATTCCGGACAGCCATTAGCGGATTGACCCATGCTGTAGCGCTTGAAACGTTGTTTTGGGCCTCATAAGTGTTCAGCAATGTTTGAAGATGGCGGTTGTAGATAGTGGCACTCAGGCGTTCGCCTTCCTGCATGATAAAACCGCCGTAATTAAACGATAACTGCTGAATAGAATCAGCCCGGTTGGCCCTAAGGACAGAATCTTTAATGGCTTTGTAATGCGGGTCGTCGGGGTTGTGACTGTCACCTTCCTGAATCAAATCTTTTTCAACCGCGGTTTCAAACTCAATCTTTGAAGGCGATGGATGAAAGGCGCTGCCCGCAGCCTGTGTTAACTTCGGCATAAGTATCGCGATTACTAACCAAATACCAAGTAGCTTGATGAGCGATTCTTTCGATGTTTTACTAAGGGCAGAAACACTCACTGCTACCGTGCTTACAATCCAATAAAACAAAAAATAACTTAAGGCAATGCCACCAAATCGCCAAAGCTTTCCGGTGCCAGCATTGTCGTCATCTGCCACTCCTAACAGTATGCTGGTAACCAACAGTACAGGCAGATAAAAAAGCAGGGCAACAGACATCAACCCAATTGTTTTTCCAACGATGATTTCCTTCCAGCTTCCTCCCTGGGTCAATACCATTTTCAACGTTCTGCTTTCTCTTTCCGCAGCCACCGCACCAAAACCCAAAAAGAAAATAACAAGCGGAAGAATCAATTGCAACAGCATCGCCATGCTGATCTCGCCAAAGCGAAGGAGGCCGGTAGAAAAACTGGCTTCCGAAAAGTTGACCGTGTTTTGTTTATGCGCTTCCAGAAAAACAGCATTGCCTGTATAACTTTCCATTCCAAAATCAAACAGGGTTAACGGATGTTTTGTACGAAAAGCAAAGGAACCAAAATGCGCCATGCGGTGCGGATGCTTATCGGGATTAGCCTCCCAGCTATCCCTTGCTTTGTGCTGATAAGCGCGGCGTATTTCATTCTGTACCACATAATTTTTATACCCGGTATACGCGGCGTAAAACAACAAGAGTGCAAATACCAGCATCGTTGCATACACAGCTGTCGATTTAAAGGTGGTGCTCCAAAATTGTTTGGCTATCAATAAAACATTACTTCGTTTCATAGTGCTGTTTTAAAACTTATAAGTAGCAGTGAGTATCATGTTGCGCGGTGCGCCGGGAAAGAGGCGCAGGTAATTCTGCGCACCGATGTGATAGGTTACGTCGGTCACGTTGTTCATGTTCATGGCCAGCTGCATATTGCCTTTGCCCGGACTGTAGTACAGCGCAAGGTCGAGCAGCGTGAACGCTGCCACTTCAAACGCTCTTGTAAACCACGGAACCTTTGAGCCGTTGTGTTGTATGCCTACACCAATACCAATATCCTTTAATGGCGAGGTACCGGAGAAATTATAACGGGTCCAGAGGTTGGCGCTATTCACAGGTGTGTTTTGTTTTCGTGCGCCTTTCAAGGCAGGGTCGTTATCGGCGAGAATAACCGCATCAATGTAGCTGTACGAAGCATTGATTTGCCAGTTGGGAAGCAGGTATCCGGCAATGTCCATTTCAAAGCCACGGCTTCTTTCCGCGCCCCTTGTTACCAACGAATCGGGGAAGGCTGGTACATTGGCATTTAGCAAAATATTCTTTTGATTGATCTCGTAAACGGCAGCGTTCAGTCTTAGCCTATTTCGAAACAAATCTGCTTTTACACCTACTTCTTTCAAATCGCTGGTTAGCGGCTCAAACTGGCTGCCCGCTTTCAAGCTCCCGGTGTTGGGCATCAGCGTTACTGTATTTGATTGCGGCTGAAAACCTTCCAGATAAGTTGCATACACGTTGACCGCTTTGGTAATGGCATACGTAAGTCCTGCACGGGGCAGCACCACGTGTTTTTTTACCGTTAATGGGTTGGGCGATTTGTAGTTGGTGATGTCTTTAAACCATTCGTTACGCAGGCTCAGTAAAACGGTAAACCCATTCCATTGAAGTTGCTCTTGTACGTAGATAGCATTGGTGGTAGTGAGGGCAGCAGGCAAGGCAGTACGTACATTCAACACATAGTCTTCTACATTACGGATAGTGTAGGAAGGATTGTTCAAATCAAAGTGCTGCACATTAGGCCTCGGAAGGATAGTGCCGCCAATGTTGACCGTTTGATAGTTAGCAACATTGGCTCTTACGAACGTTCCGGAAACAGTTCCATCTTTCAATAAAAAGCCACGGGCGGCGTTTTGTCCACCGCCCTTTAGTTTCTCCCAGCTATTTAGATCGTATCCAACTAAGAGCTTATGGCTTACGTCGCCTATATTAAAATCAAAGTTGAAGTAGCTATTAAGGTTGTCGATACTCCAATTCTGCTTACGCTGTACAAACTGCATAGCAGCTAGGGACGTAACGGGACGAGCTGCCGTATCCACTGCAAAGGCATTGGTGGTGCGATGTTCCTGCAAGTCTTCCGTCCAGGTTTGCTTCATGTAAGACGTGATGAAACTTATGGCCTTAGTAAACTTGTGTGATAAGTTTCCGGTGATGATAAATTCCTTCGATTTAAAAAAGTCATTGGGAGCACCCAGGTTTAAACTGATGGGCGTACTAGCTAAATCCGTAACGCCGGCTACGGCCCCGAAGATGGGTTGACCCCTGTCTAGAACGCCGTTCATGTTGCTTAAAATAATTTCAGTGTTGATGGCAGTTTTATCATTGGGCAGGTACGTGAATGAAGGGGAAAGTAAAAACGATTTGTTACTTATCGCATCGCGAAAACTCCTTGCTTCCTGGTACGCGCCATTGATGCGGTAGAGCAAGGTTTTGTCTTCATTAAGCGGACCGGTGAAATCAAGCGTACCCCTGATTGTGCTGAAACTGCCTGCACTTACGCTGATTTCTTTTCGATCAACCGCCAGTGGTTTTTTGGTAACAAGATTGATGCTTCCGCCGGGATCAACCGATGCAAACGTAGCACTAGCAGGACCTTTAATCACTTCTACTCTTTCGATGTTGGTGGTCAGTGGTTGTAGAAAATAATACTGGCGGGTGCGCATCCCGTTAATAATTTGCCCTTCCTCATTCTGGCTGATACCACGAATGGCATATTGATTATAAAAGCTGGATGGAATAACACCGGCAGCAATTTTCACTGCATCGGTTAATTGAAACGCCTGCCGGTCGGCGATGAGTTCTTTGGTAACGGTGGAAATAGACTGCGGCACATCTTTATTTAAGATGGCCGTTTTGGTAGCGCCAAATGAATAGTCACTGCCGTATTTTCTGGCGGTACGTCCTACCACTTCTACAGATTGTAACTGTCCGCTTACGGGTATCAATTGAGCAATAAACCCTTTTCTTGCAAGGTTGCTATCCACCATTATAATTTCGGTCAGCACGTCATAACCCACATGCGAAACAGAGAGGGTGTATTTGCCTTCCGTAACATTTGAAAAGTTGAATGTACCGCTGTTATCGGTGGTAGTGCTAAGGTTTACATTGCTGTTGAATAACCTTATGGTAGCACCGCTTAGCCGCTCTTTCGCTTCAGTTTGCATGATGCCGGTGAAGGTGACCTGGCTCCATGTCGCTGCGCTGACTAAAACAAAGAGTAAAGAAAATAGTAGTCGTTTCATTTTTATTTAATTAGTTAGCTTATTTATAATGGTCGTACCGTTTTACATCTTGTATTGTTACATTTTTCTCCTGTCTTCCTCAATCATGCGCTGGTCGTCGCTTACCAACTGCTGGTACTCTTTCAACAGTTTTTTTGTGTTCGCTTTCATTGCAGTATGTTCTTTCTGCATGGTGGGATCATCTAGTTTAATGTTCATTCGGGAGTCTTGTGAATCCTCGTGTTTTTTCACCAGCTCCGCATAAGCGTCCAAGTTCTGATTGTGCTATTGCAGTATCGTAGCGTGGCGGGCTTCCATAGCTGCATTAGCCGAGCGGGTTTTTAGTGCGTGAGTGGCAACGAAGAAACTATTGTGACTTTTTTTCAAATCGCTGTGCTGCGTTTCCAAGGCATTGTGCTGTTGTTCCAAAAAATCATGCGATGCTTCCCTCGCTTTGTGGTCATCAACTCGGGTTTGATGAGCAATGTTCTCAGCAGTATTGCTGTTACAAGCTGTAAGGGTCATCGGCGAAGCAATACCAACAATTGCAAATAGTTTTTTCATGCTGTTCGATTTTTATATAAACTTGTTTTCGTTGATGATTGATTTTCCTTCTCCTTTGTTCTCTTTCTTTTTGCCCTGTTTCGGTTTTATTTTTTCAAGAAAAAGAGCAACCGGCTTATGCTGGAAAACATTCCAGTCTGCCCTTCACTTACACACAATAAAACCGATTAATATTTTGAAATGAGGTTATTTGATGAGACGGATAAAAGCACGGCAGGGATGGAAAGCTTACCGGTTTGCTGCTATGTAAGAACTGCTCATTAGAAAAATGCTTAGATCGTTTCGAGGTAAAGGCTTTGAAGCCCTGCTGCCGTGATATCTGCCGTGTCAACGGTGTGTACAAGCGAACCTTGTTTCATAATACCGATCTGGCTGGCTACATTAACAG
>DASQMG010000636.1:0-1751 GCA_035645595.1 Flavisolibacter sp. | reverse complement strand
ATTGATTCATCTACGTGGGCCTTGGCCGTAGCATACGTATTCAGCGGTTCTTTGTTGCCTTTTGGAGGAATATGGCAGGGTGAGCAGTGCATGGTAATCAGGGGTTCTACATTAGCCGCATACGTAATTTTAGGTGCACTAACCTGTGCCTTTTTGGTGGATGAACAAAACTGGAAAAGGGCGCCGGTTACAAGGAATAAAATCACGATTGTTTTTTTCATAAGCCTTTATATTTTGTTGGGTAAGATAATAAATTTACAACCCGGCCTCAAAATTCAATGTAGTGCATCAAAAGAAATTTCTGCCCATCTTTTTTATTGCCAGGAAACCTTTGTATCGTTCACGGCACACCCCTTTATCCCGGTTAATAATGTCCTCTTATCAGGAGCTTAATTTCTGCATTGTACAGGCGTCGCAGCTGGTGATGCAGTTCTGTAGAAAGCGGCGGCAGTTCCGAAGCTGCTACATTGCTTTGTACCTGCGCAGGCTTGGATGCACCGGGAATAACGGTAGTCACTTCCGGGAAATCAAGTATCCACCGCAGGGCCCATTGCGCCATGAGGTCATCGGGCAGCAGGGTTTTTATTTTGTCTGATAATTGCACCCCCTGCTCAAAGGCAATACCGGCAAAAGTTTCCCCCGCATTAAAGGCCCTGCCATCGGCGTTATAATTACGGTGGTCGGCTTCTTTAAATGCTGTTTGTGCCGTGAACTTACCGGTTAGCAAGCCACTGGCAAGTGGTACTCTTACAATAATAGCTACTTCTTTTTGAGCCGCTCTGGCAAATACTTCGTCGGCCACATGCTGGCGAAATAAATTGAAGATGATTTGCAACGATGCCAGTCCTTCCTGCTCTAGACAAAGCAAGGCTTCTTCGGTTGTTTCCACGCTAACACCCCAATGTTCTATCAACCCTTCCTTTTGCAGGCTTCTTAAATGATCAAACACTTCCCCTTTACGCAATTCGGCTGTGGGTATACAGTGCAGTTGTTCTAAAAAGAGTTGCGATACGCCAAGATTTTTTAAAGAGTCTTCTACCTGGCGGCGCATAAAGCCGTAGGTGAAGTTCTGGGCCCATCCATTAGCCCCATCCTGTCTTCTGCCCAATTTAGACGCTACATAAACCGGGGTCTTTACTGTTTTTAGGAACCGCCCAATCACTTTTTCACTCATACCCATGCCATATACATCGGCCGTATCAATAAAATTGCCGCCTGCATTTACATATTGTGCCAGGATAGCAAGTGCCTGGCCCTCATCAACAGCACCCCAATCGGCACTACCTAGTTGCCAGGTGCCTAAACCTATTTCGGCTACTTTATAATTTTTAAACGCACGGTAGTTCATGAAGTATAAATTTCAATTGTGGAAAATAGCGTTGTCATACTGCCTGCAAACTATCCAGGACCTGCTTAATATAGATGGGGTTTTTGCTTTTCGCTATGGATGCAAAGCTTTCAATACGGCCTTCTCAAAAGCAGTAGCAAACTTTTCAAACTCCGGCCATGCGCTTGGGGTTCGTTCTTTCGCCGTTTTATACTCCTCGGCTGCTTTGTCTTTTATTTCGGCAAGCGTTTGCTGGTAATCAGGCTCTCCGTTGCCTGTGCTTTCTTCAACCAGCTTTTTGTATAGTAGTGCAAAATCGGCTTCATTGCCCCGGTGGTCCTTAATAAATGCGGCTACTTCTTCTAAATGCGCTTTGTCTGTTGCCATTCCTTTTCCTATTATGCGGGGCAGCCTTAAAAAAGGT
>DASQMG010000635.1:0-1515 GCA_035645595.1 Flavisolibacter sp. | reverse complement strand
GGGTATTCTGGGAAGGTAGTTTAATGCGTCCGGTCACTTTGCCATTTTCGTATTGGAATCCGTCTTCCAACTTACCTGTCCAATTTTTCAACATCAATAGCCCTGAGTAATCCTCTTTTGAAGTGAATCCTTGATGATTGAGATAATATGGTTGGTCAGGAATCAATTCCATTACTTGGTAAACAAATTTACCCTGGTCATTTTTAAAAATAATCAATTGAGGATCTGGTAATACATCTCGACTTCCATTTTTAGTCTTATCACTTGTCTTTTTTGGATAAGTTGCCCAACGCTTGGTGTGCTGATCAAACTGCAAAGGAACTTGCACATAAGGTAGACCACTCCGAAACAAATTGCTTGTTGCTATGCTCCACACTGGTTTAGATTTAAAATATCGGTGTTGTTACTTAAATAGAGTTGAGTTTATGCATTAGCAATAAAAGGGAATAGTGCAGCATTAGCCAAGATTTAGAATAGCAAAGCGTTTTACGTTTGAGGCGAGCCAAATAGTGGCGAAGGCGGGTATTATATCCTTCGACGGTGTAGGTCTCTTCTTTAGATTGGCGGAGTTTTTCAGCCGGAATCATTTGTGGGTAAACCTTCCAAAAGTCCGTCATTACCCAACCGATGGTATGCCCTTTCAGGCTTTCCCAGAGTTGACTACCTGTTGAATAGCCCCGATTGCCTAAGACGAAGTCCATACAGCGATGACCATACCGATCTACGGCGGTCCAGACCCAACAATAGTTTTTTTAATGTAGGTATGCAGTTCATCAAGTTCCACCACATCAATTCTTTGATGGCTTACAAGGGGAGCGGCTCGTTGCCCAAAAGCACGTATCCAACGGTAAACACTTACGTGACTCCTGCCCAACAGGCGGCCAATGGCTCGAAAGCCCATCCCTTCCAAGTACATCTGCAAGGCTTGCTCTTTAACGGAGTCGGCAAAAGCCGTCGATTTAAGCGCGACCGTCAAATTATACCCACAATCTTTGCAGACATAACCTTGCCTACAGTGAACAAGGCCGTTTTTTCGCAATGCTTTGCTTCCACATTTTACACAGGGCATAGTCGTTTGCTATGAATACTGACAAGCTATCTTTTGGTAACAATACCTAAAAAGAAAATAATTTTTGCCTCCTCAATATAAAATTGATCTTTTTGAAGAACAGCTTTTTAATCCAACTTGGTTAGGGAGGTGTGATGGGGTAGAAATATACTGAATGCGGAGCCTTGTCCTGGCTGAGAACTGGCTTCAATTCGGCCATGATGCAAGTGAACAATGCGAGCCGTGAGGGCTAAACCTACTCCGTGTCCGGGAATGTGTTTGGTACTTTCCGAGCGGTAAAAGGGCTCGAAAATATGCGGCAACTCTTTTTCCTCTATTCCCACGCCCCGATCAATGAAGCGTAGGGTAATGCCGTATTTCTCGACTTGCAGTCGCACCTGTATTTGGTGATCGGGCGAGAATTTACAGCCATTTTCCATCAGGTTTAGAAAGGCCGTTTTGAGAAG
>DASQMG010000634.1:0-5146 GCA_035645595.1 Flavisolibacter sp. | reverse complement strand
GGCTACTACCTGCAAGCGCTTAATATTAGAACGAAGAATTTTCGCCTCCTGTAGTAACTCTGGTTTATCAGCGGCGTCATAGGTCGGAAAAATCAGTTCTTCTATCACCTGGAAACCTTCGGGCTGAATAATAATATTTTTAGCGTCAGGCTCTACTTCGGGCAAGGCCGGACCATTGATTTGCTTTGCAGTATAGGAATTATAATAGGATGCCAGCCACTCCACCTTTTTATAGGCGAGCCGGCTCTTTTTAAATCCATTCTGAAGTTGCCGGATGCTGGAAGTTTCAACAGCATTTACCAATTCATCAACTGCTATTGCGAGCAAATCAATATCACTTTGATACTGTTGCACCGCTTGCTGTACGGCCGTTTTTCCCTCTTTGGCAAAGCAGGAAATCAAAAATGTAATCAATGCACACAAAAAAGAAATAAGGAGTAATTTCTTCATCGCAATAAAGCAAATCCCCCGGCCATGGTCCGGGGGATTTTGTTGTTAAAATTAAACGGATTACTTAGGTAACCCTTTTATTAATATTACCTGGCTGCCTTGTTTTTCATTTGGGCGCTTGGTACCGCCATCTACACCGGCAAACTTTGCATCGGTCCAGGAGTGTGGCTGAATGCACAACATAAAGGTATTAGCCACGCCTATGGTTTCCGATATATCTACAAGAGCGCCATACTCCCAGCCTCCTTTTGATGAAGGGCCACCCACATTATATTTTGCTGCATCAGCTGCGGTTCTGCGATGGTCAAGCTCAAATACTTTTTTTAATTCCCCGCCTGCAATGCTGTACTGGTAAATGTAAGCATCATGATCTTCGGTTCCATAACCGTTACTATCTTCCTGTATGTACACAAAATTTTCAGTAACACAAATGTTATCGGGGTTTTGAAAATCTTTGGCGATGCCGGTATCTATGTCTCCGTCTAATATGCAGGTCAGCTTTCCTTTCAATGGGTTTGTTGCATCTAACACCAGTTTATATACACGGCCCCACACTGTGCGTGACCTTGCCGCATTTACACCGGTAGGCGCCTGCCCCGTTACGGTAAAATAAATTTCGCGGTTGTTGGCGGCGGCTCCTTTGCGATAATCAATGTCTTCTACGCGGCCAAACTTGATGGCCTTTAACGGATCAACCATTGCCTGGATTTGCGCACCTGTTTTAGTTTTATGATCGTCAATTTTTACAAAATCCACATCATAGGAAGTACCAGCTACCATGGCGGTTTCTGTTTGGTTGTCATCGCTACGCTTTAGCATATATGCCAACCCGTTATCCAAATCACCAACGGTATTACTTACATACATCACCAGCTGCCCGCCCGATGCATCGGAAGCATCTTCCCCAATTAATACAACCGTCTTTCCGGCATACGCATTCTTATTCAATGGCACAGCGTTTTCGGCGCTCCATCTGCCTAATCCTGCTATCCCTTTCGGTGTGCTGTTTGCCATTACAGCAAAGGGTTGAATACCATGTGTCATTGCTTCTACATCGCTTTCACCGGCAGATAAATAGATTGGTCCAAAGCCATGTTCGGCCGGGGTTACCATGGTGCCGGAGCATAAGCGCCAGGTGCCACCATCTGAGTTTAAGGCATACTCACCTTTGACAGGCTTCAGGTTTTTATCAAGGGTAATTTTGGACACGGAATAATTGTCTTCATTGTTCACATACATCAAATAGTTCTCACCATCTTTTATCATGCCGGCGCCATCGGCCGAGCCGGCAAAGCGATAGTTTGGCAGCTCATCATCGCTTCAATAAGCGTAAACAATTCAAGATTTTCAAAGCCGCCTAATTTTTTTATCAAGGCAGGTGTTACAGAGCGGTTCTCTAATTTCGGGCTTGCATCAGTGGTGCCGGGTTTATCATTTTTATCGCAGCCAGCAAAAGCGGTAACGATACCGGCAGTTGCCAAAAATAGGGGCCGTTTCAGGTAATTCTTCATGTAAAGTGATTGTTTAATAGACCGCTAAATTCAGTCTGCCAGGTTACCATAATGTTATGTCAATTTGAAGCCATTATGATAAAATGCCTCTTGTACGATCTGTTGCCGGCTGTATCAAAAATGCTTATACTAAGCACTAACCGGCGCTACAACTGCAGGTTCAATTCCTCTCCTGTTAAGGCAAAATATAAATTTTGCAGGCTGTGTGTATGATAAATAGTATTGGTGATGGGCACCCCACTTATCATGGCCCGAGCAAAACATTCTTTATTGTTTTTTACGTAGGCCTTTATTTCGATAGCGCCGCTGCCCATAACCGGCAGCACTAAAATAAATTCGCGGCTATCGGGTAGCAGCGCATATTTTTTGTTTTCGACAAAGCTGCTTTTTTCCAAAACGTTTGGCGTTAATACCACAGGGAATAAATCTTTACTGCCATCTTTTGCCATCAGCTCAAAATGCTGGTGGGCACAACGCATGGTAAGAATACGGACACCGGTTTTGTGCATAAGGTAATTTCCTAACCTGAACTCATTGCTTTTGATCATAGGGCAAAGTAAAGTGTTGCATAAATTATTGTGAATGGTATTTAGGCAGTTTCAGATAGTGCAAGAGAGGCCGGAAACGAAAAGCCGTAGCACAGCGAGGATGCGCAAGGGCATAACAGGTCATGCATGAATAGTCCACCCAAGAAGTAAAAGGCTTATTAAAAGTTATAATAGAATCAATATTTGTCCGAGTTGTTTTATAAGTTCATGCAAAATATCTGCTGGCCCAAAATTCGCAGGCATCTCTTCGGAAAAAATTTAAGCATGGAAAAATTGCATCCTAATTATGGCCTTACCCGTACTCAGCAAGAAGGCACAGCCGACGAAGAATTTATAAATCTGTTGCCCCGTGCCGTGCTCCGGTCTAACTCATTTATTTTATTGGATGGCGAATGGAGGTTTGAGCATGATACTAATGATCGTGGCCTTGCGGATTGCTGGCATCTGGGTCATACCTATACCGATACAACACAATGGCCGGGCTCTATTGAAGCACAGATGGCAAAGACAGGCAACAACTGGCGTGATAAGGTTGTGGCCTGGTACGAACGTGATTTTCCCCTGCCGGAACTAGCCGATGGAAATGGAAATCCTCACTCCTTACTTCAGCTAACGTTTGGAGCCTGCGGCTACGAAACAAGGGTTTGGCTTAATGGGATTTTATTACACACTGTAGAGGGGGAAGATGCTCATATTGGCGAGTACACTTCTTTTTCATACGAGTTAGACCCACACCTGTTGCGGGAACAAAACCGGCTGACCGTGCGGATTGCCGATACGATGGATGCTGATATTCCACGGGGTAAGCAGGAGAGCCATGTATATAAAAGGGGCGGCATCTGGTACCAAACCTATACCGGTGCCGTACGCAGTGTGTGGTTAGAAACAGTGGAAAGAAACCGCCTGCGCAGCCGTGTAGGCGTAGTAAGTATTGTAGAAGATAACCTGGTTAGATTTAACCTTACTACCCGCATTAACGACCCCGGGCAGTATAAGCTGCGATTGAAAATTTACAACCGGAAAGGCACTGGTGAACCACCCCTGGCTACAGATGAATTCCCCCTGAAATTGGAGAAAGGCGAAAAAGAACAGCGTGTGGTAATAGAAATCCCCGGAGCAAAATTGTGGTCGCCCGAAGCGCCTACGCTGTACGTACTGGTAGCCGACCTTATAGACGAGAGCGGCTACACAGCCAGCATTGAAACACATTTTGGTTTGCGCAAAATAGAATCAAGGGGATGTGGAGTATATCTTAATAATAAATCTGTTTACTTGGATGGCATTTTATACCAACCCGGTACCGCCACTTATGAAGAGATCAAGAGCCACCTGTATGCAATGAAGAAGTTAGGTTGCAATTTAGTGCGCATACATATTGCTGGCGTTGACCCACGCATTTATAATCTTGCCGATAAAATAGGGCTTTTGCTTTGGGTGGAAGTTCCATCGCCTCATACTTCTACTGCACGAAGCCGCAGTCTCCACCGGGAAGAATTGCTACGCATGTTGGCCTTGATTGAAACGCATCCGTCGGTAGTTATCTGGAGCCTGTATAACGAAGATTGGGGCGTACAGGATATTGCCACTAACCCCGAAACAAGACAATATATAATTGAAACCTATCACTACATGCAAATTACGCATCCGCAATTTTTAGTGGTGGATAATGATGGATGGCAACATATTTCTTATACCGGCCGGTTAAAATCGGATTTATTGACAGCACATTTATATACGCCTGACTTAGCGCGATGGCAACAGTTGCTTGATGAAATCGTTGGTGGTAAAATGGACGGTGTGGCGGCCTTTCCTTTGGTTGTTGGCGACCCGTTTTTCTACCGAAAGCAGGTGCCATTAATTATCAGTGAATGGGGAGGGTTTGGCTTCTCTGATTACGGTGGCCCCAAAGCTTCCGACGAACGCACAAAATTAATAAAGGCTTTTAAAGATGAATTGCGCAAACGCCCAATTGCCGGCGATGTATACACGCAGGCTACCAATATTGAAGACGAACGCAATGGTTTGATTGATGCACATACAGGTGAATTAAGCGTACCGGATGGCTTATTAAATTCAAGAGAAAACAATTTTATATAGCAAAGAAGAAAACAGGGCACGGTTATATAGCTATACTGGTATGACTTCTAAAATAACAAAACCACAAACTAAAGAGCTAAACCGGTTTCAGCCTGTTGGTTTCCTACTTGTACTGTCGCTGATACTGGCTTTCATAGGATCACAAATTTATTTTCTGGTATTAACCGTATTCGCATCGTAACAAAGCGGGGCAGTATAACCCCAGAAGCTGTAATCCGTTTTTAGCTAACCACGCTTTTGGACCAAGCAACAGTAGTACTATTACGCTTTTTTTGCGTCGCACACTTCAGGGTTCTTATCGCTATTGAACGTAAGCTGACGTCATCATTCTTCTCCGAATTCACAGGAGACTAAAACCAAAGAACTACTTAACTATAGCATAGCACCCACGCTAATCTTTACAATGCTATTAAACTGTTTTTCAAACTTAGAATTGCCTGCTGTTATAATTTCTCCTGGTTGGCAGTTACACTGAATACAATTGGCTTCCTTTTTCCCTCTCCTCCCAAAACCGGTAAAGCGGAATGAGGCTAAGGAAAC
>DASQMG010000633.1:0-5450 GCA_035645595.1 Flavisolibacter sp. | reverse complement strand
TACCGCCGTTGCTATTAACGACAGCGTGGGATGATTGTGCCAGCCTAAGCCCTCAATAAAGAATTTAAGCAGTATGTAATTAAGCGCTACACAGAACATGGACACCATAAAATACCGAACAAATTGGATTCGTCTGCGCAGGTAAGAACCTTGAAATACCACGAACATACTTAGGTAAAAGCCGATAGGAAATGTTATAACAAAGGCCATTAAGAAAGCAGCAATGTGAGGCTTGAAAGCAATAAACCCTAAATGTAAAACCTGCTTGTGTAAAACAAAATTGTAAAAGATGTGGTAAAGGAAAATATTGAACAAGGTATTGCCGCCGCCACATGCTGCATAATGATAGGTTTGTATAGGCATGAAGCGTTTGAACAACGGATAGAAAACATCCAATACCGCAAAAATCGTTTTTCGAACGCTGTTGTGCACCTTACGCATGAAAGCCGAAATTAAGGTCTTCTCTTCTTGCCGCTCTATAGATTTCGTTAAGTATAGCTAAAAAAAGGGCTAAAATTTTGTTGCCGTAAATTGGGCCCAAAAGAAACTGACATGAGTTTGGCCTATAAGATTAAAGATGCTGCCGCAAGAGCGATAAAGGAATTATACACCATCGAATTCAGGGCTGATGACATTACTCTCAGTGAAACGAAGCCAGAGTTTGAAGGTGATTATACGATTGTATTGTTTACACTAGTAAAACAATTGCGCAAATCACCTGAATTGTTAGGAAAAGAAATCGGTGAGCAACTACTGCGCACTCAACCAGGATTGTTGACTGCATACAATGTCATAAAAGGCTTCTTGAACCTAAGCATTGCCGATACCTGCTTTATTAATTTTCTACGGGAAAATTCAACCAAAGCCATCATTGGCGACATGGCGTCGACAGGTAAAAAAGTTATGGTGGAGTACTCCTCTCCCAACACTAACAAACCTATACACCTCGGTCATTTACGCAATAACTTTTTGGGATGGAGTGTAGCCCAAATTTTGAAAGCCGCTGGTAACGATGTAATAAAGACCTGCATTGTAAACGACCGCGGTATTCACATTTGTAAAAGCATGATTGCATGGGAGCTTTTTGCACACGGTGCTACACCCGAAAGTACCGGCATTAAAGGGGACCATTTTGTAGGCGAATACTATGTAAAATGCGAAGGGCAGATAAGGCAGGAAGCAGCGGAATTGTCGGCAAGGGTTGATGGGGGCGATTACACTGCCTTTTCAGACGAAGACCAGGAAAAACTTAGAGAATTAAGAGACCTATCCGGTTCTGTTACAGGTGCTACGGATAAGGATAAAGAACGGCTGAAAAAAATTGAAGAAGATAGAAAAGAAGTTATTCGTGCCGCAACCCCGTTGATGAAAAGAGCGCAGCAGATGCTGGTTGATTGGGAAGCCGGCAAACCGGAAGTAATAGAACTCTGGAAGAAAATGAACGGCTGGGTATACGAAGGTTTCGACGTTACCTATAAAAGAATAGGAAGTGATTTTGATAAAATGTATTACGAAAGTGAAACCTATTTGTTGGGAAAACAATCCGTTGAAGAAGGATTAGCTAAAGGCATCTTGTTTCGTAAGGATGACGGTTCGGTATGGATTGATCTTACTGCGGAAGGTCTTGATGAAAAGCTGGTGCTGCGCCGCGACGGCACTTCGGTTTATATAACACAGGACCTTGGTCTGGCGGAGGAAAAGTATAAAGCATTTCCCTACGATAAAAGCCTGTATGTAATTGCTGATGAACAGAATTACCATATGAAAGTGTTGAAGCTTATTCTGCAAAAGCTGGGTATGCCTTATGCCGATGGAATTATTCATTTAAGTTATGGGATGGTAGAACTTCCAAGCGGCCGCATGAAAAGCCGCGAAGGAACTGTTGTGGATGCTGATGACCTGGTAAATGAAATGGTGAACGAAGCAGCAAAGAAAACCTCGGAAAAAAGTAAGGTGGATGAATTCAGTGAAGGTGAGCTGAATGAGTTATATGAAACGATCGCCCTGGGTGCTCTTAAGTTTTTTTTACTAAAAGTTGATCCAAAAAAGCGAATGGTTTTTAATCCCGAAGAAAGCATAGACTTTCACGGCTTTACGGGGCCATTTATACAATATACCCACGCAAGGCTAAAATCAATTTTACGGAAAGCAGAAAGCAATGGACAATGGACAATAAGCAACGGCAAGTTAGAGCCGTTGGAGAAAGAGTTATTACTATTGCTGGAACAGTACAAAGACATGGTACAAAGCGCCGCCGCCGATTATAACCCTGCCGCTATCGCCAATTATATTTATAGCATAGCTAAAGTTTACAATTCTTTTTATACAGTACATAGTGTTTTGAAAGCTGAGACCGAAGAGAAGAAGCAATTGCGTCTCGCCCTCTGTAATTTGACGGCTAATATTATTAAGGAAGGAATGAGTTTGCTTGGTATTAAAGTGCCGGAACGCATGTAAGGCTCTGCTCACGTCTTAAAATTTTCGTTTAACATTCTGACCCAAGAGAGAGACCAATACCAAGACTACACCGCTAAAAAGATGCCTGGTAAATGCGTGGCGAACGGAAAAGCAGGGAGCAACTTTATAGATCAAGCCAGTGGTTACGATCAGACAGACTAACTGACGTTGCTCCCTCGCCGAACCCTGCACATTAACTGCAGCTGAAAAGAATCACAAAACGCACCCCCTGTACTTTGGCAGCCCTGGTAGCGGGTGCACAATAAACAATACAAAAATATCCTTTGGCGGTAATAAAAGAAAAAGCCTCCTGAAAGTCTAGGAGGCTTTATTGTCTGTAATATTATACTACTTGATTATATTACTTGGTGGGATCCAGCGCTTCCGTTATCCTGTCATTCACATCCATCAGGTGCGCTCTGCTTGCAACATCTTTATATGCCGGCATAGCGGCCCGAATTTCAGCCTGCAAGGTACGCAACTGCATCTTTACGATGGAGATAGCATCGGTGGTTTTACTGTAGTTGGAGGATGAAATTCCAAAGGCGGCAAAGGCAGCCGGAACAGGATTATTGTCGGTTTGCAGGTTAGAAATTAACCTGTCGACAAAAGCTTTCTGCAAGTTGCGGCGATAAATGTCGATCGCTTTGCGGCTGGCCAATTCGCTCCAGATTCCTTTACGCAGATCAGTTATCATTTCGCTGGCAGAATAGGCATTTGAGCTGCTGGCCTCGTAACGGAACAATTTATTGAAGGTGTTATTGGCTAACAAGCGTCCAATAATGTTGTTTTGCACCCCAATAATGGTTGTTAAGCCATTGGAACCGGTGAGTTCAGCAATATTGCTTTGCACCAGCCACGAGGGAGTTTTAAACAACTGGTCCTGTAAAAATTGCATCGCTTCTTTTTGCTTCGCCTTTGTTGTAAACTCTACTATCACCCCACCTTCTTCCTGCATTTTAGGGGTGGTTTGCACACCGCCAATGTTCTTGGCCACGTGCCCCATGTAACGGTTAAACTGCGTTACTAGCTGACCGTACATTTGGGTGAGGCTTGCATAATCTTTGTTTGATTCTTTCGTCCACTCCGGAAGCTTCATAATTATGCGCTGAAGGTTTTTAATTCCGTAAGCACTTGACTTCATAGCATTATCACCTAAATCTTCGTTTTGCCCGCGGGGATCGTCAGGGTCAGTTTCTGTACCAAACCAAAGACGCTTATCCTTTAAACGCTCCATTACCATCTTGTTCAACACAGGAGTTTCTGCCTCAGCGGTTTTTTGGTCGGGCATGTACCGGTAACCCCACTCAATCGCCCACATATCGTAGTCGCCAATGCGCGGAAATAAGCCTTTATCGGAAATATTATCTTCTGGTTGTGCTACGTAATTAAAGCGGGCATAGTCCATAATAGATGGGGTGTGACCGTTAGCTTCTACCCATGCCTTATTCCGGAGATTTTCTACGGGCACTGTAGATGACGAACCATAGTTGTGACGCAAACCAAGGGTATGGCCTACTTCGTGCGACGAGACAAAACGGATCAATTGACCCATTAAGGAATCAGGAAATTTAAGCGTTCTTGCACGGGGATCAACGGCCGCTGTTTGGATAAAATACCAATCGCGGACCAGACTCATAACATTATGATACCAGTTAATGTGCGACTCTAAAATTTCGCCTGTGCGGGGGTCGTGAACGTGGGGGCCGCTGGCATTGGCCACATCAGACGGTTTATATACAATAGCCGAATAGCCGGCACCTTCCAAACTCCAGCTTGGGTCGTCAGTGGGGGCATCTTTGGCTACAATTGCATTTTTAAAGCCTGCTTTCTCGAACGCCTTTTGCCAGTCGTCAACGCCCTGCTTTAAATAAGGTATCCATTTCCGTGGTGTTGCAGGGTCAATATAATAAACAATCTGCTTGGCCGGTTCTACCAGTTCACCCCGCTTATATTTTTCCATGTCTTCGGGTTTTGGCTCGAGCTTCCAGCGGGTAATGACACGCACTCTTTCAACCCCCTGGGGGTTTGCATCAAAATCGGTGAAACCTGTTGAAAAATATCCAACCCGGGAATCGAAGTAGCGTGGTTTCATCGCCGTTTTTGGTAGTAATATCATGGAACTGTTAAGCTCAAAAGTTGAGGGAGAACCTGATGCTGGTGCACCAAAGGAGATAACGGGAGCACCGCCGGGGCCACCGCCTGAAGGCATACGCATATACGTTTTTACCGTTTTTATCTCGATATTATTGGGGTAGGAACGTACGTCGGTGATATAGGAATTTTCGCGTTGGTAAGCACTCAAGCCCAAGGTTCGTTTAGTCCGGCTTTCAAAGAAAAGAATTTCATTATCGCCCATAAAATAATCGGTAAGCTCGATAACGGTTCCTTTCGCCTTAGTAACCGAATCACTGGCAAATGCACGGATGTCGAAAGAGGCAGCTATTGGGGAAAGGTTGGAATTTCTTACTGCCTGGAACATCCCTGCAGAGTCGCGGCCCGCTTCATCAAAAGAACTGCTTCGCAAAAAGATCTTGTTGTTAGGGCCTTTTTCAAAAGTGATCACGTTCTCTCCGATCTGGTCGCCTGCGTACCCGGTAAAACCAGCACGGGCGCCTGCCGGCGCTTTTGATATACGGTTCACTACCAAAATCTCACGGCCTAACAAAGCATCGGGAATTTCAAAATAGTATTTGTCTTCTACCCTGTGGGCAGTGAAGAGGCCTTTATCAGTTTTTGCCTTTGATGTAATAATTTCAGAATAGGGCTTAGGGCCAGTACTCGGACGGCCCAAACCGGGGAAAGCACCCGGGGCGGTGCTCCCTGTGGGAGGCGTAGTTGGTGGTGTGGTTTGTGCCAACCCAACCGCACCCGTGAATAAAATACCTGTTGCCATAGCAAGGGCAATGCGACGATTCATGTACAAAATTTTAAAGTTTGGGAAATTCAACAGTGAATAATAAAGCTCTGAAAATACTACAGAACACGGTACC
>DASQMG010000632.1:0-1611 GCA_035645595.1 Flavisolibacter sp. | reverse complement strand
AGCTCCAGCAAAGTGATCTCGGGCAATACGCCTACCCTGCCAGGATACCCTATAAAGCCAAAACCGCGGTTAACATAAATGGCCTGGCTACCCTCTTTATACAAGCCGGCCCATTGGCGGTATACATACTGTACAGGGCTCCATCTGAAACCGGGAATTTCGACGCCGAACTGAAAGCCATGTGTATGCCCGGACAAGGTTAAATCAATATCGGCGAATTTAGGACGAACCTCGGCGTCCCAGTGTGTGGGATCATGGCTCATTAAAATTTTGAAAGGATATTTCTCTGTGTCCGCGTAGGCCTTAGAAAGATTTCCATACTTTGGAAAATTGCTTAAAGCGCTCCAGTTTTGTATACCGATCAAGGCAATTTGCTCGCCTTCTTTTTCAAGAGCTACGTGTTCATCCAGCAATAACCGCCACCCCATTTTTTGGTGAACCTCTTTTAGGCGGTCCAGGTTCTGAATCTTTTGTTCCGGAGTCTCCCAGGCTACATAATCGCCATAATCATGATTTCCGAAAATTGAATAGACACCCAATGGCGCCTTTAGTTTGTCAAATACCTCTATGTACGGGATCATTTCATCGTGCTTATTATTTACAAGGTCACCCGTAAACAAAACAAGGTCTGGCTTCAATGACAGAATTTTTTCAACGCCCTTCTGCACTGCTTCTATATTATTAAAGCTTCCGGAATGTACATCTGAGATCTGTACTATTTTAAGGCCTTTGAACGCAGACGGCAGGTTGGGAAACTGAAGGGGAATGCGTTTTACTTTGTAATTATATTTATTGGTAAAGCCATACAGCAACGTGCCAAACAAACTACCACCAACAGCGATACCCATCCAACTTAAAAAAAGCGAACGGCTTATCCGCGGACTGCTTTGTGTTTCGGCAGCGTTGCCATTTTGAAAAAATAATTTACCCCATAGCCACTGAACGCCCCTCCTGATATCATCTATCAAAAAGAATATAGCAGCAAAAAGTTTAAGTAAAAATAAGCCTACTAATACAGAGAACACGGTACTGCGCAGGCCTTTTTGCAGATTATCTAAGTTCAGATACGGCAGTAAAAAAAGGAGCATTAAAACGGTGACTGAAAGCACCCAGTACCATGTATGAATAATCGTTCGTGTACGTGGAAGAGCAGAAGACGTCAGAAACCTTACAATCTGAAAAAAATAAATATCCACTAAAACCATCAACCCGGCCAACAACAACCAAAAAGGGGAACTGCGCATAAACTGCAAATTTATAGGAAGGACGAAAGATTCACGGTGCCGGAATATAATCTTTAACACGGGGGATTCGTGGCGCCATAAAATGTATTTTTGCGGGCGCCTAAAAAAGATAATTGAATGAGATTCAAATAATTTGGAGCTTCTCGATCGGGTGGTAGCTTGCGAAAGCAGCAATTATTGAAGGCGTATAGAAATTTAAATTACTAAAAAATTATTCAGGATAAATGGCCAGAATCATTGGAGTTGCCAATCAAAAAGGCGGGGTTGGAAAAACAACATCGGCTATAAACCTAGCAGCAAGTTTTGCTGTGCTGGAGTACAAAACTTTGTTGGTAGATGCAGACCCGCAGGCTAACAGCACAACCGG
>DASQMG010000631.1:0-2173 GCA_035645595.1 Flavisolibacter sp. | reverse complement strand
ATGGGTTTCAGCGCTCAAAGTTATGGCCGCATCATTGGTGCCAACGACAGGGTCAGAGTGGGCGTGATCGGTTACTCCGACCGGCACCGTAGTTCGCACATGCCTTGTTTTATGGACCACTATAAAGAATTGAATTTTGATGTGGTGGCGGTATCAGACATTTGGAAAACGCGTCGAGAAGAAGGTGCTGCAGCGTGGAAAGGAAAGATGGGACACGATGTGGTTGCCTGTCGCAATAACGAAGAATTATACGATAAGAAGTTGGCGGATGCCGTATTTATAAGCACCGCAGATTTCCAACATGCGCTGCATACGGTAGAAGCTATGAAAGCGGGATGCGATGCTTACGTGGAGAAGCCGTTTGCCGAAACAATGGATGATGCCAGCGCTGCATTAAAAGCCGTGAAAGCATCAAAGCGAATAGTGCAAATCGGTTCGCAAAGAAGGAGTGGAGGCAACTATAAAGCTGCCGCAGATTTTATACAGGGTGGAAAGTTCGGGCCTGTTACAATGGTAGAACTAACATGGAATGTAAACCAGCCTGGCCGTTGGAGACGACCGGCGCTGGTAGATCAGATAAGAGAAGAAGATACCGAT
Source organism: Flavisolibacter sp. (assembly GCA_035645595.1). Lineage (GTDB taxonomy): Bacteria > Bacteroidota > Bacteroidia > Chitinophagales > Chitinophagaceae > Flavisolibacter. Next base: position 1,576 of record DASQMG010000631.1, on the reverse strand, counting down.
TGGAAGCGCTATTTAATGAACCGCCCTGCTGAAAAATGGGACCCGAGAAAATACCTGGAGTACCGTTTATTCTGGCCTTATTCGTCGGGCCTGCCAGGACAGTGGATGAGCCACCAGATAGACACCGTGCATTGGTTTACAGGTATGGATTACCCAAGAAGCGTAACTGCTAATGGCGGCATTTATATGTGGAAGGATGGACGAAAAAACTGGGATACGATAACAGCCGTGTTTGATTACGGCCCGGCCGCGGATGCATCAACCGGTTTCCAGGTTACGTTTATGTCACGCATGCATAATGGCGATGAAAACCCCGCCGAGTTATATTATTCTAACGGCGGTGAATTGAACCTGATCACCAACAAAGTTTCACCGAAGGGAGGACTAAGAAAGAACCATGCAGATGCCATGAAGATGCCGCTAAACCTCCTGCCTGAACTGGACCTGGTAAAAGAAAAAGTGGAGGTCAGTGCCTCCGCCAACACCGGTGGCGACGCCTTAACCAGTGCTCATGTACGCAACTGGATGGAATGTGTGCGCAGCCGTAAAACGCCCAATGCGCCGGTGGAAGCAGGCTATAACCATTCTATTGCCTGCATTATGACCACTGCTGCATCACGTACCGGTGGTAAAGCCACGTTTGATGAAAAGACACAGCAGGTACTGGTTAACGGAAAAGTTTTTAAATATTAACTATGAAAAAACTGTTGATTCTTTTTTGCCTTTTTATGAATCTGGATGCCTTTACCCAGTCATCAAAAGGCTTTGAGATTATTGAAAAAAAAGATCAAAGAAGCCTCCATATTTTATATAACGGTAAACTGATGACGGCCTACCGGTATGATGATTCTGTTCGTAAACCTTTCCTGTTTCCGTTAAACACGGTGGACGGCATCACTGTAACAAGGGGCTGGCCTATTGAACCACGTCCTGGCGAAAGAACAGACCATCCCCATCATAATGGTTTATGGATGAATTATGAATCGGTAAACGGGCTGGATTTCTGGAACAATTCCACTGCCATTGAACCGGCAAAAAGGGGCCTTTATGGAACAATACGCCATGACGCTGTCATTAGTAAAAAAGCAAAGAGAGATAAGGCTACGCTTATTGTTACTGCGGACTGGCTGCACCCCGACGGGCATGTATTGCTGAAAGAGCAAACAACGTTTTTGTTTTCTGTTAAGGGCACTGTTTTCTTTATTGAAAGAATAGCTGCATTGGCGGCAGCCAAAGAAGAAGTAGTTTTTAAAGATGTGAAAGATGGCTTTCTTGCCATTCGTGTTGCACGGGAACTGGAAATGCCGTCTACGCAGGAAGATGTTTTTACAGACATTCATGGCAACAAAACATCCGTTCCAAAATCGGCCAACAATCAGGGCGTAACAGGCATGTATCGTAGCAGCGAAGGGGTAACAGGAGATGCGATGTGGAGTACAAAAGGACGCTGGGCAACGTTGCAGGGCAAGAAAGAAGGTAAGGACGTTGCCATTGGTATCATTGATCATCCATCAAACGTTGGCTACCCGGCTTACTGGCATGCACGGGGTTATGGGTTATTTGCGCTTAATCCATT
>DASQMG010000630.1:0-3167 GCA_035645595.1 Flavisolibacter sp. | reverse complement strand
CTAAAAAAAGTACATCCTGATATTGAAGCTGCAACAGAAGAAATTAATGTAATGATCTGGGGACATGCCATGGCCCAACCACTTCCCGGAGTTATTCATGGCAATGCCAGGTTACAATTGGGTCAATCTGTGAATGATCGTGTGCATTTTGCACATACCGATTTAGCCGGGGTAAGCGTGTTTGAAGAAGGATTTTACCAGGGGTTGGAAGCCGCAAAAAAAGTAAGGGATAACTTGCTGCTGTCCGGCCGCCCAGTGCAGACAAACAGCGATCAACAAACAACATGACTACGCAACCCCGGATAGGAATGCCCTTAGTGGATGCCCTTTTTATTCTGCTACTACCCTTTATATCCCTGGCTGTAATTGCTTTTGGCCATCATGATTTCAGATGCCGTGCCACAGATTACGCATTAAATTCTAGATGGATTTATTTGGAAGATCGAACATGAAGAATTTATGTGGCGTAGTGAAATCAAAAAGGTAGAGTGATATTAAAAACTCATTTTATGAGAGGACTATTATCCCTCGCATTTCTTTGCCTTATCAGCTGTCGTTCCTATTATAAGATAGCTATTCCTGTGCCGTTATCATCACGTATTACAGGCAAAGACTTTTACAAAGCTGCTGCAGCTTTCAATTGGCGACAACGTGATTCATTTGCGGTGAAGGAAATTTTGTCCGGCAACCTGCCGTCTTTCTTTAAAAAATTTGTTGCTGTATCTACCTCGATCACGGATTCAACTACGGGCAAAATTATTCATGCTACGTATTATGTATCACCTGATTATTTGAGTATTGGCACCAACGACGACTGGGCAAGAATCAATATGACGCCGATGGCTGCACAACAGATTGCCGACAGGCTTCAATGTTTTTTGCCCACGAAAAAAATGGTTGATGATATTTATAGAGCTGCTCTTGTAAAGCTCGAACCTGTTCCGATGTATGCTTTCAGAGATAGCACGCCAACCATGTACCAGCATCATTTAATTATTGAAGGCCAGCGCAAGGGCAGGAGAGGACTTATTGCAGGAATTAAAAAAGATGTGGTAATCAGCGGAAAGATTACAGGTGATGCAAAGCGGCCCCGCGTAGCAATTTATGGATGGCATTCATTTGACGGCAAAGCTATTCAACCCCTTTATACCGGCCACGCAGCCTGGTACGTGGATTATAGCCACGGCATACGGCTTATTTATCGAAGAATAAAAGTAGCAGGTGCGTGGATGGACTATATGGATGTACTAAAACACCCGCTTTATAAAAATCTTTTGTGTGATGAAGGGTTGTGCGATTTCTATAAATACGCGTACTAACCTGGCCTGTTCAACTTTTACTATTGCCCGGCTCCGGTCCTGTCATTTCACCAATGTAAAATCCGCCTCCTTTACATTATCAGAACTCCCTCCAATAAACAATTTGAAAGCACCCGGCTCTGAAACCCATTTTAAATCACCATTCCAAAATTTCAACTTCTCTTCATCAATCGTAAAGGTTACCTGTTTGCTTTCGCCTTTTTTCAACATGATCTTTCTAAAATCTTTCAGCTCTTTCACTGGTCGTGTTATAGATCCAACTATATCCCTGATATACAATTGGACTACCTCCTCGCCATCATACGCACCACTATTGGTAACAGTAACTGTTGCTGAAATCTTTTCAGCTGGACGCAGACTCGTCTTACTTAATTGAATAGGGCCATAACTAAACATCGTATAACTTAAGCCGTATCCGAAAGCATATAAAGGTGTATTAGCAACATCTAAATAATTTGATTGAAATTTTTGAGTAGGCTTACTGTTATCCTGCGGGCGCCCGGTATTTTTGTGGTTGTAGTAAACAGGTACCTGTCCTACATTCCGCGGCCACGACATTGTTAACTTTCCAGACGGATTATAGCTTCCAAACAATACATCGGCGACGGCATGACCAGCTTCGTGCCCCTGAAACCAAACCTGTAAAATTGAGGAAGCCAGCTTGCTTTCTTTTTCTATTGTCAAGGGACGACCACTCATCAGCACAACTACTAATGGTTTCCCGGTTTTCGATAGTTCTTCCAACAGTCTTGTCTGGCTTTGAGGCAGGCCAATATCGGAGCGGCTGGCCGCTTCCCCGGTAAATTCCGACGCCTCGCCTACAACGGCCACAATCACATCCGCAGTAGTAGCAAGGGCAACTGCCTGGCCCAGCAAAGAATCTGGACGCATCGCGTCAATGCTGACTCTCTCACCAAATACATTGGCCCCCTTTACCAATAAACTGTCGTCGGTAATATTGGCTCCTTTTGCGTAAACAATATTTACACTACTACCGCCCACAACCCTCATCCCCTGTAAAACAGGTATAGAAGTACCTGGCTCGCCACTTACTGCCCATGTCCCCAGCATGTTGGATGTGTTGTTTGCCAGGGGGCCAACCAGGGCAATCGTTCCTGTTTTCTTTAATGGCAGCGTATTTCGATCGTTCTTCAACAATACGGCGGAGCGTTGCGCAAACTCCCTTGCTGCAATTCTTTTGTCAGCACTTAGCACTTCTGCTTTCGCCCTGGCTGCATTGCAATATCTGTATGGGTCCTCAAATAAACCCAGCTTGTATTTCGCTTCCAAAATCCTCCGGCAGGCAGCATCTATTTGGGCCGCCGTCGTTTTCTTTTCCGTTAATGATTTTCTTAATGTTGTAAGAAACCCTTCCGCTACCATATCCATGTCCAACCCGGCGTTTAACGATAAGGCAGACACCGTTTGCAGGTCGCCCATACCATGTGCAGTCATTTCAGCAATTGATGTATAATCAGAAACTACAAATCCTTTAAAGCCCCATTGTTTACGGAGCAAATCTGTAAGCAGCCACTTGTTGCCTGAGGCAGGAATGCCGTCAATTTCGTTGAAGGATGACATGGCGCTGCCTACCCCGGCGTCAACAGCCGCCTTATAGGGAGGCAGGTAAAATTCATACATTTTAAGGCGGCTCATGTCAGTGGTATTATAGTCGCGCCCACCCTCAGCTGCCCCATACAATGCCAGGTGTTTTACGCAGGCCAACAGGGTATTGCCCGCCGATAAATCCTGGCCCTGGTAGCCCCTTACCATTGCAGCTGAATATTGCGAACCCAGGTAGGTGTCTTCACCGGATCCTTCTGCAACCCTTCCCCAGCGCGGGTCACG